>CP003083.1:2765492-3072769 GCA_000306725.1 Methanolobus psychrophilus R15 | reverse complement strand
GAAAACCACCACGCTTTGAAGCACCTCTCTCCTTACGAATCCGAGATGTTCGAGATATTCGAGGAGGACAAACAGTTTACTGAAGAAGCTGAAAGGTCAGAATCTGTATTCACGATGAGTTCATTTGTATTTCCTCATTTTGAACAAATATTTTCCGAGTTAATAGCAAATAAAGTGAATATATCCATAATCATCTCGAAAGAGCTCTCTGAAAAACTCATGCATGACAATCCCGAAAAATTCAAGGTATTCAGCCAAAATTCAAACATTAACTTGAGTATATATCCAAATCGTTTTGACTTCTTATCTATTTCAATCAATGACTATAGCATAATGTTGAAATTATTGACACATCAAGGTGTTTCGGATAATAAACGAGTTATTTGTTCGAGTGAAAGTGCGCTTCAATGGGGAAAAGAGCTCTTTGAGTATTACCTGAAAGACTCAACACCAATAACGGAACTTTAATCAAAATATTCCTTGCAGGAAAACATTTTCGATTACGAGAACGTTTTATACTAGAAAACCTCTTATGATTTGTGAAGGATAGAGTGAGGTAGTATAAAAAGACTACTATTTAGAGCATCTCTCCTTGCGAATCCGAGATATTCCCCAATATCTCTCAAACATCTGAAAAGGCTTATTAGGTTGGATAGAAGGAGGCGCCTGGAAACCACCACGCTTTAAGGCGCCTCTCTCCTAACGAATCCGAGATGTTCCCCAACATCTCTCAACTGATCCACTCCCGTGTTGCGGTTCATTTTCCCCACGACCCGCAATACCTAATAAGCAATTTTCCGTATTTAACCTAAACTGTATTTAATATCTGGTGAGATGTTATTTGTAAGGTGAGTCTTTATTTCAACTGAGGCTTAAATTAAATGTACGAGATGATATTCTTTTATTATCAAATAATTCGATGCTGTTATAATTTCAATATGTTTTAGTAGAGTTCAGATGATAATTTCTTATGGCACTTGAGTGATTTTTTTAGTAACCTTCTATGATAGCAAATTTCTTTCAAAGGGTATGACTCTGCTGGAGAAGTTCTCCTGCTCGAAGCCTTGCTGCAACAAAACGTTAATTTATACTATAGTCAATATACTCCCAATGGATCCAATCATATCAGCCAGCGGTGTACGGAAGAGTTTTGGGAACCGCGTGGCACTAAAGAATATCGACCTTCAGGTTGAAAAGGGTCAGTTTGTGAGTATTTTTGGCCCTAACGGAGCTGGCAAGACTACTCTCCTGAAGGTGCTTTCAACCGTTATCACGCCGACAAAGGGTACTGTTATAATGAACGGCATTGATATCAAAAAGGATCCTGCGGCTGCAAGACAGATGATAGGGGTGGTGTCACATGAGACCTATCTGTATGACGAACTGACAGCAAGGGAAAATCTTCGATTCTTTGGAAAAATGTATGGTCTGGGAAAAATCACCCTTGATGAACGCATCGAGGAACTGCTGATTCAGGTAAGTCTGCTGAAACGTGGAGATGACAGGGTGGGCTCCTTCTCCAGGGGAATGAAACAGCGCTTATCCATTGCAAGGGCACTTGTACATCAGCCTTCCATATTGCTCATGGATGAACCGTACACCGGACTTGACCAGAGGGCTGCGGAAACATTCGAAAATGCCTTGAGTTCACTGGATACAAACATGGTTACAAAGGTTATGGTGTCCCATAACATCGAAAGGGCATTGCAGCTATGTGACCGTGCTATCATTATGGATTGCGGGAAAATCGTTCACGATTCCATGCGAGTGGATTTTGCATGCGCAGAGAACTTCAATAGCATCTATAGGTCACTTGTGTGCGGGGATACGGACGCTGAGGGAATTTCCAGCTTATAGTGAAGGGGACAGGAGCAAATGATAAAAAGCATCCACATCGCAGCAAAGGACCTCAGGTCGGAGTTCAGGACCAAGCAAATGCTCAATTCCATGTTCATATTCTCCCTGCTTGTGATAGTTATATTCAGCATAGCTTTGGGGGAGTTGCTGAGCCAGCCCGATATCATTGAAAATCTAGCTCCGGGAATACTCTGGATAGCTTTTGTCTTTGCCGGAACATTGGGTCTCTCGCGTGCTTTTGGTTCTGAGATGGACAACGGATGCCTGGAAGGATTGAAACTCTGCCCTGTCGACCGCGGAGCTATCTATACAGGTAAAACGATATCCAGTGCAGTAGTAATGGTCCTTGTTGAATTGCTGACCATTCCGGTCTTTGTCGTGCTGTTCAATTATGAGATCAGCGGCTTTGCAGGCCTGGCACTTGTTATATTTCTCGGTACTTTGGGCTTTGTCGTTGTCGGGACGCTGCTATCAGCTCTCACTGTCAACACCCGTGCAAGGGAAATAATGCTCCCCATACTGCTGCTTCCACTTATCATTCCAATCCTTATCCCGACTGTGATGGCAACCGGCAAGCTACTGGCAGATGGTGACATCAGCACCATATATACAGAATTGAGGCTCCTGCTTGTCTATGACCTCGTCTTCTTTGCTGTGGGGCATCTGGTATTCGAATTCACCATCCAGGAATAAGAACCCTGAAAGTAAAAGCCTTTAAATAAAAAGTAAAGCATCGGTTATGTCACAGGAGACAGCATGTCCTTAAAATGGAACACAGAAAAAGCACTTACTATCGCCACTGTCATTCTTATGTCGCTTGCTATTTGGCTGGTCTTCTTTTACCTGCCTGAGATGAAAAGCGGCACTGGTCAGGTACTGGATAGCAGTTTCAAGATATTCTATTTCCATCTTCCCATTGCATTTACGGCTTATTTCGCGTTCCTTGTAGTTCTTATCGCAAGCGTACAGCATCTCAGGCTCAATAGCAGTAAATGGGATACTATTGCACTCTCGGCAGCTGAGGTTGGCGTAGTGTTCTCCTTCCTTGTGCTGGTAACGGGGTCCATATGGGCAAAAGCTACCTGGGGATGGTACTGGATATGGGAACCCAGGCTCACCACGTCATTGGTACTTATGCTTGTCTATCTTACATACCTGATGTTGCGCCAGGCCATTGAAGATCCCGAAAAGAGAGCCAGGCTTGCTGCTGTTTTTGGCATCGTCGGCTTTGTTTCTGTGCCCCTGAGCTTCCTGTCTATCAGGCTCTGGCGCTCTGCACATCCGCTTATGTTTGGTTCTTCTGCCTACGGAGGTTCTGGCGGCGGGCTTGAAGGGACCACACTTCAGATAACACTTCTTGTTAATATGGCAGCATTCTTCCTTCTTTTTGTAACAATGCTTGTCTATAGGATCCGCAACGAGGAACTCAGAGAAGAACTGCTTGCACACGATGAATAGATCTTGATAATGTCCCTGAATATCGCAGGAGAGGTCTGAAGAAAAGCATATAAGTGACAGGCTTCAATATCATGTTATGTTGTTTGAACCGATGACCTTGTGCGGATTTGATGTCCGTAATCATTTTGTGCGCTCTGCGACCCACGAATGGATGGCGCAAGCCGACGGTACGCCCACCTCAAGGATTGGAGACATGTATGATGAACTTGCCATGAACGAGGTCGGGCTCATTATAACGGGCTATGCATATGTTAACCCGAAAGGAAAGAGCGACCACCTGCAGCAGGGGATATATGATGACAGGTTCATCGGGCCTTACAGGGAGATAGTTTCCAGAGTTCATGCACAAGGAGGTAGGATAGTGCTTCAGGTGGTGCACGGAGGCAGGCAAACTATGATCAGCACCGATAATCCTTATGCACTTGCTCCTTCTGCTGTCACTCTAAAGGGGACAGGAATCACCCCTGAGGAAATGAGTGAACAGGAGATCCTGGAAACCATAGAGGACTTTGCACAGGCTGTCAGGAGATGCAAAGAAGCAGGTTTTGATGCAGTACAGTTGCATTGCGCCCACGGTTTCCTGCTAAGCAACTTCATCTCGCCCTATACCAACCGCAGGAGGGACAGGTGGGGAGGCAGCACAATAAAACGCACGCAGGTAATTCTTGATATAATTAAAAGATCCCGGGAGCTGGTCGGCGACTATCCAATAATGGTCAAGCTGAACGTTACGGACGGTTTTTCTAAAGGTTCCAAAAAGAATTCCCTTGATGCTCCGGAATCCATAGGGATAGCAAAGATACTGGCTGATAACGGGGTCTGTGCCATCGAGGTCAGCGGAGGGATCGCTGATGCGGGGGACGAGATGTTCAGGACAAAAATAAGCTCGCCGGAAGAGGAGGCTTACTACAGGGAATACTCCGGAATGATGAAAGAAGCGGTGGACATCCCTATTATACTTGTAGGTGGCATCAGGTCCAAGGCAGTCATGGAAATGCTGCTTAAAGAGGAATATGCTGACATGATATCCCTCAGCAGGCCGTTTATTGCCGAGCCGGACCTGGTGGTTAAACTCAGGAACGGACAGGCTGATGCAGTCAAATGCGTTTCCTGCAACCAGTGCTCGGACAGCAGCGGCATTAAATGCAATTACTTCAAAGACTGAGACTTTAAACACTAAAGGCAGACGTTGCTTGTGGGTTCAAGATCAAGGAGGTAGTTTACCAGTTCCCTGTGGTCAGGAATAAAAAGGTTAGCCCTGCTTAGTTTTTCAGGTGCAAGGTAAGTTGGCACTGCAATACAGCAGAGTCCGGCACTGAGAGCTGAATCCACACCCATGGGAGCGTTCTCCACAACGAAGCACTCCTTTTTACCTATTTTTAACATGGAGACAGCTTTCAAGTATGGTTCGGGGGCAGGCTTACCGCGCTTTACGTCATCTCCTGTAACGATGACGTCAAAAATTCCTGGGAACTTCTTCTCCATTATGTCGTAAACTATGGGTTTGTCGGAACCGGATACCACCGCAAGCAGGAACTTTGTTTTAAGCACCTGCAGACACTCCTTCATCCCTTCGAACACCCTTATCTCTGCAATAACTCCGAACTCTGCGATATAATCTTCAACAATGGAGCTCCGGTCATATTTTGAAGTGTCACCTGTCCCCTTCTTCAGCAGGAAGTCAACGACGTCCACGGTCTTTTCCCCCTCTCTTTCATAGATGTCCTGTACGTCGATGGTAATCCCCAGCTCGTTGAACACCTTCTTCATGGCCTGTGCGTGGTAAGGCATTGAATCTGTCAGCACGCCGTCCATGTCAAATATCACTGCTTTTAACACTTATTTCCATCCTTTATCCATGTTTCAGGGAAATCTGGGTGTTATGGTATAAATACTGACCACTCCTATACTATCAGGGCCTTACTCTCGATACTCATCTAATATGCCTCGGAGTAAAAACTTTAATCATGTGGACTCATTTTATTTTAGTGCATTCTTATTGTACCTATAAAGAGCTAAGCAGGTAACTCATGGAACCGGTCGATGTATTTTCTCCTGGCAGTTATAATCTGATCTTGTTTTACCTGGGGATCGCTGTTTTCATAGCTGTTGTATCCCCAAGGTTCCTGTCACGTCATATGATAACCGCGCCCATTGCGTATCTGTTGATATCTTCCGTTGCATTCTTCTTTTTTGCGGAAAGCCCTCTTCCCCATATCGGAGAAGAACCTTATCTGGGCGAAAGGCTTACAGAGATAGGTGTTATCATTTCACTTACTGCTGCAGGGCTTAAACTCAAGCGGCCTTTTGCCTGGGAAACCTGGCGTTATGCCGCACGACTGCTGGCTATCACCATGCCGCTGACAATTGCCTTAATAGCACTTTACGGATGGAAATTTCTGGGGTTTGCACCTGCCACAGCAATGCTGCTTGGAGCCGTGCTAGCTCCTACGGACCCTGTACTGGCTTCAGATATACAAACAACACCTCCCCATGAGGAAGATACATCAAGTGCCCGGCTGGCGCTGACCGCCGAGGCAGGGTTGAATGACGGACTGGCCTTCCCTTTTACCAATATGGCCATTGCCATGGCCCTGGCGGGCATTCATCCTTCACTATGGTTTGCCGACTGGTTTGTAATCGATGTTCTCTATAAGATCATTGTGGGTACGCTTCTGGGGATAGGAACCGGCTGGCTGCTGGCAAAGATCATTTTCAGTTGCCCTAAGCCTCAGTGTAACAGTTCAGTCTTATCTGTGGGATTGCTGGCACTTAGCCTCACACTCTTTCCTTACGGGCTGGCCCAGATGGTCAATTCATATGGCTTCATTACAGTCTTTGTAGCAGCATGCACCTTCAAACAGCAGGAGATCATGCACGAGTATCTGGATCTCCTGCATGACTTTTCCGAAGAGATAGAAAGGACCCTTGTAGTGATCTTATTCACCATGCTGGGAGTTTACATCAGCCACGGGTTTATGGAGGATTTTCAATGGTATATGGTCCCGGCAGCTGCTTTTATAGTACTGGTAGTCAGGCCTTTGACCGGGCTTATCGCTCTGTCCGGAACACATCTGCGAAAATCTAAAAAGTACATCATTTCATTTTATGGTATTCGCGGAATAGGATCAATATATTACCTCCTCTATGCCTATTCTCATGCAGGTTTTGAGGGAAGCAAGGAAGCTCTTGCCCTGGTTACCACGGTGATCATCCTTTCCATATTCATACACGGCCTGTCGGCAAGGCCTGTGATGAAAAGATGGGTGCCGGAATAATAATATCCAGTGATGGATCCTATATGCAGCCGTTAATGGTAAAGTCTAAAATAGTAAAGCCTATATTAGCCTTCTTATGAGACTGGATGCATATCTTGTGGAGACTGGTCATTTCAAGTCACGTGCAAGGGCAAAGACTGCAATTCTGGAAGGAAAGGTCACAGTCGGGGGCACTATCGTGAAGAAGCCCTCAAAGGACATAATCGCCGGGAAAGAGGTCCTAGTAGAGGAGGGCCAGGATATGCCAAAAGGCTACTTCAAGCTTAAAAGGATACAGGAAGCCACTGGCATGATCAGCAGCAAGGATAGCGTCCTTGACTTGGGATCGAGTGCCGGGGGATTCGTGCTCTATGCCTCAGAGATAGCTGCGAAGGTAAGGGGTGTTGAGTTCAGCAGGGATTTCAGGACCGAGCTTAGGAAGATAGAACATGAGAAGGATAACGTATCGATCGTATTTGCAGATGTGTTCCATACCCCTCTTGAGGAACTCTCACCTGAGCCGGTGGACGTGCTGCTTATTGATATGACCCTCGAGCCGCTTGATTCGGTCCAGGCCCTGGAGAGAGTCTCCCCTCTGCTAAAGACAGGTGGTAAGCTTTTGCTGGTCATCAAGATATCAAATATAGAAGACAGCCATCCATTCATTGAAATGGTAGAGGACGGCGGGTTCAGGATACTGAATGTTATAGATCCGGAACAGATGGAGATTTACGTCATCGGTGAGAAAGAGAGCAGCTGATCATTCAAATGTCATACAGGATACTTGGGCAAGGTCTCCCTGTCAGGCTCTTTGTTGCAGGCCTTCACGGAGAGGAATGGAAGGACACATCGGACATACTTGAGAATATCCGGGCTCCAAAGGAAGGGACGCTGGCAGTCATTCCTGTGGTAAGTGCAGGCAATTATGTGTCAACCCTGGATGACAGTTATTTTTCTGACATAGGCAAGTCCATCATAGAAGCCGTCGAAGAATTGCATCCCTGTATTTACATAGAGCTGCACTCCTATTCCGCAAAGAACCTCGAAGCTCTCACCGACCCGGACAGGCTTAAACGTGCCGGTGTTCCAGCTTTCAGCAGGCTGGACCATGACGTGTTGCTGGGCTCTGTTGGCCCCTTCATCCGCAGGAAATACTTCCCGCCGCAGGCCCTCTGCCTGACATTCGAGATACAGAAGGACAATCTCCTTTCAAAGCAGCATGCAACTGAGCTTATAGATATCATTAAGGAATGCAGGTCCAAAGAAAATTTCATCAGGTTTATGTTCAGACGTTATCCGAAACAGGCAGAGAATGTCATCAGGGATTACAGGAACTTCTACGGCCTGCAGGATGACCTGAAAATGTTCATGAAAAAAGAAGTTGAAAAGGACAGGTGACTGCCCTTTCCTTAAAGTCTGGACCTTCTGCTTACCACACAGGCAACCGCTACAAAGAGCAGTCCCATCAATCCGGTGAATCCAGGAGTGTTTTTGTCCTCTGTTTCTAAGGGGACTTCTGTTGCTTCTTCAAAGAGTGCTGCATCTGCAGTTTTCTCTCCCTCGGTTGTTCCTAGCTCGTCGCCGACGACACTGAAAATGGAGAATCCGGGTGTTTCAGCATAGAAGTAGATGTGATCGTCTTCTTCTCTTTCCTGATATGTCGGCATGTCATTCCACTGGCCGTCATGATACCGCGTCATGCGGATGGTGGAAACATCGATGTTGTTCTCTCTTATCCATTCCCGGCTTACCTTGAAATGGATGAGGATGTTGTTAGCGTTGTGGCTTGAGATAGTACCCTGGCTTCCAACATCGATGCTCATCAGCTGGTAGGGGTTACCCGAAGGGGTGGAAATGCCTTCCGGTGTACTGGAAAGTACCTGTACATTGGCAACCACAAGTCCCTTGTTGTCCTTTGCGTCAAAGCTTATGCTGATCACAGGACTGCCTGTGCCGGAGAAATCATACTCAACGCTGGTGCCTCCAATGACATGCCTAACGGCAGTGTAAGTGGATGTGGTACTTTCAGGCGGCTGACCCGGGCTTACCGATGCACGGCTGCCTGAACCGGAACTTGCGGAGCTTACGGTGATGTAGCTCATCTGGGTGCTTACATTACTACCACCCACATTCGATACATTCAGGCTGACTGCATAGCTGCCTGCACTTGTATAGGTGTGTGTTGCATTCCGGTCAGTCGAAGTTGCTCCGTCACCGAAATCCCATGCCCATGCAGTCGGACTGTTGGTGGACAGGTCGGTGAAAGTGACAGCAAACGGTGCTGTTCCTGAGGTTGCAGAAGCCGTGAAGTTGGCAACAGGAGCAATGGCAACGGTGATGTGATCGATCCGTGTCAGATTATCATTGCCGCTTATTGCGTTTATTGCTGTCAGGTTGACAGTATAAGTACCTACATCCGTGTATGTATGCGTCGGGTTCTGGAGAGCAGATACGTTACCGTCGCCGAAATCCCAGTACCATCCAGTAGCATTTGTGGACTGGTACCGTCACCAAATTCCCAGAACCAGGAGGTAGGGGAATTGGTGGACTGATCTGTGAAGCTTACAGCGAGTGGAATTGCACCGGAAGTAACATCTGCGGTGAAACCGGACACTGGAGTAATTGCTGCAGTGATGTAGTTACTCTGTGTGCTGATATTGCTTCCACCTACGTTACTTGCATTCAAAGTTACAGTGTAAGTACCTACACTTGTGTATGTATGGCTTGGATTCTGAGTGGTTGAGTTAGTCCCGTCACCAAAGTCCCAGAACCAGGAGATTGGAGAATTGGTCGATTGATCAGTAAAAGTAACGGCAAGCGGAACTGCACCCGATGTGACATCGGCAGTGAAATTGGAAACCGGAGCGATAGCAACTGTGATATAATCGGTTTCTGCCAGGGAGTTATTCCCACTGACTGCATTTATTGCAGTAAGGCTGACATTGTAGGTACCTACATCCATGTATGTGTGGGTCGGGTTCTGGAGAGCGGATGTAATCCCATCTCCGAAATCCCAGTACCATGCAGTTGCGTTAGTGGACTGATCTGTGAAACTCACGGCAAGCGGAGCTGCACCGGAAGTAACGTTGGACGTGAAACCAGCAACCGGGACATAGGCTGTTGTGATGTAATTGGTTTGCGTGCTGACGTTGCTGCCACCCACATTTGTTGCATTCAGGCTGACGTTATAGATGCCTGCAGCGACGTAAGTATGTGCCGGGTTCTGATCTGTAGAGGTGTTGCCGTCACCAAAGTTCCAATACCATGATGTCGGAGCATTGATGGACTGATCGGTGAAGTTTACGGTCAGGGGAACAGCACCTGATGTGACATCAGCACTGAAGTTGGCAACAGGAGTTATTGCTGTGGTAATGTAAGACAACTGAGTGCTGACATTACTGCCGCCTACGTTGGTCACATTCAAACTGACGTTATAAGTGCCTGCTGACACGTAAATATGTGTCGGGTTCTGATCTGTAGATGTATTACCGTCACCGAAGCTCCATTCCCAGCTAGTGGGAGCATTGGAGGAAGTGTCGGTAAAGTTCACAGCCAAAGGAACAGCACCGGAAGTGACATCAGCACCAAAGTCTGCTACTGGAGCAATGGCAACAGTGATGTAATCCGTCCGTATGGTACTGTTGTATCCTTCAGAATTATATGCCTGCAGTGCCACCTGATAGGTTCCAGCCTCAGTATAAGTATGAGAAGGGTCCTGTCCCGAGGAACCGGCGGTTGTTAAGCGCCACACGTCATTCTTATAGCTGCCGTCATGACCGCCCATAAGTACGATGCTGCCGTCTTAACGTTGCCATCATGACCGCCCATGAGCACGATACTGCCGTCGCGAAGGACAACACTGCTGTGTACATGTCTTGCAGACCAGCCGGAACTGGAGTTGATCTCAGTCCAGGTTGCACCGTTATCTGTAGACCGCCACACATCATTCTTATAGCCACCATCACTGGCGCCGCCCATCAGGACTATACTGCCGTCGCGAAGAACAACACTGCTGTGAAAATACCTTGCAGACCATCCGGCGCTTGGGTTGACCTCGGTCCATGTCGCGCCGTTATCAGTTGACCGCCACACGTTGTTCTTAACGTTGCCATCATGACCGCCCATGAGCACGATACTGCCGTCGCGAAGGACAACACTGCTGTGTACATGTCTTGCAGACCAGCCGGAACTGGAGTTGATCTCAGTCCAGGTTGCACCGTTATCTGTAGACCGCCACACATCATTCTTATAGCCACCATCACTGGCGCCGCCCATCAGGACTATACTGCCGTCGCGAAGAACAACACTGCTGTGAAAATACCTTGCAGACCATCCGGCGCTTGGGTTGACCTCGGTCCATGTCGCGCCGTTATCAGTTGACCGCCACACGTTGTTCTTAACGTTGCCATCATGACCGCCCATGAGCACGATACTGCCGTCGCGAAGGACAACACTGCTGTGTACATGTCTTGCAGACCAGCCGGAACTGGAGTTGATCTCAGTCCAGGTTGCACCGTTATCTGTAGACCGCCACACATCATTCTTATAGCCACCATCACTGGCGCCGCCCATCAGGACTATACTGCCGTCGGGAAGAACAACACTGCTGTGAGAATACCTTACAGACCAGCCGGCATTCAAAGTCATCCTAGTCCAGGTTGCTCCTTTATCAGTTGACCGCCACACGTCATTCTTAACGTTGCCACCAAAACCGCCCATGAGCACGATACTGCCGTCGCGAAGGACAACACTGCTGTGTACATGTCTTGCAGACCAGCCGGAACTGGAGTTGATCTCAGTCCAGGTTGCACCGTTATCTGTAGACCGCCACACATCATTCTTATAGCCACCATCACTGGCGCCGCCCATCAGGACTATACTGCCGTCGCGAAGAACAACACTGCTGTGAAAATACCTTGCAGACCATCCGGCGCTTGGGTTGACCTCGGTCCATGTCGCGCCGTTATCAGTTGACCGCCACACGTTGTTCTTAACGTTGCCATCATGACCGCCCATGAGCACGATACTGCCGTCGCGAAGGACAACACTGCTGTGTACATGTCTTGCAGACCAGCCGGAACTGGAGTTGATCTCAGTCCAGGTTGCACCGTTATCTGTAGACCGCCACACATCATTCTTATAGCCACCATCACTGGCGCCGCCCATCAGGACTATACTGCCGTCGCGAAGAACAACACTGCTGTGAAAATACCTTGCAGACCATCCGGCGCTTGGGTTGACCTCGGTCCATGTCGCGCCGTTATCAGTTGACCGCCACACGTTGTTCTTAACGTTGCCATCATGACCGCCCATGAGCACGATACTGCCGTCGCGAAGGACAACACTGCTGTGTACATGTCTTGCAGACCAGCCGGAACTGGAGTTGATCTCAGTCCAGGTTGCACCGTTATCTGTAGACCGCCACACATCATTCTTATAGCCACCATCACTGGCGCCGCCCATCAGGACTATACTGCCGTCGCGAAGAACAACACTGCTGTGAAAATACCTTGCAGACCATCCGGCGCTTGGGTTGACCTCGGTCCATGTCGCGCCGTTATCAGTTGACCGCCACACGTTGTTCTTAACGTTGCCATCATGACCGCCCATGAGCACGATACTGCCGTCGGGAAGAACAACACTGCTGTGAGAATGCCTTGTAGACCAGCCGGAGCTTGAGTTGACCTCGGTCCAGGTTGCACCCTCATCCTCAGAGCGCCATGTGTCATTCAGCCTTGAGCTGGCATAACCGCCCATAAGCACGATACTGCCGTCGGGAAGAACAACACTGCTGTGAGAATACCTTACAGACCAGCCGGCATTCAAAGTCATCCTAGTCCAGGTTGCTCCTTTATCAGTTGACCGCCACACGTCATTGTTGTAACTGGGACTAATGCCGCCCATCAGGACTATACTGCCGTCGGGAAGAATAACACTGCTGTGACCCCTTCTTGTAGACCAGCCGGCGCTTGAGTTGACCTCGGTCCAGGCTCCCGACATATCCTCATCACCGAAGTACCAGGCCCAGCCGGTGGGGCTGTTCAATGACAGATCCGTGAAAGAGACAGGGAGTGGAGAATTACCGGAGGTGACATTGGATGTGAAGTTTGCTACAGGTGCGGATGATTCAGTTACGGTGATGTAATCCGTCCGTATGATGCTGTTGTATCCTTCGGAATTATATGCCTGCAGTGTTACCTGATAGGTTCCAGCCTCAGTATAAGTATGTGAAGGGTCCTTTTCCGATGAACCGGCGGTTGTTAATCGCCACACGTCGCTTTTATCGCTGAACATGCCCGGACCCGTACCGCCCATGAGCACGATATTGCCGTTGGGAAGCGCAACACTGCTGTGAGAAGACCTTGCATCCCAGCCGGAGCTTGAGTTCATCAAAGTCCAGGTTGCGCTTATCAGTGGACCGCCATGTGTCATTTTTATAGTTGTCGGTGTTATCGTAGCCGCCCATCAGGACTATACTGCCGTCGGGAAGCGCAACACTGCTGTGACCATTTCTTGCATCCCAGCCGTCGCTTGAGTTGACCTCGGTCCAAGTTGCACCGTTATCAGTGGACCGCCATGTGTCATTTAGATAATTGCTACCACGACCACCCATGAGCACGATACTGCCGTCGGGAAGAACAACACTGCTGTGAGAATGCCTTGTAGACCAGCCGGAGCTTGAGTTGACCTCGGTCCAGGTTGCACCCTCATCCTCAGAGCGCCATGTGTCATTCAGCCTTGAGCTGGCATAACCGCCCATAAGCATGATACTGCCGTCGGGAAGAACAACACTGCTGTGAGAATGCCTTGTAGACCAGCCGGAGCTTGAGTTGACCTCGGTCCAGGTTGCACCCTCATCCTCAGAGCGCCATGTGTCATTCAGCCTTGAGCTGGCATAACCGCCCATAAGCATGATACTGCCGTCGGGAAGAACAACACTGCTGTGAGAATGCCTTGTAGACCAGCCGGAGCTTGAGTTGACCTCGGTCCAGGTTGCACCCTCATCCTCAGAGCGCCATGTGTCATTCAGCCTTGAGCTGGCATAACCGCCCATAAGCATGATACTGCCGTCGGGAAGAACAACACTGCTGTGAGAATGCCTTGTAGACCAGCCGGAGCTTGAGTTGACCTCGGTCCAGGTTGCACCCTCATCCTCAGAGCGCCATGTGTCATTCAGCCTTGAGCTGGCATAACCGCCCATAAGCATGATACTGCCGTCGGGAAGAACAACACTGCTGTGAGAAGACCTTGCATCCCAGCCGGAGCTTGAGTTCATCAAAGTCCAGACCTGACATATCCTCATCGCCGAAGTACCAGGCCCAGCCGATTGGGCTGTTCAATGACAGATCGGTGAAAGAGACAGGGAGTGGAGAATTACCGGAAGTGACATCAGCAGTGAAGTTTGCTACCGGTGCCAATGGCTCAGTTACGGTGATGTAATCGGTCCGTATGATGCTGTTGTATCTACAGCAGTTATATGCCTGCAGTGTTACCTGATAGGTTCCAGCCTCAGTATAAGTATGTGAAGGATTCTGCTCAGAGGAACCGGCTGTTGTTAATCGCCAGACATCATTCATTTTGCCACTGTCCTCACCACCCATGAGTACTATACTACCATCGGGAAGCACTACGCTGCTGTGTCCATATCTTGCAGGCCAGCCCGAACTGGAATTAACCTCGGTCCAGGTTGCACCGCTATCCATAGAACACCACGTATCATTCAAGTTAGCGCTGTTGGCACCACCCATTAGCACAATACTGCCATCAGGGAGTGTAACACTGCTGTGTTCAAATCTTCCAGGCCAGCCCGAACTGGAGTTGATCAAAGTCCAGGTTGCACCGTTATCAGTGGAACGCCAAGTGTCATTCTTATAGCTGCCACCGTCATAACCCCCCATGAGAATGATGCTGCCGTCGGGGAGTGCAACACTACTTAAAAAATATCTTGCAGACCAGCCGGAACTGGAGTTGATTAAAGTCCACGTTGTGCCGTTATCGTTTGACCGCCAAGTGTCATTTTTAGTACTGCCATCGAAACCGCCCATTAACACAATACTACTATCGGGAAGCACTACGCTGCTGTGCCCATATCTTTCAGACCAGCCAGCACTTGAGTTCATCTCTGTCCAAGCACCTGACATATCCTCATCGCCGAAGTACCAGGCCCAGCCGGTGGGGTCGTTGGTGGACAGGTCGTTGAAGTTCACTAAGAGCGGAAATGCACCGGAAGTGACATTAGAGGTGAAGTCTGCTACAGGAGCAGTACCTGCTGATGCGAAAGATGACAATAGAGTGATGCATGTTAGAAAAAAACACACACCAAGGACTAGATTTTGGTTCCTGGGATACTTTTTCCTGCCGGAGGAGCACATGTTTTGCGTGTCACGCAAAGTGCCCGGAATTGAGTTCTTTTTACCTTGGCCCGTAATGGAAGTAACATTCAGTAACGACTTGTTATTAAGCATAGATTAACCCTCTTTTGATCCAGTTAGATTTCCTTTGCCATGGGACGGCAAGATTTTTCCAATGCGAAATATATAATAAGGTTAATATAAAAGACTTCGCCTCTTCGTAACATTCGATTGACGTGACCTGGATGCCTTAAGCTCAGGAAGGTCTGGAAATAGTAGAAGAAAACACAAGGAGATCCAAAAAAGGCAGGTATTTATCCTTTACAAATCACTGAATCAGAAAAGGAAATTAAAAAGCAGGTGCTGACTACGAAAAATCTCTCAGGGGTATTAAGCTGCATAAAATAAGTGAAAGTATGAAATGATAAGAGGGTAAGCCCTCTTACATTCCCATTCCGCTCATATCATAATTGTGGATGTTGTGCTCGGGAGCTACATCCATCATGTCCTTTTCCCTGGCGCGGAGCATGTCGTCAATACGCAGAACCATGCTGGCAACTTCTGCGGCTGACTTGATGGCCTGGGTCTTTACCCTGAGGGGGTCGATGATACCCTTATCATACATATTTGAGACACCGCCGGTCTGTATGTCGATACCTGCATATTTCATGGTGCCGTGGCTGGCACGCAGATTCAGAAGCATGTCGATAGCGTCAAAACCACAGTTCTCTGCGATGGCTTTTGGGATCTCCTCGATGGCTGATGCGAATGCTTCAATGGCCATCTGTTCACGTCCCTGCACACTGGCAGCGTATGCACGCAGCTTCTGTGCGACCTCGATCTCGGATGCTCCTCCGCCTGGAACTATTGTTCCATCCTCGAACACGCACTTTACGACGCGCAGTGCGTCGTCAAAGACACGCTCGATATTATCGGTAACATGCTCGGTACCGCCTTTTACCAGAATGGTCATGGTCCTGGCGTCCCTGAATCCCTTGATATAGGTCTTCTCCTCACCGAGTTTTTCCTGCTCCACAAGTTCCGCATATCCCAGATCGCTGGCTGTCATTTCCGGGATGTTCCTCACAAGGGATGCACCTGTAGAACGGGTCAGCATCATCATATCCTCTTCCCTGACACGCCTGGTGGCATATACGCCTGCCTCCTTGAAGAAGTGCAATGCATAGTCATCCATGGCCTTGGAACAGATAACGACATTAGCACCGGTATCAATGATCTTCTGGATAGTGGTCCTGAAATTAGCTCTCTCCTGTTCCTTGAACTCCTGGAGCTGTTCAGCCCTTTCTACATGGAGCTTGGATTTGGTCGCGGTCTTGCCGAAAGTGAGCTCGGTGTCTATGAGCGCGATCTTTGCATTCTCTATACGGTGTGGCATCTCAGGATGAAGAGCCTCCTGCCTGATGGAAATGCCGTTTATGAGCTCAGTGTCATCGATGGAGCCGCCGACTTCCTTTGCGATCACGATATCATCATCGATGTTGACCTTACCGTCCTGCTGTATGGCGAGTACGGCATCCACGCAGATTCCTGCAAGGTGCTCGTTTGCCATTTCAGAGGCCTTCCCGGTGATAGAGGTCATAGCTATCTGCTTAAGTGCTTCCCGGTCATTCCTGTCGACCTTGATGGCATAGTCATTAAGGACCTGCAGGGCCTTTTCGGTTGCCATGCTGAAGCCTTTGACGATGACCGTCGGGTGTACTCCGAGCAGGAACAGTTCCTGAGCCTTCTCAAGCATCGCACCTGCCATAACTACTGCGCTGGTCGTACCATCACCTGCTGACTTTTCCTGGGTGCTGGCAATCTCTACGATCATCTTTGCGGTAGGGTGCTCGATGTCCATTTCCTGAAGGATCGTCGCTCCGTCGTTCGTGAGAGTGATATCGCCTACCACGTTAACAAGCATCTTATCCATGCCTTTTGGGCCAAGGGTAGACTTGACTATATTGGCAACTGCCTTTGCAGAAGCAATGTTGACTGATAATGCATCTCTTCCAGTGGTACGCTCTTTACTTGGATCTATAATGATAACGGGCTGACCGCCATATTGTCCTGCCATGATTCCAAACCTCCAATCAATGAAATTGAAATGATCATAATTACTGTATGAGTGAAACTAACTGTATGTGGTTCTATAAAAATGTTGCGATTGCATCTGCAAGCACGGGGAATTCAAAACATTTAACATATAAATGGTCATTATCCAGAGCATGCTTACTTTCATAGGACTGGGTCTCTTCGATGAAAAAGATATCTCTCTAAAAGGTCTTGAAGCCATACAGCGGGCAGACATGGTCTTTGCAGAGTTCTACACTTCGGTGCTCATGGGCACGACCATTGAAAAGCTGGAGGAACTATACGGAAAGAAGGTTCATATCCTCTTAAGGGAAGACGTGGAACAGGATCCCGGCTGGCTGGACCAGGCAGCAGACAAGGATGTTGTTTTCCTGACAGGCGGGGACACCATGGTTTCCACCACCCATGTCGACCTTCGCCTGCGGGCACAGGATGCGGGTATCACGACCCGGCTCATTCACGGGGCTTCCATTGCATCAGCCATCTGCGGACTTTCCGGCCTGCAGAATTACCGTTTCGGGAAGGCTTCCACCATACCTCATCCATACACCAGCAGCAGAGGCGTTACTGTCGTTTCCGAGACTCCCTATGACACGATCAAGCTCAACAGGCAGCACAACATGCACACGCTCATGTTCCTGGATATCGATCGGGAAAAAGGCTACATGACAGTGAATCAGGCGCTTGCTCTTCTAATGGAAGTGGAAAAAAAAAGAGGCGAAGGAATCATGGATAACGCGCTTGCTGTTGGCATTTCCAGGGCCGGCTCACCGGAACCCATAGTAAAGGCAGGCTACGCACACCTGCTCAGGGACAGCGATTTCGGTGCCCCGCTGCACATACTGGTCATCCCTGCATCATTACACTTTGTCGAAGCCGAAGCCCTTGTAAAGCTTGCCGGGGCTCCTTCATCCATTATTGAAGATATTAAGGATTGAATAAAAGGATTGAATACGGATTGAAGGAACTGGCATTGGAATATACTAAAAAGGAACTTGCCTGCCGGGGAAAATATAATAATACGTGAGAAACATATAATACAGACCAAGAATAGAGGGATGAAAAATGGTTCGAGGTTCAGTAGGCGTTATCTTTGGAGAGACAGGAACTCTGGAATTCAAGTTGCTTGTCTCAGACAGTACAGCAGTCCATAGAGGCGCATATATAAAAGCCTGGCATGAGACCGACGGCTGGGTGCTCGCACAGGTATTATCTATCACACGCTCAAGCGATTCCTTCACACTGGAAGAAGCAAAGAGCGGACAGCGAAAGGACAAAAGTGATGACAGGATCGTGGCCGAGGCCATAGTGATCGGCACCCGCGATGGCGATGGGATGCTCAGGTCCCCTGTTATTCCTTTCAGTCCCGGGGACCTTATCTACGTGGCTGATGAAGGTCTCATACGTTCCGTACTGGGGCTTTCCGGCGAGGACATGAATATCGGCCTGCTGGAGGGCACCGGCATCAAGGTCCAACTAAGTGTCAACAGCCTTGTGCAAAAGCACTGCAGCATCCTTGCCAAGACCGGAAGCGGAAAATCTTATACTGCCGCGGTGCTGCTGGAGGAGCTTCTTGACCGCGATATTCCACTCCTTATATTGGATCCTCACAGCGAATATGCATCTCTTAAGGTTGAGGCACCGGAAGACGCGGAAGCCTTCAAAAAGTATGGCATAGCACCGAAGTCCTATGCAGACAGGGTCACTGTGTACACCCCTGCCAGCAAGGCAGTAAATCCTGCTGCAGATGAGCTGTTCAGGCTTAACGGCATGAATCTCACGGTAAAGGATCTGACTTCCATTTTCCCGGACAATTTCAATACCACTCACACCGGAATACTCTACGAGGCGATACAGAAGCTCAGGGCGGAAATGGAAACATACACGCTGGAAGACATCATCTTTGCAGTCAGTAACGATAAGAGCAAAGCCAGGTGGAACGTCATCAGCATGCTTGAGGGCATCAATGAGGCCGGCATCCTCTCGCCAAATCCGACTCCGATAGAGGCACTTGTCCGCAAGGGCCGGGCTTCCATTATTGACTTCAAGGGCGTGGCGCCTGACATGCAGAGCATGATAGTCTCACAGATCTGCTCGGCAATGTTTGAGGCAAGGAAACTGGACCGCATACCTCCCGGGATGCTTGTCGTCGAGGAGGCTCATAACTACGCACCGGAAAAAGGCTTCAGTAAGACTGTAAGCACTGATATTCTCAGGACCATTGCATCTGAGGGCAGGAAATTCGGTCTTGGCATGATGGTGATATCCCAGCGTCCTGCAAGGGTGGACAAGAACGTCCTTTCCCAATGTGGCACCCAGATTATCATGAAGGTCACAAACCCCAACGACCTCAAAGCTATCAGCAAAGGCCTTGAAGGCGTAAGCTCCTATGTGGAGGACGAGCTCATGAGACTGCCGGCAGGTGTTGCCATGCTTGTAAGCAACGACATCGAAAGGCCCATACTTGTAGACATACGCATCAGAAAGTCAAAGCATGGAGGAGAATCCGTGAACGTTCTCAAAGCGGCAAAGACAAAAGGCCCGATCCCTGAGCCGGAGGTTGCTACCAGGGTCCCTGTTGTCAAGGCACAGCAAACCTACGTGCCGCCAGCACAGGCGACACCGGTGTCACCTCCGCTACGTATAGAGAGCCCTGCAGTGCAGGAACAGCAAGAGCAAACTACCCCCCCTCCTCCAAAGAGGCAGCCTTCCCGCCCTCCTCGAAATGAGGGTGGCAAACTGTTCACCCGTATATTCGGAGGCGGCAAATAAATTAGTAATGAGTGATATTGCATGGCTGCGGAACTGAATGAAAAGGTTAAGAGATATGAGGTCCTATTGGGGGCTGCGCTTGAGAAGGCCAGGGTCGCCCCCATAGACAGGTCCCACATGTATACTGTAGCCATGGACTATCGTACGATGGCCACTTCATACTATAGTGACGGACTGCACTTTATGGAAAATAATGATCCAGTGAACGCCCTTGTGTGTTTCAGTTACGGGCATGCCTGGCTGGATGCAGGTGCAAGGCTTGGCCTGTTCGATGTTGATGACGATGTTCTATTTACCATTTGAGTAATTAATAACTGAAGAAGAAAGAGATGTGAATCGGAGAGAAAATATGACGAATTATCATGTTACGCTTGAAGCTGCCTGGTTGGTCAGAGATGTTAAGTCCGGTGATGACGCTATTGGTGTTGCTATTTCAGAAGCCGGGAAACGCCTTAACCCTAAGCTCGATTATGTGGAGGTCGATATCGGGACCACGCTCTGCCCGTCCTGTAATGGACCTTTCAGCAGCGTTTTCGTTGCAGCCAACACTGCCATTGTAGGTCTTGTCCTGGAGATGAAGGTGTTTGATGCGGAAAGTGACGAGCATGCTGCCAGGATTGCAAAATCAGTTATCGGGAGAGCGCTCAGGGATGTACCTCTGGATGTAGTGGACGTCGAAGAGTTCGAATAATCTTTGGCAGGCAAGAACATGGAAAAGGTCATCACCATTGTCGGCCATGCGGCCATAGACCTTCTTTTCGATGTTGAGGACATAGCTGTACACAACGAATCCCAGCCTATCATAGAATATCATGAATATTTTGGCGGAGGCGCCGCTAATATTGCCATCGGGATTGCAAGACTTGGCGGAAGCTGCCAGCTCGTCTCAGCGGTCGGCGGTGATTTTGGTTCAAGTGGCTATGAAGCAGAACTGCAGGACCACAGGGTTGACCTCTCGCTCCTGTACAGGTACGCAAATGAAAAGTGCACAAGGGCCTTTGTGTTCACTGACAGGGAACATCGCCAGAGCACCTATTTCGACTGGGGTGCATCTGTCCACCTTAAAGAACTGGAGCCACCGGTGATCGATTTCGTACACCTGGCAACCTCAGACTCAACATTCAATGCAAGGATTGCAAAAAAAGCCAGGTTCGTTTCTTTCGATCCCGGACAGGACCTTATAACCTATTCCAGGGAAAACCTCGAGAGCATCCTTGAGAACACGAATATACTTTTCACCAACAGGCATGAGATCCAGCGTGTATGCGAGATGACCGGTAAAACCTTTGAGGAGATCCTGTCCATGATCGATACTGTAGTCGTTACATACGACGCCAAAGGAAGTATCATACATAATTCAGGGAAATCTATGAACATCCCCATAGTCCCCGTGAAGGCTGTTGACCCCACGGGTGCAGGCGATGCCTACCGGGCTGGCTTCTTATTGGCATATACCCGCAACTACCCTCTTGAGATCTGTGGCAGGATAGGTGCCACAGTTGCTTCATTTGCGGTGCAGAGCATTGGCTGCCAGACTGACCTGCCTTCCTGGAAAGAGATGCAGGAAAGGTACGAGAAGCATTTCGGGAAACTCAATGATTTAACCTGATATTCTTTGATTACTTTTTTATCCTGTCCTTATTGGAAGTTGATTTTCTATCCTTATTTTACTTTACTTACTCTTACAATTGCACTTCTTAAAACAAAGACTTTTTATATAAAAATGACATCATAATAATGAATGAGTCCGGATCTGGAATACACTGAATCTAGCACAATAGTTCCGCTTGTGCAGGACAAAGATCTTACGGAAGCATCAGCTCCGTTAAAGGGTACATCTCTTTATGCCAATATTAAAGAACGGCTGTCAGGTGTAATAAAAACAAGGCGAGAGCTCCCAGCCTATGACCCGCAGATACACGGGCCCCTTGTAGAAATGGAAATACCTGAAGGGTACACAGAAATAGAAAGGTATTGGGTGAATGAACCTTTCTCTTTTATCTGCATCCTTGAAAAAGGTAATATCTTCAATTATCATGTCGCTGAGCCGGAGCTTACTCTTTATGAAAGGGACGTGCTTGAAAGGGTCTATGATGACCTTCGTGACATCCTGAGTCTGGGAGGCATTGGGCCGCGAAAAGATAAGGATATCATCCTCACAGAGCATGCACTTTCTCTTTTTAGCAGGTACCATGCAGACCTTGGAACTGCATCCACGCACAGGATACTCTATTACCTCAAACGTAATTTCCTTGGGAATGACAGGATCAACACACTCATGCTTGACCCCTATATAGAGGACATATCCTGTGATGGGATAAATATTCCTGTTTTCATGTACCATAACAAGTACCGCAACATTAAAACAAACATCTCTTTCGCCGAGGAGGAGCTTAATTCACTGGTGATCAAACTTTGTCAAAAGAGCGGGAAGCATATCTCCATAAGTGAACCCATGGTGGACGCGACACTTCCTGACGGCTCCAGGCTGCAGGCAACTCTGGGAAAAGAGATAACTACGAGGGGAAGCTCCTTTACCATACGGAAGTTCAGGGGAGACCCTATCACAGCCATAGACCTCATAAATTACAACACATGCAGCATTGATATGATGGCATATTTCTGGCTGGCCATCGAGAATGGCAATTGTGCCATCTTTGCAGGAGGCACTGCATCAGGCAAGACATCCATACTCAATGCAGTATCCCTTTTCATCCCACCCCTTTCAAAGATCGTTTCCATTGAGGATACACGTGAGCTGACCCTGCACCATGATAACTGGATAGCGGGAGTTACCAGGAAGGCACTTGGCGCAGGCAGCGCAGGAGAAGTCACGATGTATGATCTTTTACGCTCTGCGCTGCGCCAACGTCCGGAGTACATTCTTGTAGGTGAGATACGCGGAGAGGAAGCCCTCACTCTCTTCCAGGCAATATCCACAGGTCATGCTACCTATTCGACAATGCATGCAGGAGACGTGCAGACTGTTGTGAACAGGCTGGACAGCCCTCCTCTTAATGTGCCTCATGTGATGCTGCAGTCACTGGACATATTGAGCATACAGGTCCAGACTTTTGTTAAGGACAAGCGTGTACGCAGGACACATAGCCTTGTGGAGCTCACTGGTACTGATACCAAGACCGGCTATATCCGTATCAATGAGCTTTACCGCTGGGATCCTCTTACAGACACCTTCAAGTGCAACGGTGATTCATACGCTCTTGCTAAAGTAATGCAGTCCCGTGGATGGGATAAAGAGAAACTTGCCTCTGAGATAAAGGTGAGGCAGCGTATCCTTGAATATATGCGCGATAAAGGTATACGGGACTATGTCAATACTTCTCTTGTTGTGCAGGCCTACTCCGCAGACCCCGAAATGGTGATCCGGTCCATCGAGAACGGCACTCTTGAGGATATACTCGCAAACACTGGGTGAAGGTGTACAGGTGAATTTTATAACTAATGCAATAGACTTTACCGCACATCTGCTGTTTGGGAAATACATCCGCAGGAACATAGATAACTTCCTGGATACACGCCACATGCTGCGTAAGGCCGGTATGGGCATGCTGGTGGAGCAATACGTATCACAGGCATATCTTGTGTCTCTGCTCATTGGACTGGTCGCTGCAATTGCCGGGATGACGCTTGGACTACATTCTTTTAAAGAGATGGCACTGTCTCATGTGGGGCCGTGGTTAGTGCCAGCCACTATAAGTGCAAATTTTCCATTTATATTTTCTCTGCTACTATGTATTACGTTCTTTACTGTTGCCTTTTCCCTGACATACTATGTTTACATGTCCATTCCCGAGGTACAGGCAAATGTAAGAAGCTCACTCATTAACCAGTCCCTGCCGCACACAACCGCTTACCTGTATGCCATGAGCAGGGGCGGGGGCCTGAACCTGCTGGACGTTATGCGGTCCATCACTGACAACTACCATATCTACGGCGCTTCTGCGGAAGAGATAGGATACATCGTCAAGGACATGGAGTGTTATGGTACGGATCTTCTGACGGCTCTCGAAAAGGCAAGCCAGAGGACACCTTCCCAGAAGTTCAAGGACTTCATAGAGGGGCTTACATCCATCGTTGCCAGTGGAGGGGATGTGACCTCTTACCTCAGGGCCAAGAATGACCAATACCGTCTGACAGCTTCCAAGGAGCAGAAATTGTTCTTTGAGACGCTTGGAGTGATGGCCGAGATATACATATCCGCGTTTGTCGCCGGTCCACTGTTCCTTATTACCATACTTGTGGTGCTGGGGCTCATAAATACGGGTTCTATGGTGATCCTGAACTACATGATCTACCTGCTGATTCCCCTGAGCACTATAGTATTCATAATTCTGCTAAGCTCGATAACCGGCGAAAGTTCTAACCTGCATAATGTCTATTTAAAGGAAAAGAAGCTGGAAATATTTTCACACGTCAGGATAAGGCCGGGCCCGGAGAACGAGGAAGAGCTCAGGAAGAAGATCCTCTTTCGGGAAAAGATGCTGAAGGTAATCTATACACTCACTCATCCATTCCATTTTTTAAAGAGCACACCTGCATACGTGTTCATTCTAAGTGTTCCGGCTGCAGCGATCTACCTGTTGTGGAATACCCGGAATTATACGGGCTCTTTGAATATTGCACTTTTCAGGAATATTAATTCTGCTACTGTGGCAAATATTGATGATTATGTGTTCATTGCACTGCTTATACTGTTCGTCCCTTTCGTAGTATTCAATGAAATGAGGAACCACCGTGTAAGACAAATAGAATCTCATATCCCTGAATTCCTGAGCAATCTTGCGGGTATCAACGAGGCCGGGATAGTGCTGGTCGATGCCATTGAGATGAGCATGAAGATGAAGATTGGCGTGCTACATGCTGAGGTCAGGAGGCTTATCAATGATCTTTCCTGGGGAGCAAAGCTTGACGACGCTCTGAGAAAGTTCGAATACCGCATCAGAACAGATATGACACAGCGTATCATCACGCTTATCATCAAGGCTAATGAAACCACCAGTGACATTAAAAGTGTGCTCACAATAGCCGCTCATGATGCCGATGTCCAGAAGCATCTCAAAAAGGAACGTAATGCAGAGATGTTCGTGTATGTTTTCATAATATACATTGCTTTCATGGTTTTCCTTTTCATAGTTTACATACTTGCAGCTTACTTCCTGCCCGCGATACCTTCTGCCAGTGGCACTGTCCAGACGGGTATGCCACTAATAACCGATTTCGATCTTGAGGCCTACACAATGATATTCTTCCATGCAGCGATGATCCAGGGTTTCTGTTCAGGTATCGTCGCCGGAAAGATGGGAGCCGGTAACATCCGTTCGGGAATCAAGCATTCTTTGGCAATGATGTGTATAGCCTATCTGGTATTTGCCTTCTTGATATGAGCTGGTCCGCATGAATAGTCACAAAAATACATTCCGGAATGATACCAATGCAGTTTCCGAGGTTATCGGTGAAGTATTGATGACAGCCATTGCAGTACTTGCATTTTCTGTGATAGCTGTGTTCTTGTTCTCTTATGTAGGCGCAGATGAAAGGGTCCATGTAAATATCGGCGGCTGGGTTGATGTGGATTCTGACACTATCTACATTCGACACACAGGCGGTGAACAAGTGGACCTGAACAAAGTTCAACTCATCCTGAACCTGAACGGGACCCAGCGGGATTTTTCTTCGCCGCAGCTTGTACAGCTTTTTGGAAACGATAGCTGGCACCTGGGTGAGACCATTGAGATAAAGACCGATGTCCTCTGGAACACCAGTATCAATGAAGATGATTATGTAGGCATCATATTACTGCAGACAGGTTCAAATATCGTTATAAAGAGCGGTTCACTCCTTGGTGATGAAATAGCAATGGGTGCAGGCTCAGGATCAAATGGGAACGGAAATGGAGGACCGCAGGCACCATCTGCAGATTTCACATATTTACCCCCGGATCCAGTTATATATGAAACGGTTGTCTTTACGGACCTATCTTCATATCCAGATGGCACCATTGTTGCATGGTCGTGGGATTTTGGTGACGGAAACACTTCAACTGCCCAGGCTCCTTCTCACCATTACTCTGCTCCAGGAACTTATACTATAACTCTTACAGTCACAGATAATGACGGAAATACAGATAGCACCTCCCGGTCTGTAACTGTTATTGATACTCAGGGCACCTATGCAGGCAGAATAATCCTTAATAAACCTGCAAAGGGAGGTGTCATAAAAGATGGCGGCTATGTCAGCTTTACAAATGACGGGAACTACAGGTATGTAGACATAGATGGTGTCAGATACAATCTGAATCAAAGTGATTCCATAAAGCTTGAAATTGTAAATGATCAGACGACAGGGACAATTTCCATGAATATCGGTAATTCCCAGATATCAACTTTTGATCTGAATGTCAATCTATCCATAAATGGCAATCTGAAAGCCACCGGACAGGTCACCAGTATTTATGTCCAGCCTGTATCCAATTATTATTCGACTTTAAGATATGAGCTTCCATCGGATAACAGCCAGGCATATCTTGAAGCAGATGGTGATTTCATAATCAACTGGGAAACCAACAATTCTGCAATCAACATCTCGAATATAGGATTTTACAGTCCGGGAAACACTCAGATCAATTTCAATCCTACAAGTACATATTTAAAATGTAGCGGTTACTACCAGCTCTCATCTTCCGGGCAATCAGGAAATCCTGAAACAACACTACCAATTCCTGCCTCTTTGTGGGGTTTTGATGTACGCAATGATAATACAGTTGTCGATTCTGAGGGTGGGAATGATGGGATAATTGTACGCGCAACCAGAGTGCCTTCTGGTGTAAACAATAGTGCGATCGAGTTTGAACAGGGTCTAGGCCAAGGATCAGGTAATAAAGAATACATAACAGTGCCACATAGCTCTGATCTTGACCTCACAACAGAAGGCTCTGTTGAGGCGTGGGTATACGTCCAGAATTACAGGAACTATGCCGGAATTGTGCACAAAGGTGAGCAAAACGATCATTCAGATGAAAGCTATAGTCTGCAATTTGGTGGATCTGGTTTAGGCAACAATAAAAGAATACTTTTCTCCTTGAACGATGGGGGGTTTTCAGTTATATCAAACACAGAACTGGCTACACAATCCTGGTATCATGTTGTAGCTACATGGAATTCGACATCATTGATAATTTATATAAATGGAAATGTTGACAATATTGAATCAGGTTCAGGTATAGCGGCAAATCCTTCATCCGGTTCTTTGCAAATCGGATCACAACTACCGGGAAGTGTTTACGGACTAAATGGTCGGCTTGATGAGGTTGCCATCTATAACTATACACTGGATGCAAGCGAAGTACAGCAAAGATACGATCTCTATGTGTGATACAAGGAAAAAGGGGAAATGAGAATGAAGATAAGATCTATGATGTCCTGTGAAAATGCCGTATCTACCGTAGTATCGGCTGTGCTTCTCCTTGGGATCATCATGTCTGTCATAACCGTTGTGAACGTGCAGTATATCCCCGAATGGAAAATGGCTGCCGAGCAATCCCATATGGATGATGTCTTCTATGATATGGCAGGAATGAAGAACGATGTTGACATGCTTTCTGCCTATGTCATGGCAGAGCCTTCAACAGTTCTTTCATTGAGCGTTCCTTTCAGGATGGGAGGAGGGAGTCTGCCCATGTTCGGCACCGGTAAATCCGGTGGAAGGCTGGCGATAAATGATGATGTGTTCAGCATGCATATTGAGGTAACAGGTCCAAACGGTCCTAACAGCAGTGGTACCTTTTTTGAGGATATGGGAACTGTAAGCTATATGTCTTCAAACAACTATTTCGTTGACCAGAAATACATGTATGAGAACGGTGCCCTGATACTTTCACAGGAAGAGTATTCATTGATGCGACTTTCTCCTCAGATTAATCTGAGAATGATCGATAATAGTGACAATATCTCTCTGGACATCAATTCCATTAATATCAATGGTCCCAAAAGAAGCATTTCCAGTAACTCTGTGGAGGAGCTGAACCTCAGGACAAATAAAAAAGATTCACTGGACTGGAAAGAAGAAGTTCTCACGAGGGTTGAGATAACAATTGAAAGTTCGCACCCATTGGCATGGGAAAAGTTCTTTGAGGGGCTGGCAATTGACGCCGGGCTTGATCCACTAGAGTATTCAGTCTCTGAAGGTGCCAATCCAGCTGTGTTCATCATCGAGAGCATTCCCGGAAGTCATATAATGATAAATGCAACAAGGACATCGTTCGATGCCAGGCTGAATCTCCTCTCCTGAAAAATGATCGCATAAACCTATTTCAGGTCATGTGAACGCGTAAGTTATCAATGATGAGGTCACATCTTTAACCGGGGATATTGATGATCAGGGAAGCAATGCTTTATGATAGACTTGATGATGGAAAAAAGGTGCAGTGTAAGCTATGCAGTCACAGATGCACTATCTCGCCCGGGAAGCGGGGATTCTGCAGAGTGAGGGAGAACAGGGACGGGACACTGTACACCCTGAACTACAATGTGGTTTCCAGCGAAGCTCTTGACCCGATCGAGAAAAAGCCGCTCTATCATTTCTATCCGGGTTCTGCTGTCTATTCCCTGGGGAGTATCGGTTGCAATTTCAGATGCAAACACTGCCAGAACTGGACTATTTCCCAAGTGGAGGTAGACACATCCCAGTCTAGAGAAATAAGCCCTGAGACCGCTGTTTCACGGGCGCTGCAGTTTGGCGCAAGGTCCATCGCTTGGACATATAATGAGCCTACCATCTGGTATGAGTATACCTATGACTGCGCCAGGCGTGCAAAGGAAGCCGGGCTTGCCACCGTTTATGTCACAAACGGCTACATCACGCCCGAAGCGCTGGAGAAGATATCCCCATACCTGGACGCCTTCAGGGTGGATATCAAAGCTTTCAATAATGAATTCTACAGGAAGGTGGCAAGTGCGAGACTTGAGCCGGTGCTGGAGGCTACAAAACTGGCCCGTGAACTTGGGATGCATATTGAAGTGGTCAATCTGGTAATACCAACCCATAATGATGACCCAGAGGAACTTCGGGCCATGTCAGGGTGGATCTATGAGAACCTGGGGGCTGACACTCCAGTACATTTCACCCGGTTCCACCCCTATTACCAGCTCACAGATGTGCCGCCAACTCCACTGGAAACTCTTGAGATGGCGTATGATATCGCAAAAGAAGAAGGGCTGCACTATATCTATATAGGGAACGTGCCGGGAAGCGGAAGGGAGAGCACCTTCTGTCCTCAATGTAACGAGCTGCTGATTAAGAGGGGCATGTTCGATACGGAAGAATGCAACCTAACTGAAGACATGGCTTGTCCGCAGTGCGGGAAACAGATATGTATCTTCAATGAGGATAGTGGCGATACTAAATCATGCTGACATTTTCAAGAACATAATTATGTAACGCAAGTTACATAGTAAAAACTATCTTTTTAGTTGCACCCCCTTATTTCCAGTGGAACATATATTATTAAAGATATATGATTATCATCATTATGATGAGTTACTACGTGGAAATTGTCTTGGAAATGGTAAGAATGGTGCCGAAAACCAGGAAAAACGCGCAGTCAATCAAAAGGTTTAAAAGCAATAAGTGCATTAAGAAGATTCGCGCGTTGGCGCCACCAAAAAGCCGCAATAACTCAGTTGGTAGAGTGTCTGGCTGTTAACCAGAATGTCACAGGTTCGAGCCCTGTTTGCGGCGCTCTAAATCTTTTCTCAGAACGGGCCTGTAGCTTAGCCAGGTTAGAGCGCTCGGCTCATAACCGAGCGGTCACCGGTTCGAATCCGGTTAGGCCCACTTAAAAAACTTTAGATAGTCCTTGTCTGAATATGTTTTTTTAGCTCTACTTTCTCAAAGATATATTATATGTCTTGACCATTTGGTGGGCAACTAGATAAAGAGAACTATACGAATATTTATCCTTGAAGATTTCAAACAGATATGGCCTCAAGGAGAAAATGTTGTGGTGTCTATTTATCTTCGATTTCCATGGTCTTTAAGACTTCTACATAGCCAAAAAGGTGACAAAAGAAATTATGCAAAATATCTGATTCTTGGCTGAATCTGGGTTACTGGAATTGAATCCTCCAAATAATATCCAAACAGATCTTTGCCCCATTCAGCTGCGAGCGGGTTAGAGCATAGAACACCTTTGCTATCATATTCTCCATTCTTCTTCAGCAGGTGAAGCAGGAGATAATAGTCATTGTACATGAAATCCTGAAAAGCCATTTTCTTTGGATAAACATAGAAATGAACTAATCTGTTTTTGACAAGCTTTTTTAAGCATGTGGTACACTGACTTCCTGCTTTGTCAAGCATGGTCTCAGAGAGGATAATATATATGTTGACATTCTTTTGAGCAAGATCAGATAATGATGCAAGATATTTTGGATCAAAGAACGCAGTAACTGCAAAAAGAGAGCCAGACATGAAGGAGGTTTGGATGATCTCCCTATTAAATTCGTCTGCATCTGAAAAGGGAGTATTTATTACTTTACACATTCCTAGCTCATCCATTCTTTTTATTAGGTGAGAGGGGATGAGATCAAGACGATGGCTTCCCCAGTAATTAATATCACTGTCCAGGACATCAGCAGTGCTTAACAGAGAAATCATTTTACTAACCATTAGTTTTCCTATAGTTGTCAACTCCCACACATCTTCAGATCGGGTGACAAGAAAACTATCTTCCAAAACCTTCATGTGCGGAAGTAAATCCTGCCTGCTCATTTCCAGCGACTCGAGGATAAATTCCGTTTCCTGAGGTCCGCTCTTTAAGAACAGAAGCATATTCTTCCTTTCCTCGCATGAGAATACAACATCAATGACTGGTTTGTTCACTATCAGCACGTTTCCCCAAAACTCACCATCCCCATCCCATATCAAGTATGTAAATGTAGATACTTAAACCAAACAGAAATTGTGATAATAAGGGCAAGTACAGGTTTACAACTACTCGATTCGAGACCGGATCACCAATAAATTCAATATTAAGAACAGCTACCAGTCCGGAAAGTAAAGAGTTCTAAACAAAAGATACAGCAATATATAGTTAAAATATGGAAAACATCTAGGCCGGTCTTTGCAATTAGTCAAAGATGCCGGTGACAAGAACATAGTTTTGTTGATATTTGTTTACTCTTTGACTCCGCTCCCCAGCGACATACTGGCAATTGGGCTTGCACTTGCAGGATTTCCCCTTAAGAAAATGGTGCTTCCGTTGCTTATAGGGAACTTTGTGCTTACCTTTAAGTCTATTTAAAGATACAACTCCTTATCTGAAGCGTTTTTAAATTCATGGATCTATTTTCGCGAGCATTCTACAAATAGGTGAATACTTATATTTGTTCCACCAGATTTACTTGAAGAGTATATTCCGGGTAAAGAGGTGTGGGGATGCCGGGGGAGTTTATCGGGTATAAGGATGAGATTAAGGAGATAGAGGATACTATCATAGATTTTGGCTCGGAGCCAGCTGCCAACATAGCTATTATTTCCGGACCATATTCTGGAAAGACAACGCTCATGGATATGCTCTATCATAAGTTCCCTCTTGTATCCAACAAAATAGTAATCCCTTTTAGTTTGACAGATTTTGAGGGCTTCGATAAAGTACAGAAAGATAATAAGGGAAAGATCTTTTTTATCGATGACTGCCATATGCTGTATAAAAGAAAGGTGGGTGGGTTTGAAGCACTCGGGGAATTGCTGGACTATATTGCAACTCACCCTGAATATCTATTCATAACTTCCTGGAACATATTCTCATGGAAATATCTTAGCGAAGTGCTGCATGTTGAAAAGCACTTTCCCTGTCAGATCTACCTGCATGAACTCAAAAAGGACGAGATAAAAAACCTTCTGATGTCGCCATATGATACCGGAGAGGTTATTTTCGAAAAAGGGGATAAGGACACTATAGAACGTTACCTTACATTTGAAAAATACCCTCTGCGAATAAAGAGCCTCGAAAGAACTATCGATATCCCTATTCCAAAACTGAATTACAGTCTGCTAAATAGTCAGCTAAACAGTTTCTTAAGCAGCGTGTTACAAAAAAAGCCGCAGCAAGACAAAGGTGAAACGACAGCTGAAGATCTGGCATTCATCAGAATAAAAGATATCTCTTCCGGGAATATTCTGCTGTCGCAGATTATCTGGAATAAGAGCCTTCATAATTCAACTATCAAAGTCGACGAGATATATTCACCTTCCATTAAATCAGAACTGGACTATGACACAACCTTCGTGGGTTTCCTGATACTCTCACTGGGGAGGGTAACTCAGAGCAGTCTTGAAGAATCCATTGGAGATGAAATAGATGTAATAAGGTCCTTGGCGATACTCCGTAAGCACGAGTTGATCGATATCAGGGACAGAATATGCTCGGTAAAGCCTGAAGCAATACAATACATTGAATCGCTGGCCAAAGATGCGAGGATGAGCTAATGTCAGATCATAATCCAAACCCTGCAGAGGTTCTATCATCTATCCTAAATTTTGAAGTTGTCTTTCAGATCATCGTCTTATTGGTGGTATCTTACATATTTGTAAAGGTGGTTGTTTCCCTTCTTTTCCGCCTGTCGGAGAGATTTGAGAGTCACCGGGTGCATATCCGTATGATTGCACCTCTTTTTAAGATGGTGTTCTATCTTATCGTGATATACTATATCGCCTCGTATGTTCTTGCAATTTCGTCGAATCAGCTTGTAGCTTTTAGTGCACTTACGGGCGCAATAATAGGTTTTGGCCTGAAAGATATTTTTGCTGATGTTGCCGGAGGAATAGTAATCATACTTGAGAGCACCTATCATGTAGGCGATCAGATAAGGATGGGAGATTACTATGGCGAGGTTATTGATATCGGTCTCCGGTCTACCCAGCTCCGGACCCCGGACGATAACACTGTCTCTGTCCCAAACAACCTGATCTTCACAGAAAGTGTTGCCAGCGGTAACTATGGAAAATCGGAGATGATGGTGATTACAGATATGTTCATCGATCCACAGTCAGACGCATACCTTGCCATGAAGATCTCAGAAGAGGCAGCTCTCACTTCAAAGTACATCTTCCTGAATGAAAAACATAGGGTCACTGTATTGTTGAACGAGTTTCCTTCCCATCTGAGGGTGCGCATCAAGGCATATGTCAATGATCTTAGATACGAATTTGAGTTCAGGTCAGACATAACCCGCCGAAGCTGGAAGGCTTTTGCACAACATGGTATAAAAGCTCCGGAAGCATTCTTCCCAGGATACTATCAGAGAGAACCCGGTGAGAGTTTTTCCCAGAACAGGCCATCGCGCTCGGAGAGAGTTGGTTTTGAGGATATGTGATTAGTGACTTATATGTGATTAGCAACTTATAATAGATATTTCTTTTTTATATGACTGGAGTTTCTATCTCCAGCTTCACATCGTAATCGTAAATGTCGACGCGATTATTTATGGCGACCGGAGTCATTAATCCCTGAACATTCATAATGAACTCAATACGACTTTCTATGGAACGTATACGATAACTGTCCTTTTCGATAGTGTACTTTATACTGTATTCCTTCAGTTGCTCGTCACCTCTCAGCTGCATACCTGCCTTTTCCGTCTCCCGGACCAATGCATCGTTATCAGGTAAAGCTGTGAGGATAAAAGAGGAATCTGTCTTTTCCATACTCAAAGCCGTGGAATTTGCCAGAAGAATATTAGCCTGGGTTAGCTGGTCGTATGTGTCCCATATTTTCCCGTCAAGTCCTTTTTTTTCCCATGAATCGTCATTGTTCCTGAAATATGCATCATCGTCAATTACCATAATATCAAACGAATCCCCGATAGAATTCAGTTTGACAGCCATCCTTCCATTAGAATAATCCACAGACCCATTCCCTCTGAGAAGAGTGAAAGCTTCACCCATCATTGATATATTACTGTGGATGTCAAACTGGTAGGAACTGATGCCCCTGGAAGTATGAAGTATTTTGCCTGCAAGTGAATAAGCGTCATTTGCTTCCCTGTGTTCAAGATAATAGGCCGCAAGAAGGATCAGGATACATGTGAGACAAGCAAAAAGAAGCACTTTTTTATCGATCCCGTTTTTATCTGACAATGGCACTCATATCCCTCCGCATTCGCTGTGATTGTACAACCAATTATCTTATTGTCCGTTATCATAAAAGCTTATACTTTTCTCCTGAAGACGATCAGGTAGGATAGTAAGACGACAATTCCAGCAAATATAAGCCATATCAGGTGTCCGGGCACTGATGTTCTATTAGCCAGAGTGCTTTCTTGCGGAACAGGGTATTTTATATCAGCCTCTCCTGATACCCTTTTAAAAGCACCATCATTGGCATCTGTCTCTTCCACGACAGAGCTGAATGGTATCAATGGCTCCGGGTCCAGTGAGTCGATGATGCCATCACCATCTGTGTCAGGGTTAAAGGGATCTGTTCCGATCCTGTACTCCACTACATTGGGCAGGCCGTCCAGATCCGAGTCAAGAGGACCTCTGTCCGGCTGGATAGTTCTTCCCGCAAGGGAAAAAGTAGACAGGTGCGAAACTCTTACCCATACATAGCCTGCGTAATTCTCACCATACATTTCAACATCGCCGGTGTTCACTCCGGTGTACGGGAGCTTTACCCATTTGCGTGTTTCCTCATTTAGATAATATATACACAGAGTATTTTCATCGATGTCATAAGGGTCAGATGTGTCTCCATCCCCGTTTCTGTCCAGTTGACTTGAACGATAGTAGATTTTCAGCAGAGTGCTGTTCATTATACTGGCTCTTGTATTCTGTATATTCTCACTTACTGTTACATCTAGATATTTTCCGACCGCGTACTCTCCGGAGACAAGTCCCGTGTCGGAGGACAGGGGGACCGGTGAAGAGGTGGACTTCCTTAGCTCTATCCATGGAGTGACATTTACATCAAGGACAACACCAACCGAAGAATCTGTTATTTTTATGGAGTCAGGAGATTCTACAAGGAAGATGTCCTTCGCTGCCATGTATTCTACCAGGACAGAACCGGAGAAAGTGGTGACCTGTTTGCTCCTGAAAGCGTCCAGTATCCGGCAGTAGTCATACATGTAAGGAACTGAAAGCATGACCACTGTTTGGGTTGAATTCCATACTCCATATCTAACAGCCATTCTGTCATGATCGGATGTGATCATGTTTGAGAGTACTTCACCATCGCCGCTCAGCACATCATAGGTGATTTTCCCTGCAGTATCATTTACAGCTCCGGGTCTGCCAAGCAGCAGGATATAAGGCTCATGTGAATGATCTGCCAGAAGTTCATCTGCAGAACAGACAGTTATGTTCGTATATCTGCTCAAAGAATCCAGCAGTTCTTCATTGGCTTCGTTCATATCATAAGCCACAGTGATGTCCCTGACATTTGCTGCAAAAGAATCCATGTCAAGAGAATCAATGAGATTATCGCCGTCCGTATCCTCAAGCAACGGGTTTGTGCCGAGGTTTATTTCCTGAAGATCGGTCAATCCGTCATTGTCCGTGTCTGCTGAAAGGGGGTTTGTTTTCAGCCCCAATTCCTCAAAGTCTGTGAGACCATCATTATCAGTGTCTTCTGAGAGAGGATCAGTTCCGGTGCCATGCACCTCATGTCCATCCTCAAGTCCGTCTCTGTCGCTGTCAGGGTCAAGCGGGTCTGTACCGTAGACCCATTCAAGATAGTCGAACAGGCCGTCATCATCGGAATCCGGCTTGAGCGGATTGGAGCCGAACTCATATTCCTGGAGATCTGTCAGTCCGTCATTATCAGTATCTATATTATTGGGATTTGTGGATAAGAGATACTCGGTCAAATCATTCAGTCCGTCACCGTCGGTATCCGGATTCAACGGACTGCTGCCAAAGAATACCTCGGTTCCATCATCCAGTCCGTCTCCATCGGTGTCGTAATTCGTCGGGTCTGTGCCAAGAATGTACTCCACATAATCACCCAGTCCATCGCCATCAGTATCAGGGTTAAGGGGGTCGGTCAATGTGATGTAACACTCGGTATGGTCATCCAGCCCGTCAAAATCACTGTCCCTGAATCCCGGGTTGCTGGTCACATGGATCTTGTGGGTGCCTGTAGAATTGGTAATTACCACATACCAGCCTATCTGTTCGTTCACATCTATGAGGCTGTCCCTGTCCCTGTCCTCTCCGAAAGGCTCCCAGCCTTCTTTTTCAGGATAGTCATGGGTATCGATTATTCCTATGACCCCCCTCTCTTCTTCGGGGGGTGCCGGCTGGGATATATTCCATGTCTGATAGAATCGTAACTTAGAGACATCCGTGCTGTTCGAGGCATTGAACCACAAAGTGGAAAATCCCAAGGTCTCAGTGCCTATGGCAGGCGTTCCGTTATATATTTCCTCATGCAACATGGAATTGTCCAGGCTCACGAACAGCCAGCATCTTGCAGGCGTACCTGTGATATTGGCAGCCGGGTCTTCCTTCCCAACCAGAGTGTAATCTATCACGGCTGTGATATTGGTATCAGGATTGGTCTTTATGCTGCTGCCCATGCCGTTCATGTCGACATTGCTGATATATGCTTTTGCAACGAAGTCAGGATCATCGGCATCCGGGATACCATTACCATTCGTATCCTTTGACCGGGGGTTGAGACCTTTGAGAAACTCAGTGAAGTCACTCAGGCCATCATCATCGGTATCCTGTTTCAGGGGGCTGGACCACACATGCTGTGTAAATGTCTCGCCATGGAACTCAAATTCTATCTCCCATCCATTATGTTCTACAAAGTCGCTGAGTCCATCGCCGTCGGTATCCCAGTTGAGAGGATCATAGCCGTAGCGCAGCTCAAGCCCGTCATCAAGTCCATCCCCATCGGTATCCTTGTTGAGCGGAGAGGTGCCATATTCTAGTTCGTAGCTATCGGAGAGTCCATCATTGTCAGTATCCCACCTGAGGGGTGATGTGCCATAGCGCAGTTCATCCCAGTTGAGAACACGGTCACCGTCAATGTCATTGGAGGATATGGCCTTCCACAGTACAAAGCTTTCTATATCTGCAGGCATGACATCGAAATAGAGAGTAGATGGGTCCGAATCGGATGTGCCTGTGTTGCTCTTTTCACTGCAGTGCCATCCAAAGAACCACCAGCATTTATCGTAGTAGACCCTGTAGTCCGAGCTTAGCCAGAACTTGAACGGGAAGTTGATCGCTGCTTCTGGCTCAATCCACAGCTTTGCTTCATATTCTGTTTCTTTCTTCCGGTGATTGTCAAGGTAAACAGTTGCACCTTCAGTGGTGGTACTGCTGCCTGCAAGCGTGTAAGCGGAGCTGTACCTGTATTGGGGTCTTATGTAACTATTCTGAATATTTATAAATGAACCACTTGATGTTCTTGTAATGATACCCTTGAACTGGCTTTCCAGCTCGATGCGATCACCTTCTGTCAAGCCGTTGTCACTATGATCGATAACGTTCACGGAAGTGTCCAGCATCTTCAGGTCGGCTTCGGTCTTGACCCTTACGTCTGTGAAAAGGCCGATAAACCATTCAAAGAACATTTGTGACCAGCCTTTGCCGAATATCCATCCGAATATAAGGTCTGAAAGAGCAATAATTGCCGCAATGGCCCAACCGACCACAGGTATCAGGGATATGGCCCACAAAGCTACTGCATATAGTACCATAAGTGTGGCATACAGGGTCCCGACGAATATACCATATCCCGACCATCCTTCACTGGCTGCTATTGACCAGAATGCATAGAAAGCTATGGCCCCAACGACAACCCATGCGATAGCTCCAAGAACGGTGCTGGTCCGGTTAACGACTCCCATGAAACCATTGCGTACCTTTGTAACCGACTCTGTCATTGCTTTCATGAGTTTCCAGTTAGTCTGGCCTGCAATCGGTGCAAGGGATTCCAGTTTTGTGAAAGTGATGAAGGAATAGACCGCAGTTCCACCTATTATAAGATTACAAACAAGGTCTACTGCAGCTATTCCATAACCATCAATGGCATCAAGGACCTCATTGCCCTCAGGGAAGTTGAAATCTGTTTCAGCCGTCCCGACTCTAGTGACGGTAGATTCACCTGTCTCCCAGGCTATCATAAGGTTCATGAACGTTGTAAGTGTGAGCTCATCAAGTCCGCCGGCCTGTCCCCATTGCCGGACTTCTTCCAGCATTTCCTCTGTTGTGATGGCTGTGGCCGTATCCGTATCATACCAGCTCATCTTCATGCTCTTTGTGCTTATCATGGGGAGGTCCCTAAGCATTATTTCGAAAGTGTTTCCTGTGATATATGAAGGCACAGTTATGTCATCCATTGCCATGTAACGGAAATCGTCCTTAAACACCCCGATGACAGGCAGGACCATGCCAGAGGGCAGGGATGACAGTATATCTGGGGTCAATTCGCCGCTGATCTTTGCCAGGGCTTCATCCTGATGGGTTGCAGAACCGGTTTCATAATTGATGGTTACATTGTATTCATCCTGTAATTTTTGCGGCATCTGGTCAAGAGATGTCTGTTCTCTCAAAAATGCATAGGAAAGGACAAAACCAGCTTCAAAAGTGCGTTCCTTGTCCTCGCTGAAGAACAGGCCGAAATCAGAACCATAATTCTCCTCTACGTTAAATCCTGTGAGCATAAATCTGTCATTATACTTTGCCAGGGTTGTTGATACGGATTCGTGTTCATGGATGGTCAGGGTAAATGATTCCCAGTCCTTCCTTTTATCCTTATTGGCAACGATTCCCCCTTCTCCTCCACCTTCTGCAGAAACGTACTGGCTGTTGCTGGCTCTCAAGGCAATCCTGTCATTTTCCAGATGCTGCAACTCAAAGATCTCCCAATTTCCGATCTCTGTGCTGTTTGCCACCAGTTTTTCTCCTCCGCCATTTACAGCATATGCGTATTTTCCATCGGCAGTTTTGAGTGCGACTTCATTATTATTGATGTACACTATCTCGAATATGTCACCGTCTGCAATTGAAGAACTTCCGGCAATAAGTTCTGATGTCGTCCCATTCACTGAAACATACTGTCCCTTATGTGTTCTCAAAGATACTTTCTTTGGCCTGTCGGTCTCTCCAATCGCCATCCAGGTGAGTTCTACCTTTGTGTGCCTATCCATAGCCGAATCCACAGGATAGAACATTCGACCGTTAAGGGCAACAGTCTTTCCGAAGTCCTTCACAGGTGAGAGAGGGACGTATGCCTTACCTAAGGTGACAGTGATGCCGTAATCCACAAGAGCGGAAGGATCTGAGGCGATGCCGCCGACAAGTTCTATTTCCCAGAGCTGCAGGTTATCTTCCCGGGATGTGTTCTGGATAATGGTCTTGTTGGCACCGGGATACACTTCAAGGTATTTCCCGCTGTGTTTGGCAGCAAGTCTGTAATGTCCTTCGCTGTTCAGCTCAAGTTTCCATAGCTGATGGTCCTTTCCGGTGTAGTTGCCTGTTATGACATTTGCCATGCCTTCCTGACTGGCATTGAATACCTCCAGGCACTTACCACTGTCAGCTGAAATTATACTGTAATAGTTTCCTTCAACCTGCTCCAGCCTCCATATCTGATAGGTGTTGTCGGTGTAATTACCTGTGGTAATATTTGTATGTCCTTCCTGGCTCGCATTCAGCTGCATGTATTCCCCACTGTCCACAGAAACGATCTTAGCGTCTACAGGTACGGTGAGTTCAAGCATTGGTGTTACAGTGACATCATTTTTTGAACTGTCAAGGTCTTTCATCGTGCCGTGTGCATCATCGGGCCAGTCCCAGCTCTGGGAAAGCAAATCAAGGTGTTCCGGATTTTCAGGTCGTATCTGGAAGTTAAGGTAAGTGGGGTTGCCGTTGGTTGTAATGTTGAATTCAAAACTATCACTGAAAACGGATCTTGAGAAAGGTGAAAGGTCAAGGGCATCGATAACACCATCGTTGTCGTTGTCGAGGTCCCAGGCATTCGGAATTCCGTCACCGTCCACATCTGGATGGACACCTGTGACCTCATAATAATCAGCAAGTCCGTCGTTGTTGGAATCCGGTTCAAGTGGGTTCAGGCCGTTCTGGATCTCGAAAAGGTCGTCAAGTCCGTCAAAATCGGAATCCGGATTATTGGGGTCGGTCCCAAGTATCAGCTCAATAGAGTCCGGGATTCCGTCGCCGTCAGTGTCCGGACCATACTTCGCCGGGTCCATGTCAATTTCTGAAAAATCTGTTGAAAGCAGCAGGGGAGAACTCCCATCACCCTTCCCCTCAATTGTATCAGCATCTATTGCAGTCAGCAGGGAATCAAGATCTATGCCGGTGTCGCGCTGGTTGGCAAAGGCAATTGTCTGTGCCATAGCATTCAGTGCGGAAACTTCGAAAGGTGTAATAGATGATGAAGTAAAGGTAGCATTTAGAAAATCATCGTCGCTGGAAGCAGCCAGGGCCGGGTAGGTACCTGAACCTATTAAGAGAAAAATCGTAAATAGTGCAAAGAGCTGAATAACGTTTCTTTGGTTAATAAAGATTACAGCAGCCGTTTTGATAGCCATGACATAGGCTCCTTAGTTGGAACTTCCTTCTCATTTAGTGATTCTATTCCTTTTTCTATAATAAGCTTTCGAAAAATTTTTAATTGATTGGCTTTATATATATACTTACAGAGAAGAGCAGCAACTCTCGAACGTTCCTCTCAATTCATAAAAGAAGAACATCATGTGTGGAGATGAATCCAGCTGAAACCGGAAGAATCTCCGGGCAAGTTAGGCAGGAACTAACAACATCCCTGCTACATGTTCTGTTTTGCCACCAGAGTCGAGTATTAGCAAAAAACCTAAGTAAAGTGGATAACCTCCTGAATAATGGATGAGCCAAGGCTTGTTTTAAACTATATTGAGTTGATAGAGTGTCAATACAAGATGGAGATACGATAAAGATAGACTGTTAAGTTTTGTTTACTTTTATTCTTGTTTGTTAGTATAGATTTATTGTGCTGTCCAGACTTTTGATTTGAAAAGCGTTTATATATTGCTAGAATCATTGCTAATTGTAGCAATGTAAAAAAGAGGTGATATTTTGACAATTAAGCTGCAAGAAAGGAACGGTCAGTATTCTATAACACTGCCTAAAAATATTGTAGAGATTGAGGGTTTCGAGAAAGGTCAGAAGTTCGAGGTTATCAAACTGCAGGGTTACTTAGCACTCAAACCTGTTCACTGAGGGGCGAGGCAGGGCTGTGGAAGGGCTTTCTTGATATGGTTGATAGTCTGATAGGTCTAGCTTTTTAAGCCCTTTATAGATGATTCTTGAGAGAACAGGTTAGGGTGAGCAGTTTTATTCATTGCGCAAGTAGGTTTGACTCGTATACGTTGAATGCTTGGGAGGGGATATATACAAGACGAAAAAAGTGTACGGTGTTTTGCAGCAAATTCGCACAACTATATTCATGGTTTGGACAAAACATGTATAGTGTTTAGATATTAATCATGTGTAACTAAAATTCTTAAATTTTAACACCCACCGCATTAATTTTATAAGCATGTGGCCTTCTAAGAGATAACATGAATCGAAAAAATACTGATGCCATTGAAATAGCAAAATCAATTATAGATGCAATTATTGACGAAACTGTTCCATCATATGATTCAGCTTTAAGAAAATACAATCTATTAGTTTCAAGCATTGGTAAGAAAAATGAAATACTCTGGGCTAAAAGCGAGCAATCAGGTTACACTAGAGTAGACTCTGTTCCGAATTATAGAAGGATAAACGTTCAAGGCACAAAAAATTTTATAGTAGTACACCAAGGTTGTCGAGAGTTGGAGGATTACATATATAAAAAGAAAAAAGTACCGTATAAACCCTACGTTAATGTTGGTTCAAAAGAATTTAGGAATAAACAATCTTTTTATAATCATTCTGCTGATAACCTCATTTATCTAAACCAGGAAGATTTTATTCGGATATTAAGGTCTGTTGCAGATAGACTTTTTGAACAGACAACACTTATTCATACTGATTTGCAACAAGATTTGGTTTTAGAAAAACAAAACGCACAAGAAGAATCACTTGACAAAGTAATAAATATTTTATCCAAATTCCCAGTTGTTGCTAAGCAGTTACTTATTAGACATAATAATAAAGAAACTCTTGTAATAGAGGATGAATATGATGTTCAAGACTTACTTCACGCGTTGCTAAAACTTTACTTTGATGACATTAGGGCGGAAGAATGGACTCCTTCTTATGCTGGAGGGTCTTCTAGAATGGACTTCTTATTAAAAAGCGAACAAATTATTATTGAAGTTAAAAAAACTAGGTCAAAATTGGGCGATAAAGAAATTGGAGAACAATTGCTTATCGATATAGGAAAGTATTCTATACATCCAGACTGCAAAACGTTGATTTGCTTCGTGTACGATCCAGAAGCAAAGATAAGAAATCCAATGGGATTAGAAAAAGATTTGAACGAAAAGTCTACAGAGGAACTTCGAGTAATAACTAAGATAGAGCCATAAAATTAATCAAGAAATGAAAGAACAATCGTCTACAGCATCTCCAAATTTTCTCGAACATGCGCATTCAGATTAAATGGTTTATCAGCTTCTGCATTCTTTTTTATGTAATGCAGAGTAACCTCAAGCGGCCTTTAGGTAGGTTTTTTGCATTCGCTCAAGTAACTTCTATGACCTGAAAAATGGTGCTGTGAGAAACGCTTGTCGTGAAGATTGAACAGGCAGGCACCCGTGTGGAGGATCTCTGGGGAAAGAGTATATCACATTAATCCCGGCTAATAACTGAATATAAAATATTCTGTTCTTTAGGCATCTTCCACCCATACTCAGCTGCAAAGTCTTTATCCAAAAAGAATTGCATAAACTCTTCATCTGTCTGTTTTACGCCGGTTTCCTTTTCGTTATCCTGATTGAGCTGTGAAATGTCCTTAAGTATTGCTTCCCGTAATGCCGCTTGTATATAGGATGATTTCTGAATTGGAGATTTTCGGCGACTATATTTCTTTTTATTATGGTTATTTTTCCATAAAACAATATTGTCTATAAGTCTGACATCTCTCCGGGGTATTTTTGTCGTCAGTGTTACATCCTCATTGAGAGAAGGTTCGGGAGTGTAACCTGGAGCGCCCCAGATAAACATGTCCTCTGGAAGTATGCCTTGCTTTTTTACTAAGCTTTCCCACTCCACGACAACACCCGCATCATCTACAATATAGTAATAACTAGATGAGAGGCCGCGTAGAACTATACTTGAACGCAATATCCTATTTACTGTTTTGAACATGGCAACATCATACATGCTATAGATTATTGCGAACTTATTGCTATCACTAGTAGCGCTAATTTCTGCACCAAGAGGCTCTTTTATATCGAGTTGGAGGTTGTCTATTATTTCCTTGGGATCGCCCCTCTTTGTTAGGTCAAAAACGACTTTGAAGGTATATTTTTTCTTGTCTGCCATTATTATTCCTTCTGTGTACAATATACTTGATATGTACAATGTATAGCAAGTATTACAAATATTTTTTCTGGAGGGTATAGTTGAACTTGGAGACTACAGAAAGGTCAAGAATATATCGCGTTGATACCTGTTGAGCTTTAGCCCTTGAACCTATCAGGCAGGGCTGTGGACGGGCTTTTGTCGATATGTCTATGCTATGACATGTATCGTCTTTTGAACCCTTTGTAGACGATTGTAGACCGAATCGATTAGGGTGAGTGGATTGGTTCGAGTTCTATGTTTAGCATGCTTGTGAGGGAATATAGAGTTCAAAAAACCGAACTGCTAAAAATTATGCTGTCTGCTTAACCATATAGCATTTATAAAAACTTGTAATTATAACTGAAATTAATATAAAAATAAACAATCAAATTTCAGTTATTTGTGTGGAGTCCTTCAAATAGTAATCAAAGAAATCCTTTCCCCACTTGAGGGATTTTTCACTATTACATAGTAAATATGAACCATCGACTTCTTTACTTGTTTTTAATAAGGCCATCATTATATAATAGTCATTGATTGCAATAAACTGAAAATCCATTTCTCTAGAAGAAACAAAAGCATGGATTAATTTATTTTGAAGTATCAAAGAAAACTCATCATATTTTTCTTCTAAAAGTTTATCAAATAGCATTTGCGAAGTAATAAAGTATATTTTAACATTGTTATTAATCAAATCTGCAGTTAACTCTAGAAAATTAGGGTGGAGAAATGTAGTTACTATATAATGAGATTTAGACTTCCGAGTTGCTTCATAAAACTTTTTGTTTATTTCATATATTTCTATGAGATGCGGTTTAATTAACTTGCATTTCCCAAGCTCATTTATTCTCCCCAAAAGATGAGAAGGAATAAAATCAAGGCTATGATTACCCCAGTAATCAATATCATTATCAAGAGTCTCAACTGTGTTTAGTAAAGGTGTCATCTCATCAACTATCAGCTTTCCAATAGTTGTTAATTCATAGACGTCATGAAAATGTGTGATTAGATAATGATTCTCAAGTATTCTAATCTGAGGAAGCAATGCCTGTCTAGTAGTGTCAAGGGATTTGAGAAGGAACTCCATCTCCTTTGGACCATCCTGTAGCAATAGCAGAGCGTTCTTTCGCTTCTCGGATGCAAATATCACGTCAAGTAGTGATTGCGTCAATTATAGCACATCCTCTAAAGCGATTGTAATTTCAGACATTACCATATTAAATTATGTGACTGTTTCTATTTATACTGAATTAAATAAGAATTGCAATATCATTTTAAGGTTTTAACAGAGTTAACTTTATAACTTCATTTAACTCCCTTCCCACATCGCCAACCTTTCCGTTATATAATTATTGAGTGTAAATGGCTCATCACCTAACATTCTTTTTCATGTTATGCAGGGTAACTTCTGATAATCCCTGCTCTATTCTCTTTAAAATGCCCTACAATGCTCTCTCTTTCAGGTTGATGTATTGACATTATTGAAACCCGCAGACCCTGCCTGCGCCCTCCTCGTAAGCATAGCGCATTATCTTGAGACATTCTCATATCTGCTCAGTTCAAACCAAACCACAGGCAGGGCTGTGGGTGCTACTCGTTGAAAGTGAGTAGATTTTCAGCTTATGATCCCTACAATCGCTCTGATAGGGCTTCATTTGTTGTTTTGATGGTATCGTATGTTTGAAGTTTTCAAGTGCTTGTAGGGGGGTTAAAAGGGCTGCAAGGTGCGGCAATTGAACTTCGCTTATTGCAAGACATAGATTAGGGGATTAAACGATGGAACTTGAAATTATAAAGACATCTGAAAATAGCATGTGATAAGAAAATAACCTGCTTTGCCAAAATAAGCTTCCTGTAGAAAAAATGTTTCTTAGCAAAAATAAAGCTCTGTCCGATATTAAAATCGGGTTTGGTTAAATAAGAACACTGACTTAGTATGTGTTGCGGGTCGTGGAATTCAGAGAAATCTGCTGTACGGCCAAGGCGGATGTACGGTACAGCAGTCTCGGATTCGTTAGGAGAGAGGCGCCTTAAAGCGTGGTGGTTTCCAGGCGCCTCATCCTAATTCTTAATCAAGTGAGAAAAGGTTTTTCTCGTATAAAACGTTCTCGTAAACCGGCTCTGTAGATATCCTAAATGTTTCGCAAAGATTTTATTGATAGGACTTGTAGGTTTCTATCTATCAAAAAAAAGCTATGTTGCATAGATACCACTGGGGCGAATGATCCAGTGAATATAGTACATAAGGGGGAGAACAAACAATGGAAAGAATGTTGGTAGTAGTTTTTGACAACGAGAAAAAAGCATACGACGGATCCATAGCATTGAAGACACTTGATTTCGAAGGCAGCATTTCCGTTTATTCCGAAGCCGTAATAGAGAAAAATGATGATGGCACAGTTGTCATAAAGCAGATGGGGGAAGACTTTCCGATCAGTACAGTTAGCGGAACCGCAATCGGTGCTCTAATCGGACTTCTCGGAGGACCAATCGGCGTTGCCGTTGGCGCTGTTGGGGGAACCTTTGCGGGGAGCATCTGGGACATGAGTCGAGCAGGAGTCAACGCAGAATTCCTTGATGATGTGTCTGCCAAACTAACACCTGGCAAATGGGCGATAGTTTCAGAAATCAGCGAAGAATGGGTAATTCCTGTTGATACCAAAATGGAAGCGTTAGGAGGCACCGTATTTCGCATCGAACGAAGGGATGTTGTTGACGAACAAAATGCTCGGGAAGTGGCAGCTATCAAGGCGGACGTTGCTCAGTTGAAAGCAGAGCAAGCCAAATCGCTGGCAGAAGATAAAGCCAAGCTTCAAACCAAGATTGACGATTTGAATCAGAAGCTGGATGCTAAGGCAGAGCAGGCAAAACAGTGGTCGGAACAGCGGGAAAAAGAGGCCAAAGCTAAGGTGAAGGCTTTAGAGAAGAGAGCAGCAGAGGATAAGGGTAAGGCAAAGGCAGCTATTGAAAAAAGAATCGCCGAGATTAAAGATAAATTGAAAAAGACCTCGGAAGACTAGGACAAGTTTTGGATGAATGTTGGTCGTAGTTTTTGACAACGAGGAAAAAATATACGACGGATCCTATAGATGAATTGGAAAATAGATGAAAGAAAGTTAGCTGAAGAAGTAAAAACTATACGAGTTTACCGGGCGGAGCTCTCGAAAAGGGTTACGTCGTGGTGAGCGCATGTTCGAGGCGAATCACGTCTGCATGTACAATCTGCTTTCTTTCATCCCTTCAATGGATGACCCAACGAAAAAGATCAAGCAGGACACCCTCGAGTTTACTGCCGCCTACCCATGGAACAACAAGGCTCGCCTGGTCGCCAACGGTAAGATTCTGAACTTCCACTCTTATGGTTTTAATCCGAAAGACGAGTTGGAGCTCCTCGCGTTGACTTCCAAACCGGAAATCCTTGGTGAAATCACCAAAGCTCTGTAGAATTCCTCTAAATTCAAGCGATTATACAAGTCAGTAAAACTTCTATACTTTGTCCAGAATAGTGATTGTTTTTTCCAAATTTTAGTTATAGATAGTAATTTCATAGGTTTCTACAGAGCCCGTAAACCAATAATTTTTTAGAGCAACAATGTTTTGATTAAAGTTCTGTGATTGGCGTTGAGTCTTTCAGATAATATTCAAAGAAATCGTGTCCCCATATAAGAGCCTCTTTTTTACTGGACATAATATATTTACGGTCAGTTGTCCCATCCTGTGACAGAGGGTTTACTATCAGGTAATAATCATTGTAGCCCATAAAAAGGAAATCTAACTCTTTTGAATATACATAAATATGAATCAGATTGCTCTCTAGAAGTTTATTAACATTAACATATTTATGTCCCTTCAGTTTGTCCAACAATCCATGAGAAATGATAAAGTGCACTTCTACATTGCTACGTATAAGATCAAGAGATAATTCAGAGAAATTTGGGTATATGAATGAAGACACTATATATACTGACTTGGAATTTTTTGAGGTTTCATGGAACTTTTCATTAAGGTCATACATTTCTGCTAGCTCAGGAGTTATAACCTCACTGCTTCCAATTTCCTTTACCCTTTTCAAAAGGTGAGGAGGTATGAACTTGAGTTTTTGAGTTCCCAGGTATTCAATATCAACATTAAAAAATTCAATTGTACCTAGCAAAGGGATGAATTCATCAACTAGAAGTTTTCCGATAGATGTCAGCTCGTAGACATCTTTTTGATGGGAAATAAGATAATGTCCCTCAAGTATTTTTACCTGAGGAAGTAATGCCTGTCTATTAGTACCAAGACATTTTACGAGATATTCCATCTCCTGAGGGCACTCATTTAACAGCAATAAAACCTCTTTTCTCTTATCAGAGGCAAACATCACATCAAGTAGTAGTTGCTTCAATTAAACACTCCATACAAGTAGTTGTTTCTTCAAAAATTTAATCATCGATTATAATGTTATTGCTATTTATATTGAATTAAATCGAATTTTTATAATATATACAATATCTGAATAAATCGTAAATGTGCAACGTACTATCTCAAATTTCTGTTGATACAATAGGCACTGTATTAAGTAAACATCTCACGTACGCAAAGTTTTCGAAGGAGATGCAAAACAAACATATGTTCAAGCTTCAATAACCAACCTCAAATATCAACCATTCTTTTACCGCTCCCGCCCCTTGAAGAACAAAAACGCATCGTCGCCAAGGTTGACCAGCTCATGACTTTGTGTAATGAACTGGAAATACGAATAAATCAATCATCACTGGCAGCTCTCAAATCAAACCCACTCTTAAATCCAAAGTCACAGAGGATGCTTCACTATTCAATTCTCGCAATTACCATCCGGAAATTAAAAAACATGCATCCGGTTTGTTCAGTGATGGCCTATACTTCCATGCGGTATTTGAGTGTTGTAAATCCTTTGATAAATATGTGGGTGCGAAAGCAGAGATGGATAAGCATGGTGTTGCATTAATGGGTGCAGCTCTTGCAGTCAATGGGTGTCTGAAGCTCAATAAACAAGAGAGTGAAACTGAACGCAATGAGCAGGAAGGATTGATGCATCTTTGCACTGGTCTGATGAAAGCGATAAGAAATCCACATGGTCATGAACCTGAGCTTTATTGGAAGATGTCACGAGAAGATGCATTGGATGTTCTCAGTTTGATTAATTATCTTTACATAAAGGTTGAAGCAACATGTTGTTATAAAAAATGAAGTGTACGACTTTATTACATGATAAAATGAACTGCTTTTAATCATATCTCTATAACGTGAAAAGTTATATGGGGTGATGACATTAACTTCTATTATGAAAATTTATAACTCTACTTTTCACCCGACGAACCCCCTTGAACCCACACCTTGGTTTGAAATAAGAGATAACAAAATCTTCAACTCTTATTTTCATCCAACACATCCCCTTGAACCTACCAATTGGTTTGTAATAAGAAACCGAAAAATTTACACTTCTGCTTTTCACCCTACTAATCCACTTGAATCTACACCTTGGTTTGAGATAAGGTGATATCTATCGCCTTTTTCTTTAACATCTGATAGTTGCAATTCTACTATTCATATTAAGTTTAAAATTCGGTATCTTTCTGAATAGCAAATCGCAAATACGGGATAATGGTCAGATACTGCAACCGTCTGTTCTTGTGCCATGTGTATGCAAAAGTAAAACCTGTAAACACAGTATTCACAATGTCACGTTAGATGAATATCAAAACCCTGTGATTCCTTGTGTGCAAAGTTGACTTTGTAGATAGCAGTTATATTATGCGTGTTTATTCTTCAGCTTCTCTATCAAAGCTGACACTCGCTTCTTGGCATATTCAGTTTCCTTTTCATTCCTTAAGATACTGATATCCAGAATATCCCCTTCTCTCGAGCCATCTGGAAGAAGGGACAAAGGAATGTCGAGTTTAATCGACTCCTCATCCCTCACAAGAAGCACTGCAATATCGCCTTCAATTCTGTCAAGTGATACTTTAAAGCTTGTCATAATTCCCCCTATGCTTCTGCCATGAGTGCAAAGGTCATAGTGGTCAATGGAAATACCAATCCGCTGGTTTGAGTCTCTATACTGTATTCTCTTCCATCTGTCTTGATTATGATATTGCCGTCAAGGTCAGTTCTGTAGACTTCGCATCCAAAGAGATTGAGCCTATCGATAATTTCTTGATGTGGGTGGCCATAGCGGTTATCTACACCAACCATAATTATGCAGATATCTGGATTGACCTTTTTCAGGAAGTCAGAACTGGTTGATGACCTGCTGCCATGATGAGCAACCTTGAGAATGTCACTGCTAATATCATAAGCAATCATTTTGTTTTCAGCGTGTGTTTCCGCATCCCCTGTGAACAGGAATGAGACATCTTCATAGGTCAACTTGAGGATAACAGAGTCATCATTGAGGTCACCTGTGAGCTTTCCTGGATTTAGGACAGTGATGGTGGTGGATGTGTCAAGGTCTATGGCTTGACCTGCTTCTGCAAGACTGAAAGGTATATCTTTTTCATCGATAACTATCAGCATGTTCTCATAGGTCTTTGTAGTGTGAGGATTTCCGCTGTCAATGAACCTATTTACCTTGAAGTTGTTCAAAACAGTCACCATGCCGCCTATATGGTCAGCATGTGCATGTGTAGCTACCACCACATCCAACTCTGTAACACCATTATCTTTAAGGTAGGATACTACAGTGTTTCCTGCCCTGTTATCTCCGGCATCGATGAGCATGTTCTTATCGTTAATCTGGATAAGGATAGAATCGCCCTGGCCAACATCAATGAAATGAACCGTTAGGATGCTCTGGTTGATGTTAGGCAGTGATGGTTGTGAACCATTTGAAGGATCATTTATAGTGGAGTCTGGAATATCTGGTTGTAAATCGCTTTCAATATAATCTTCATTAACAGGTTCTGTCGATACACAACCTGAAGCAGCGACTATTATCAGTGCAAGTATGATTATCTGTTTTGTTTTTATAGTATCATCCCCTTGAAACCATGTCCCATATATCTTGTTTACTTTATAAATATAGCATGGAGATATGAACATAAAGTCATTAATTATTCATGCAAGTGCTAACTCTATTTAGAAAAGTTTAAATAATCATATGACTGTCATATGAAGCGTGGCGCGGCAGGTCGAATGATTTCAAAAAATACCAACCAACCATTTTTTGACTGCTGCGCCACGATTGGTTCTGGAAACTTAGCTTTTAAATATAATTTTTATTTTAAGATATAATTTGCCAGAATAATAGGCATTAGAATCTCTTGGAATACAATTATATAGTCCCTAACTCAACAAATCACACTTTTTATTTGTGCATTAAATGTTTCTATCCATTTTTTTGCAAACGATAATGAGCTCTCTATCCTCATAAATTCCATTTTGATAATATTCCTCAAATGTTCTTTTGATTTGACAAATTTGACTGACACTTCTCTTTTGATTGTTTTCCAGACAAATTCTACTGGATTTAGATCAGGTGAATAAGGTGGTAGGAACACAAGTGTTATTTTTAAATCTCTCGCTTTACTTATCGTTTTCTTTGCATGATGCGATCTTGCATTATCGAGAACAAGAATTATTCTTTTCCCTGGGTTTTGCTCTACAATTTTTTCCAGGAATTCACACACATCTTCTGTTTTTGAGCTTTTCATAAAATCAATGATACTGTTCCCGTTGATCGAATAAAACGCAAATGCATTTGCTTTAACGTAATCCGTATTTTTTATTATCAACGGTTTTTTAAATGACCATAATCTTTGCGTGTTTGCTTTTGTTTGTGGTGAAGATTCATCCAGAAAACCTATGATATACTGCTCATCTTGACCAATATGTTTTGGAATTGCTTCGGTTAGTTTTTTTAAGATCTCTTCAGCGTTTTTAGGTCTTCTGTAGTCAAGGGGATATGGCTTTGAGTGATACATGTTAAAACTGTGAAGTATAACTCCTACTTGTTTCTCTGAATATTCTACGCCATATTTTTCCTTTATTAACTTCCAGACTTCTCTTGTAGTCCAGTAATCCTTATTTTCCAACAAAGCTCTTAATTCCTTTTTTTGTTCATCAGTAAGTTTGGATTTCCTACCTCCGCCAAAATTTGGCATTAAGGCGGCATAGCCGCCTTTATTCCAACTTTCTTGCCAGCAATATCCTGTTTTCTTAGTCACCCCTACTTTAGTAGCAGCTTCTTCTACAGAATCCCCTAAATATCTAAATTTAACAAAATAGAGCCTTTTCAGCACTCTTGAATTGTTCTCGTGTGTAATCAAATCGTTAATCTCGTCGAGAGTTACCTTTCGGTCAATCAGAATTTGTTCTTTCCCCACCATAAGACAAGATAAACATTAATACGTGTAGTAAGTTGCGTTGAACACTATAGTTAGAATGCAAACTGCACCCAATATTCTAAGCTTCTGTAGGTTGTACGCTGTCATGCTATCACCATATATATAACTCTGATATATGTATATCTGATTTGACAAAATAGTTTTTTTATTAATATATAGATTATCCACAAAGACTATATAGTTTACTAACTAATATAATACTATATAGGTTGAGGCGTGTAATATATAGATGACAAAGATATGCATCGATCTTCTACCTGAAATGAATAAAAACCTTAATGTCCTGGAGAAGTCCGGCCACTTCAACACTAATTCAGATGTTGTAAAATCAGCATTGTACGAGATGTTCAGGAAACATAGTTCAAAGAAGGTGAGTTAATAAACGGAATTACAATAGGCAGCGCAATGATTACTCCTGGTGTTGCAATAATTATCTTTGTAGCATTTGCAGCAGTGGCAGTCCTGGCATATCTGGCATATAAAAACAAAACGATAGGGAGCAGGAGAGCGGTGTAATGAGCACTGCAACAACCGCAAGTGGAATCCGGTATCATACCGCCGTTAAAGCAGTAAGCAACAGAAGCTCACCAATGCCAACACCCACTAAGAGCACAGGAAGCGGTGATGCCAAGATAGCTGCGTCTAAAGCTGCGAGTTTATCCACTTCGATGATAACCCCGGCATAGTACAACGCACAAGCCGAAGCACCAAGGGCATTTAAAGAACAATGACATCGATGCAGGGCTTTGCGCACTTTTTCAGGGTGATGCTGCTCATAGAATAGTTTGGGTACTTTACCCAACGAAATTGCATTCATTGAACCACAGAATGAACAGATCATGAGACGGGGAAATTTAACCGGGAATTATTCGGATGTTGATGGTATCAAGCCATATAACCATAATCCAGATGGCAGCGACTTGTTGTATTCAGTTGAAGGTGGAATTATAAATTCGTAAATTATTAATTTTTATAGTTATATTAACTTTAATGATGTCGGTTGCTAGTGCATTTGCCGGAGGAACAGGAACAGCAGCAAACCATTATCAGATAAGCAATGTAACACAGCTCCAAGCGGTGCAGAGTGGGCTTAGTGCTCATTACATCTTGATAAATAACATCATTGACGCGAGCATAACAAGCACCTGGAATAGTGGAGTGGGCTTTGTGCCGATAACAACCTTCACCGGGAGCTTTGACGGGCAAGACATTGTAATTTCTGATCTCTACATTAACAGCCCACTGACAAACAATGTAGGACTTTTCGGGCATGTCGAGTCCGGTTCAGTCATTAAGAATGTTAGTGTTGTCAATGTACAGATAACAGGACAGGGCGACGTTGGCGGGATTGTAGGTTATGCGAGCAATAACACCAACCAAGCAGACAACCAAGCAGACGCGGGTATGGTCTTGTATGAAATGCATGTGAATGGTAACGAGCTTAATGTGACATGGAATGACACCAGCCGCTTAACTTCTTTGGTAGAGGTCACGATAAAGAACCGTGATAGAAGTACAGCATATTACCTTAACTCAACAGACAGCGAAGGCTACTTACTGCAGACAGTGAACGCAAGCGAGAACATAATCTATATTGTAGAGTTAAAAGTGCACTCCGGTGGATTGCCTGAAACAGGCATACACATCCATATGATAACTTTTACTGATGGGGCCAGGCCAGCGTTTGACATGGGATTCTCTGCACCCTGGCAGTCTGCTTTCCTTGCATCTTTAAGCCTGATATTCTTCGCGGTTATATTCGGGTCAGTTAATGCTTACATAGGTGCAATACTAGTTTCACTCGCAGGTTTATTCCACATGTTTGTAACGGGTTGGATTCCGGCAAGCATGGTGACCATCGATATAATGTTTATAGCGGTGATAATGTCGTTATTCTTCTACATGCTTAAAGTGGAGTCAAGAAAATGATAAACGGAAAGAGGCTAGAGTGTGCAGAATGTCAGGACAATAGGATTAGGCTTGTGATGATCCGGGGAGAGAACAAAACGGCATTGTTAATTAAACATCGCTAACTCTTTATTTCTGTGAAATAAAGCACATTCATGCTGATTCTGTTATTCACATAGGTAAGGAAGCAATAAAGAAGCCCAATCCCAAATCATGATCTGGTACTGCTTCTTGATATTTCCTTAAACGCTCTTCTTTTTTGGATGGTTGTTGGCAGTAAGCATTAAATCGAGCACAAGAAGCAACCGCAAAGGACATGAATCCGTTGTATGCTTTCATCATTCGTTCGTTGCTCTCGTCTAAATGTGGAAAGCGATTATTAATTTTGAACTTCAAAGATTTCAAAGAATCATAGTCATGAGGACAATCATCGAATATCATAAACTAAGCACCATCCCAAATATTTTCTCCTTCGGAAATCTATCACATTCCTGTGAATTATAACTCTCATTTGGGCAGTGATAGTAACAAAGCCATGAATCTTCCAAATATTTGCTTCTATTTAATTCGTTTTTAGGCACTCCTGATAAATCTCCGCAAGGCATCTTTATAGGAACGGTTATTGCAATTAATTTATTAATTATAGTTAAGAACCGATTATTTGAAACTTATGGTATTGACATAACTGTCAACAGGACATAGTTTTAGAACTCATAATGTTACAAACCAAAGGTGTTTAACTATAAAAGGGTATTTCAGTATAAATGAAATACTTTTAATTGGGCCATATGAAAATTCTTTCACCCCACTAACGATCTCCTTATCTCCAAAAAGGGAACCAATCCGAGGAATAGAGTGAAGTGCGTGCACAATCTGGAAAGAGCACCCTAGATGACGAGTATAGGATGTAAGAAAATAATCTCAAAGTTAAAAAGGTACGCACGCGCGATATGTCCCTCAAAAACATGCAATCCCCCGCCGCCCCCGAATCCCACGCACAGCCTTGCGCTGCTGCGTGCACTCATCGCACAAGAAGTAAGAGGATTAAAACCCACAGGTGCCTGCCAGTTTGGTGCAGACGCTTCCAGAGTAGATATCAACCTCGATTAACAAAAAACAGCCTATGCACCCGAATCGATTCATTTTCAGATGCCCTGCACTGCAGTCAACCAGTACCTGACACAGCAACATCAATCTCTCGATAAAAACCCTTCCTCGACCCTCAAAGGGCACCTGAAAGGTCAAACCATATCTTTACATAGACTGCTATTCGAGTATATCTCGACAGCACAATTCATTTTAAAAAATTTCTGACCCACACGTCCTGCCTGTATGACGTTGTCGTTTCCAGAACAAAAAAATTAGAGGGGAGGCTCTCTCGGCACAATCTCCTGGAAAACCTTTTCTATCTTTTCCCATTTTGCATTGATTCCCAGATACAAAAATTCAATTTCGGAATCCCTGTAGCGCCCGTCAATCAGTCTGTCAAAAATACCTTTATCAACAATTTCCTTTAATATTTTTGATGATTGATAATAATCTATCAAATATTGTGCCTTCGCTTCGGGCCATATAGAAGAGCCATCATCCTCAATCCAAACTGTCTCAGGATACTTTTTATCCAAAACATCGATATCTTTCATACTGAATTTATACAGACCGTCCTTTTTCCTCTTGTCCACAAACTTTACCAATTCCGGGTTAACCAGCAAGCAGCACCCTTTCAACCTGCACCCATCGCATTCCCCCTCCTTCAACGGTTCCGGGGAAACGCAATAAGCGACCTTTACCCCATGCGGAGCTTTCATCTGCGACCAGGAGGCCTTTTTATTGAAGTCAAGCAACTCTGGATAATCCTGCTTCAGCATCCCAACCTCTTCAGCACTCGGGACTCTAATGCCATTCACATAGTCATCAACCTTTGCAGCCAATCGTGGTCTTATGGTCAAACAACGTCTATTATCTGTGCACGAAGCGCAAGACTCATTCGGCCCAACATACTCCGAGTTCAAACATTTCACAAATTTTATTCTTCCATCAACTTTATTTTCATTGTTCATTTTTGATTTTCTCCGTCTTATTTTTCATTACCATCAAGTCGAAGCTTGCTGATAATCATCAAATATACTATGCAAGCAACGCATATAAACCTTTTAGCCATAAACGCCATGCAGCGCCCTATTAGCATTAAAAAACACTCGCGGTGGAAAATCAAACATCGTATGCAAAATAACTATTGGAAATTATATGAAAAGTTTATATTCTTTCAGTGCATACTTCTAAACAGGTTCAGGTGATTTGGTTTCTGCCCATAAATTCCGAATGTCTTGATTTTCTCTGGCTACCTGAACCATTTTTTATGCCCACCTGTTCTACTCTTATCCTACTGAACCTCGGCCTCATCAGATACACTGATAATATCCCTACCTAAGCCCTCCTTAGAAGCAATACAAAGTCCACAGGGCCCTGCCTGGGAGGTTCACTCTGAAGCAGACTCCCAAAAAACAGACCCTTTTATCGTTGGGATCATTTTTTCAAGCTAAGCGTTAATCTTGGATAATAAAGACCAGCAACGTGCTCCTCAAAATCATGAAGCTCCACTTCATTCAATGGCATCCCATACCTTCGAATCCGGTCAGCAATCCATTCATCGACCTTTTCCTGCAATTGCTCAGCATGCTCATTTTGCTTGATAAAAGCAATGCAGTCCCTTATAAAAAATCGTTGTTCTTTTATGGGGAATGTTTTTACTGATGGTTTAATGTGTCCCAGCTTGTAAGAGTTATCGAATTCACGTAATCGACTTTGCATAGTCTCAGCTCCTCGAATATTATTAAAAACAATCCGCAGCGCTGCTATTTATAATTTTGCGGCTCTTGATATCGCTATTTCCGCCCACAGGGGCCCTGCCTGTGTTTTAGTTGGGAGTTTTAGGGTTGGGAGAAACAATGGCCGCACAAATGCGAGGAGGCTCCGCGTAGCGGAACCGAGCTAATGCGGCGACGAGCGCAGCGAGGCGGAGCATTGAATTTGCGGCTATTGTTTCGTAATATGAAAAAACAGCCCTCAAAGCCCTATCCTTGCCCTTCCTAGCCCTCACACCACATGGTTAAGGTTCTTACACCCCTGAAAACTGTTGACCCTCAAAAGGGCTGCACATCTCGGCAAAGCATATTAAACAGCAGGCAATGCAGGCAGGAACTGTGGATGAAGCCCTACCACACGTTAGAGATGCTCAAAATGAGTCTTTTGTTGTTGAATTGAGGGCATGAGAAGGGTCTAAGCAGGGTTTTCTCTTCATGGTCGATATGCAAGTATGTCTGTTTGACAGAAGCCCTCAAAATCGATTTTCGACTGGATGAAAAACAAACCGCAGGCAGGGAACTGTGGAGGCTAAACATTAAACCTTGTATAGACAGCTCCACTGTATTATGATACCTTTATCAGACATAGTTGAGAAGCGTGTCTGACTTTAGCTTAGTGACTCCCACACTCGATTTGCACCATTTGTCTGAGATGAAAAAGTTCGAAAATTGCTAAAAAACAATGATGGAAGAGCTCTTTTAGACAGTTGTCTGACTTGTCTTCGAATTCGCAGTTCAATATTATTCTTATTATTTTGCATTACTTCTTTTTCTTCATTCACATTTCACCTTAAGCTATAGTCAGACATAGAGAATAAAATGAATAAAAAACACATAGCCACTACACTAATTTAACATTGTAAATAGGTCAGACATAAGTCAGACAAGAGACCTAGCAGGGCAGACATTCGCTATCAATAGACGCATTATGCAACTCAGACAGGAATTGGATTAACATGAGGTAGGTTTTATTTAAAGGGATCAATGCATACTGGCAAAAAAGGAGGGAAATGGAAATTGCAAGATTAACTCCCGCATTTTCCACTTGTTGCAGGCAGTAGCTCACAATTTGTCCACACCTGAGGTCGATTGTCGCCATACACTGACTTCTTGCCCCTGCCACTGGGGAACCTGTGCTGTTCGTTCTTGGTTATGCTGCTCTTGAAGCTGTTGATTGTGACTGGCTTTACACTTCTGAGGGGGCACCAGATGTCTTTGTAGAAGGTATAAGCTTCGTCCTTGACTATATCCATACCTTCTGCTTCAGAAAAACATTCGCTGACAAACATTTTGAGTGGGTCTTGGACTGTTTTATAAAGCCTCTTATTTTCCTCAATATCGAACCGGTTTATAAAGTTACCTCTCTTATATAGCACATCTCTCGCATCGAGCAGCATGTTGAGGAATCCGGACATTTCATCAGGCGCTTTGAGCCGGTCTTTTAATGTGGGATCTCTTTCTGCAAGGGGGATCTTGCCCTTGTAAACCGCCAGAAGTATTCGGCGATATATTGCTTCATCCTCATCACTGAGCTCCGGGAGCTTGTTTGCTGCGAAAAGCATGCGCGCGTAGGGCCTGAACTGATAGGGCTGTATCCCTTTTCGGTTAGCGTTGAGAGGTTCGCCACTGATTGCTTTTTTGAGGTTTGGACAGTCTTTGATTTTGCGGGAACCAATATCAGTGCACACGTTCAGATGCTTATCTTCGAGATTGGCAGGAGAGAATGGATATTCCTCAAGGTCATGCATGGTTTCGGCTGAATACAGGGATAAACCCAGCAACTCCATTAACATTTCGATGAGGGTAGATTTGCCACATCCAGGTTCACCAACCAGTATCATCATCGCTTCCAAGCTCTTGTCGGGTGTTAGGCAATAGCCAAAAAATTCCAGTTGACTCTGCACAGTGACAGCATCAATTATGCCTCTCTTTTCAAGGTCCTCCAGATATTGAACAATCACGGGACATTCGGCAGTTGGGTCATATTCGACGTTCAGAGTATATAGGAGCATATTGGCAGGACCGTGTGGGTGTAGTTCCCTTGTCGCTAGGTCAAGAACCCCGTTCTTGAGAGGCAAGATATCTAAGCGAATAGGGAAATGGGTAGCCTTGTCGACAGTACGCTCATCTATGATAAACCGCAGGACGGCTTCGATGAAAGATGGGGACGGGTCGTAGCCTCTTTTCCCATCTTCCCCAACGTAGACCGCACGATAAGTTTGTCTGATGGCTTTTCTGACTCGGTGACAATAGAGGAGCTTGGTTCCATCACTGATGTAATGGCCCAATTTTGGATCATATATTAGGAACTCCTTGGATGTCGAAAGTACGTAGATATTATGGGTGCGGATTACCATTCTGCCAATGTCGGCAGCGCTCACTTTTATCTCGTAGCTTTCGGCGTCAGCATCTGGGCTCTTGCCTTTGTAGTCTTTGATTCCAAAAAGCGCCTCAATGCTCTTCGCAAAAACTTCCCGTTCAAAGTCGTCCGCAAATGCGGTCAGTTCTTCGGGACTGAGGGACTCCTCTGATTCCATATTAAAGTCAGCGATAGCAAATTTGACCTTATCCCAGTCCCAAGTCTCTTCCATGGTCTTGTTTGCTATTGCGGTCAGTTGCTGCCTTATGCAAACATCCTTTTCAGCAAAGGCAGGCTGTGTGGAGGATTCTGCACTCATACGACCACCCCGAGGCACCTATCAGAAAGATTTATATGCTTTAAGGATAACGTATGGTTGCTCATACGTGATGATACGTTACTTATGGCCTTCCTGCACTCCTTGGGTGTAAAAAAAGGGGTGTGGGAGGAGATATAATCTTGTTTCATTTCTGGCCTCCCTTCTTGCTGTTCCTGCCAGTTTTTTTTGTGTTGGTCTCTTTTGGAGTCTCTTCATCAGCGACACAATCCGGCCGATAGAAAGATTCGCGATACACTAATCTTGCTTCCAAAGCTTCAAACTCTTCATCTGTCAGGTCGTATCCATGATGGCTTAAAATTGTCCTAATATCGTTAATATCCTCTAGAGATGAACCGACGTATTGGTAGTTTTGCTGATAAAGTGGCGCTATCTTGTTTCTGGATTCACTCATAATGTATCCAAGGGGCTCGCTTGTGATTACCGCATTGTTTATGCCTGCTTCCTTCAAGAGTTCGTCAATGCTCTCCATGGTGCATACTTTTCTCATTAATTCAGTGAACTCTTTGTGTAAGTCGGTGGAATCAGTGCAATCGATTGTTGCAATCCTGAGTTCAAGTATTTTAAAGCGTGCTTTTGCTGTCTTCGAGTATATGATTTCTGTAAATCCAGATAATTGAGGCGTCGTATTTTCAGTCACCTCTGACCCTCCACTGCTTCTCTTATGGCGTTCGCTAATGCTTTCTCAATGATATCGGATGACTGTGACCAGTGCTTAACGATATCGGGGTTTTCGGTGTGGACTCTCAGAGCCCAAGCTATTGATTTCTTTTGCATGTTATTCTCCTTGAAAGGAGAGCCACATCGCGACCAAAATTAAACAGTATGTTTTTTATAAGAGGACAGCGTAAGTTTCATTGTTATATGTAACAGATGCTGTCTTTGCAGACTGTTTAAGGTATGGTCACGCTTCGTATTGGCGTACGGAGTGTGGCTTCCTATTCATTCTTTCATTAGTGCTTTTCTTAATACTTCGTTCACATAGGTTGATCGCTTTGCGATTCCGCGGTTTTCTTCGATGCGGCTGACTATATCCTGGTCAAGGGTAAAACCAGCGCTTATTTTGTTGACAGTTTTGTTCATAGTCGGTCCTCTGAGATGCATTTATTTAGCATCTGCAATCAGTATGAGAACTAATGGTATATAAACTCAATACCAAAATCACCGGCGAGATACTCAAGTGTTATTATTTATTTACAGAGTGCACGGATTTTTCAATGTCTGCTGATAGCGATATGCATTTGCTGTATATATAACCAAAAATAATAATATTTTGGTATTTATTTTAATATTTTCGTTATCTGTCGATTCTGTGTATTTTTCTTATTAATGATAAATAAATTATAAAAAAGTTACTTATGTTTTTCATTTGATTTCGCAGATTTTGTCCACCTGCCGCGACACCTGCCAAATGCCAAATTCCAACGGTGCGCCCACTCCCTAAAGGCCTAACAAAAAAATAAAAAATAATTCATATGTTTTTCATTTCTTATAGGTAGCACTGCGAGAGTTACTTATGAGCTACTTTTGCTATTTCTTGCTGGATATATTCTAAAATTTCTGGAGAGAGCACTTCTAAACCTTCCTTTTTGAGTGCTTCTTTTTTCTTTATTTCATCAAGTTCGCGCATGATTTCATCGTTCTTCTTTTGTAGCTTGTCAATGTTTACCTGATTGATGAGGTGTGTTTCGTTCTCCTTCTTCAATTTCTTTATCTCAGCTTGCAGGGTTCCGGTAATCTCAAAGTTTTTGTCTATGTAGAGGTAATGCATTACGGTTATGTAAGTCTCCAGTTGAATAGGGGAATATGATGAGTAGGCATCATTGACCGCGCCTATTTCGTGTCCCATCCACATCTCAATGAGGTTGTGGTTCACGTTGTTGTTTTCAAGGATTTGTTTAAAGAGCTTCCTGAGGTTGTGCGCTCTGAATACGTTATGTGCGCCCTCAGTGTGTATCCCACACCTCATCGAGAGGTCACGGAACATTTTGACAAAGCCCTGAACACTATATTGGCGGTGGTCTTCACGCGGTTTCTGATAGTGCTTAAGATGGTCGGGAATGGGTTTTTTTGATTTTAAGAGCTTGTGACATTCCATGCGCTTTGAATCGTATTCAGGGTCAAGGTAGATGTTGGAATTTTCAATAATATCAACGATGAAAAGATAGCCCTCATTGTTGTAGATGTGCTGGGCTGGGTCTTTTGACTTGCGACGGTCATCGAGATAATCGTTTATGGCCCGAGTCGCTTCTGGGTTAAAGAAAGTTACAAAGTCTACGCCTGATTTATGGCGACGAAGTTTGAGGGTGCATACTTCGGTTTCGGGGTTGTAACCTTCGATGTATTTCTTTAGTGGAAGATTGCGTATATCGATAGATGCTAGACCTGATGAGACTATGGAGAGAATGATTGCTTTTTGTTTTAGAGAGGATTTTTTGAGCACGTCGGCAACAAGAGTGTTGTCTTCAATACGTTTTGTGTTTTCTTCAAGTGGTATTGCCTTTTTGTCATTCTTGATGCTCTTTGTTGTTATTTCGTGGGAGTTGTAGAAGGAATGTACTGAATGAAGGTAGAGACGGACTGTGTTAGGTGCGTATGCTTTAAGGCTTGGGTCAGGTTCTCCATATTCATCGTTACCTTCAAGGAAGTTTCTAAAGTCTGTTAGGTGCTTTTTTATTTTCCTGCTTTTATACTTAGAGATGCTTTCTTCTTCTAATTCAGCTTCCGCTATCAGTTCATCGGGATTTATACCTGTGAATTCGACGTATTGGTTTAGGGCTACCATGTGATTTCGCTTGCTGTTGGCTGAAGGTCTGACCTCTGCAAACCAAGATTTAACGGAGTCAAATTTTGTAACGTCTTTATAGTACATCATATCACATGCTAATCTATACTAACAAAGTATAAAAAACTATACCTATTAGTTTGGTCTATAAAGATAGATTACACCGGTACTTTGGATGACGGTTCAGTGTTCGATTGTTCAGACGGGCGAGAACCTCTCCAGTTTACAGTCGGTGCGGGCCAGGTCATATCAGGTTTTGAGGAAGCTGTAAGAGGTATGGAAGAAGGGCAAGAGAAGGAGTTCAGGATCGAACCATCAGAAGCTTATGGTGAGTACGATGAAGCCCTTACACAACAGATTCCAAGAACGGTCATTCGTTCAGACATGGAAATCCAGGAGGGAATGATGTTATTGGTTAAAACCCCTGATGGACAGGAAATACCTGCAAAGGTAGCTGAGGTCGGCGATGAACAGGTCACACTTGATATGAATCATCCCCTTGCAGGTAAGGCCTTGAATTTCAATATAAAGGTCATTGAAGCGTAGATAAGGAAACTTAACACTTTTTGACCTCAACTTGTGGACATCTGTTTGGGGAGGTAGAAGAGGAATTAGAACCCTTGAAAGCATATTTCCATCCTACACTTTCCCCTGTGCCATTTCCCTGTATTTTATTATTTTCTTATCCTCTGGATTTATTTTCAAAGCCTCATCATAGGCTGCGATAGCATTCCGGTAATCCCCTAGATAGTACAATGCAATACCCTTCTGCACCCAGACCGAACTCTGCCGGCGTCCCGTGGCAATAAGTCTGTTGAAGCAGTCAAGGGCGATCTGGTACCTGCGCAGGTGAATGTATGTTATGCCCTTGTTCATGAGAGCAAGGCCGTTATCGGGCTCAAGCTGCAACGCGGCTTCAAAACACTCATAGGCAGCGACATGATCTTTCTTTTCCTTTCCTGCTGTGATCCCTTCATTGATCCATTCTGCTGCGCTCCTGTTGCCCCTTTGCCGGAGCTTGCGTCTTGCCCTCTCAAGGGCGCTTACGGTATCGAAGGGTTTTTCCCTCGATCTTTCGATGGCGGGTGATGCCTGATGCTCTCTGGGTCTCAGATTTGTCTTTTTCTTCTGTGGGATATACTCTGGCTTTCCAAGCATCTTCCTGAGCATAATGATGGCAGCATCCTTGTCCAGTGGATTGTTATTGTTCCCGCATTTTGGGGACTGGATACAAGAGGGGCATCCTTCAGAGCATGGACAGCTTTCGATAGACCGCAGGGTGACCTCAAGCATCTCCACGATCTTCCCATACCCGCTCTCAGCATACCCCACCCCACCTTGATGTCCATCATACACGAATATCCCGCTTTTGCCTTCAAGATCCGGGTGCTCGGTGGCTGACACTCCACCAACATCGTTCCTGTCGGCAAGCAGGTGCAAGGGATACATCCCGATAATTGCATGCTCGATAGCATGGATGCCGCCTGCAAAGTCACAGCCATGTGTTTCCACTGCCTGAGCAAACTGAACAGGCATCTCCAGCCAGAGAGCTTCCGTGCTGAGGGTGAACTTTGGCATCTGCAGGGAATACTGCCCGAGGTCATCATCGGTGCGCTGCCGTATCTTTTTATACCCGGTTACCTGCTGTGTTACATCCACATCCCCGAAACCAACCTTAACATCCTTACAGGTGGAGAGGATCTTGTTGTGAACAGTGTCTTTGATCATAATATCCGAGGACACCATAGAACGCGTATAATATCCGTCATCTGCCTGCTCCACAAGGATCTGCTTTTTCTCATGGTCCAGTTTTGTGACGCAATAAGGCACTCCCTTATTGATGTAGACCGCGCCTTCAAAAGCCTCCCTGTAGGCCTGCAGCCTGGTCATATCCCTTTCCAGAGGCTTTTTGGTAGCTTTATCTACCATGTTATAAGAGTCACTGTCTATATTGCGGATGGAAACATTCCTGTGAGGATTAGGATCAAGACATTGTTTAGCGTCCAGGCCACCAAGCAGTCCTTCTTCTTCAAGCACCCTTACAATAGTTTCATACTCACTGCCAAAATGCCGGGCATCTTCAGCCTTCAGAGGTACTTCCATGGCAGCGCATAACAGATGTCCGGCCTGGATGTAGCGGTTGGATACGTTGATGACTGCCTCTTCACAGTTCCTTCTGAAGAAGTCTTTAGGATTACGCATATAATACTGGTCAAGAGCATTCGAATCCGCTACAAGGACCACAATGCTTTCCCGGCTCCCGCGGCCCGCCCTGCCCGCCTGCTGCCTGGCACTCATTATAGTACCCGGAAAACCGTCCATTATGCAGGCATCAAGCCCACCAATGTCGATACCCATTTCAAGGGCATTCGTGGAGATCACACCATCGATTTCCCCGCCTGAAAGCCCTTTCTCAATAGCTTCGCGCTCATGTCCCTGATACCCGCCCCTGTAGGAACTAATGGTCTTCCTGACCCCTCTGCCGGCAAGTATGTTCCTGGACTCGACATACATCCGTTCCACTTTCTGCCGGGACCTGGCAAATACAATCGTCTGGAAACTGCTCTGGACAAAGTTCGTGAAAAGTTCCACTGTCTCGCCAAAACTGGACTTACGGATAGTGAAGTTGCGTGACTTCTTGTACATGGGGGGGTTCCAGAAGATGAAACTCTGCGCTCCCCTGCCGGAGCTGTCGCTGTCTACAAGACATACCTCCTTTCCTATCAGGGCCGCTGCGTGCTCCACCGGATTCCCGATGGTCGCAGTGCAGCAGATATACTGAGGGCTTGACCCATACAGCTCACACACCCGATTAAGCCTCCTGAGCAGGTTTGCCATATGGCTGCCCATCACTCCGCTATATGAATGACTTTCATCCAGGACTATGAACTTCAGGTTTGACAGGAATCCCCTCCACTGATGCTTCCATGCAAGGAAACTCATGTGAAGCATGTCCGGGTTGGTAAATAGTATGCGAGGATTCCCATATTTCACGGAACTCTTTTCTGCCTGTGTCATCGTGCCAATGAATTTATCTATCCTGATGTCCAGCCCCATCATGTCACTGAGATCCCTGAAGGTCTGAAGCTGGTCGTTCACAAGGGCATTGAGCGGAGAAAGGTACAGCGCAGTTGCCTTCGGGTCATCAAGCAGCGTTTCAAATATAGGAAGCATATAACACAGGGACTTACCGCTGGCCGTGCTGGTGGACAGTACAATGTTCCTCCCTTCACGCACCTTGGTCACAGCTTCGGTCTGGTGGGTATAGAGTTGTCTGATTCCCTTCTCACCCAATGCATAACTTATCAGGGGTTTGAGTTCAAGGGAACTGTGAACAGGCTCCCTGGCAGGTAGTTTCTCTACATGTACTATCTGTCCTTCATATCTTCCTGATGCTTTGAGTCTGTTGATGAGTTCAGGGATATCCATTATGGAAAAGCTCCGTTATTCAGGATATAGGATTGATATGTACGTTGCATTCGCCTTCAGCTGATCAGCAGCCAGCAGGCCCGTTTTTATATACGGCAAGACCTCGCCCTTATGTCTCAAAAACCTTTTGCTCATCCCCGAATTCATTGTGCTGATGTAGATATTTTATATATGGTGACGACTTTTTTATATTGGGGAAATTGTATTGAAGGTCAGGTCATCGAGCAAAGCTTTTTCATCTTTTATACTGCTGGCAGCTGCTCTTTTGTTTGTCATCATACTTGCTTGTGGGTGCCTCGGTACCCAGAGAGAAACGGACCTTCCCCAGGCCAATAACTTTTCCTCCGAGCCCGGTGAGGATTATCCTCTGGCATCGCTTGTTGCAGATGACCTTGAGATTCCCTGGTCACTGGATTTCCTTCCCGACGGCAGTATCATTCTCACAGAAAGGCCCGGGAGAGTTCGCCTCATAGATGCTGAGGAAGGTCTGCTCTCTGAGCCTGTGGCAACCATAGGCGAAGTGGCACATACCGGTGAGGGAGGGTTGCTTGGCATAACCGTGCACCCTGATTTTGGAGATAATCATTTCATCTATGTCTATTATACGTATAGGGAAGACAGCCGCCTATACAATAAAGTGGTTAGGTACACCGAAGAGAACAGGCAACTGGCAGATGCCCAAGTGATCATAGACGGTATTCCAGGAGGCGGCAATCATAACGGGGGCAGGATCAGCTTCGGGCCTGACGGTCTTTTGTACATTACCACAGGGGATGCAGGTGAATCATCCCTTTCACAAGACCTTGGTTCCCTTGCAGGAAAGATACTGCGTGTAACTGATGAAGGTGATATCCCGGAGGATAACCCATTTCAGGATTCACCTGTCTATACTCTTGGCCACCGCAACCCACAGGGGCTTGCATGGGACGAACAGGGAAGATTGTGGGCTACAGAACATGGTCCCAGCGCCAGGGATGAGTTGAACCTGATCGAAGCCGGGAATAATTACGGATGGCCTGAAATAACCGGTGATGACACAGCCTCTAACATGGAATCACCTGTCATTCACAGTGGCAGTCAGACCTGGGCTCCATCCGGGGCTGCGTACCTTAATGGCTCTGTTTTCTTTGCAGGACTCCGGGGCCAGAGCCTGTATGAAGTCTCCATCGGCCCGGATGAGGACTTGGTTTCCATGGAAATGCAGGAACATTTCAATGGGGAGTTCGGAAGACTGAGGGATGTCGTGGCCGGACCTGACGGCAACCTGTATATCCTCACGAGCAATCAGGACGGCAGGGGTCGGCCTGTCAGCGGTGACGACAGGATGATAAGGGTGAATGCCGGCATGTTGTGATCATCTTCCTTTTAAGAGTCTCAAGCATCATGAAAAACCCAAAAGGTTTATCAGGTTGCTGATTCACTTTAAACTAACAAGTTTGATGAATCACGGAACCTGCTGATGCAATATGTTGTTTGACAAATTACTTTCTGATGTCACCTATAATGATATTCAGGAACTGAGCTATGAGAAGATAGATGAATCCATGCTTCTGGACTACAAACAGGAACTCATTGATACCAGTATCATTAAACAGGTCACCGCTTTTTCAAACACCAAGGGAGGCTACCTTGTCTACGGGATTGCAGAAACCGGTAAAGGCGGCCATCCCGAATCCATCAAAGGCATCGACAGGGAGACAAATACCGAAAGGCTGGAGCAGATAATCCTGAGCAATATCGTACCAAGGGTCAGCGTCCAGATGAAGAAGATACCTATCCCGGATACTGACCGGATCATACTCGTGGTCCAGATACCGGAGGGGCAGAACAAGCCCTACTACAACAACCACGACAAGAAATACTACAAGAGGTACAACTTCTCTGCCACTCCCATGGATGAGAATGAGATCGAATGGCTGTACCAGTCACGTTTTTTCGGTATGAGCAAGCTAGACCGATACGTGGAGGAAGCCATATTCCTTAGCCAGAACAGGATCCCTCATGAGATTCAACTTAACGGGATGGAGGGACATGTGATCATAACCCCCCTGAAGATAGATGGCCAGATGTTCGATCCCTCCCCAGATTTCGGACATGGGCTCACCGACCTGCACTCCAATAGGACGAGTGGCTGCACAGATTACCTGAGCGGTCCAGTCATGCCTTCAAAGTTCGGCATCAAATGGGATGACGAACACTATCTGCAGAACAAGGACTCCGTCAACAAGGTAGAAATTCACAGGAACGGGCTCGTCCATTCGATGAAAAGATGCGGTTCCTATAAGCCCGAAGGCAGTAAGGAACTGGACGACGATTCGCTTGCATGTAACCTATTGCAGACCATCAGGTTCACAGCATCCTTCTATTCAAAGATCAGCTATATGGGTAAAGTCAAGATAATGGTAAAAGTCTTCAACTGCACCGACTCTTTTTTGACCGACGGAAAGATCAAATCCACTGAAGCCAGAAAATGCGATTCCGAAGAGATCTCCATAGAAAGACAATGGGACTCCTGGAAACTCGAGGAAGACCATGTATTGATAGCAAGGGACATCATGGATGAGGTCAGCAACTATTACGGTCTCTGGAACTCAAGACTCTTTGAAGAGCAGGAAGGCATTGTATCTTACGGAAAATGATACTCTTCAGCCACATTTTGGCATAAGCCAGAAGGACCCTGGAACAATCTATTTTCAAGGGTCCCCCCGTAAAAGTGTTTATTTTTTCTTCAGCACATACATCATGTAAATTGCTGTCATTGCGCCGAGCATTGTGAATGCAGGAAGAGCGGGCAAGGGAGTGTCACTAGAAGACTGTGCGCCGGGCTTGGTGCTTGCTGGAGGTTCGTAGTATTCGTTGGAAATGGTGACGTAGGCGGCGGTGAACTCTCCTTGGGTTAGAGTTATATGCCTGTCATGATCAGTCATTTGATAAATGAAGTTAAGAGGCATACTTCCCCCTGCCCATCGGTCAGTCGGTTTAAGGGTCCATTCATAAGAAACAGTTTCATTTGCTTCAACTATTCGAGTGTGATATTTATCTATATTCATCGTTGGACCGTCGGTTATTATAAAAGTGCTACCGTCTCCAAGTTCATCTAATCGAACAGACAAATATACTTTCCGATAGCAAGTAATGTCAAACCTGACTCTGAAGGGCTCATCTATTTTCACTAGAGGTTTAGGGGTAAGATTCCCAGGATACAGTTTATCATTATAATATACATCTACAGAACCGTATTTGCTGGCCGCAGAAACTGTTGCAGTTGTTGCAATAATACATATTATAAATATAATTAAAGTTAATTTAATCCTCACGTTAATCAACCCATTCCGTTAGTAAGTCATTGTAACCTTCTGATTTTTCATCTCTTTCACTAATCTTATCGCCAACACCTTTCGGTCCCGGTCCTACTATGGTAGCAGCATAGCCGCTGAATCTGAATTTAATTGGCTCATTTGACCCAATCCATATTGGGTTCCCACTGATGTCCTTTTTAAAGGGGTGGGATATTAAATCATATTTTCTCACATAAATCTGCGCCTCATGCCCCAGATAGGGATTGAACATACATTCATTGTCATTATCGATGACCTTGAACATTTTGTATTTCCCAATCACCTCATACTCCCACACATTCACAGTACATACCCAATTTGGCGGCAGCACCGGCAACCCACAAGGTACGTACTTCATCGCTCTCTGCAGCCTCTGCTCCATCTTCTTGGCTAGCTGTCCAGTGAGTTTCTCAGTGGAATCGTCAAGCATTTTTTGCAATTCACCGTTAATATTTGCGAAACACTCGTCAATGACAGCCTGGCTGAGGATTATCGCCTCGGAAACCCCGTTTGCAATTCCTATCCTCAAGTCAGCCTCGAGGCGGTACGTAATAGCCTCCATCTCGTCACTGCTTATCAAAGGATTTTCTGAAACTATAGCGGAGTTCAAGTGGAGAAGAATCTCTTCCTGAAGAGTGTTGTCTGCAACCATACTGACAAGCTCATCATCTGATAGGGTGGAAATGTAAGAGTCGGTTATTGTTCTTACCTCGGATTTACTGATCAGTGTACTCAGCACAGGGTCATTCGCAACTTCATCAGCAACCATGTCCGGAACCTGACTTCGGATGCTGGCACTGTAATTAGTCATCAGCCTTGTGCGGTTCTCCTGGATAAGAGTAGTGTCTGCGGACGTGCCATTAGCGATAAGTGCCGCGCTCTCTGAACCAATATCCTCTATCAGTGAATTTACCTCTGTGTTCATTTCTGAAATACTCTGACTCATTGACTGGGAGATGGAATCTTTTAGGGGTTCCATGCTATTTTCCAGTATTTCTGCGATATCAGCACCTATGCCGGTAGAGAATACACAGACATTGCGCACTCCAAGCGGATAGAGAACCTTTCCCGCCGACAATTCATCTTCCCACATGTATTGTGTCTGCAAATCAAACCCCGGGTCATGGTAAAGATAGTCGGGATACTGGTCGATGAGCAGTGTCATGTTCTCGGTCCAGTTGTATTTGCTCTGGGGCTCACCCGTGATGGTCATGGTGCCGATAACGCCCATTTCCCTGGCAAGGGCGGTGGAGGCTTTCTGCATGGCGGGGTTGTTGAAGAGGAGAGAAGAATCGCCGCCAAGCAGCAGGGAAAGGGATGAACCTTGCTTTTTGCTGAAGGCCTCATCCACGTAGGCGCCGAAAGCCGAAGTATCGTTCTGGTTGCGCTCTACAATGTACTTCAAAAGCTGGTCGTAGGCCTCGCTTCTGGCTATGGCGCGGGCGGCGTCACTGCTTGTTGTGTACATGGTGCCCGTGAAGTGCTGGTCCTGCTTTGCGAAGGCTTCCTTCTTGATAGAATCGTCCATCTCTGCAACGATATCGAAAGCAGCATCCTGGATGAGCAGGGTGGGGTCCTTGCCAAGGTTCTTGCCAAGCAGGGGAACTTCACGGGTAGGATTTTCCCCGGTGATGGAGTCAAACATGACATGCATCTCCTCGGCCATGACCTTGTGCAACCAGTCTGGTATGTCGCAATAGACCTTTTCGACAGAAAGCTCCTTCTCATCGGGATAGGCAAGGTACTGGCTCTGGATGCTCAGCATGTTGGGAATAACGTACTGATCACGGTACTTATCGGCGGCGTCCGAGCAGTCCGTGTCGGGCCTTTCCAGGCCATTCAAAGAAACTGTGGTGTTGCGGTAATCATAGGAACTGCCGGGACTGTAGTTGCGGGTGACACCTGAATAGCCGCCTGATGGGAGATACTGGTGGTAGATGATGGTGATGTTCTCGGTCTCTGTTTGGGTGTGGGATGCTTTACCTGAGTTCACGAGAGTTACTGTATCGCTTCCTGATGATGATCTTGTGCACGGGTAGGGGACTAGAGTGCCATTTACATTTTCATAGCACGTAGAAGTATAATCAAAGGAATAATCAATATCCCATTCAGATTCGACTTCAAAATCCATTATGTATGTTACCTTCCAGTCGAAACTGCGCTTTTCATTTTCAAGATAGCCATCAACGCGGGTTTCGTTCAAAAGAGCATCATTCCCAATGTAATTATAGGTTGCAAGAATGTTAGTGCATGTTACATCCGTGCCAATGTGGGAAACTGTTGCACCTGTCAGGCTCCAGCTGCTTTTGCCAGTGGAAAGCTTTGCAGAATGATAGAGAACGGTGCCTGTATAAGTGAAATTGTCCCCAAGGGCCCTTGTATGGGTTACAAGGACAGGATAGTAGCCTTTCCATGTTACAGTGTGTCCTGAAGCAGATGTGGAACCATGACTACCGTATCCGCCATAGTCGCTGATTATCTGTGGCTCATCGAACCCGTCCCTGAATACCTGCCCCTGTATCGTAGCACTGTAAACCTCACGGGTCACATCGTGCAGCAGGTCAGGGTCCGCCCTGCTCCATTTATCATCATTGTAGACCCAACCGTAGTAAACACTGTCGGTATAGTTGGAGACCGAGACTATCAGTTTGGAGTTGTTTGCAACTTCTTCCCTGCTTGTACTGGCGTCTGCCATCGACTCGTTGATGCCTTTATCGATATCGACATTGAAAGAGCCGGTTGAAGACAGATTGGCGTAGGATGTGTTGATGTTGCTTTGCTTCTCATCCTCATAGCCGGAACTGTCCCTGGAGATATCCGTGTAAAGCACTTTTCCGTTGTAGTAGGTGGTGTAAGCCGCTGCCCAAGGGTCCACGGAGTCGAACACGCGCTTCTGCGTGTACAGCGTGCCTGCGTTCACGGATGAGGTCAGGGCCGGACCGGTGACGATGTTGAGCGGGCCGTTGAGATAATGCTGCCAGGGGCCGTATGTGAATGTCCGTATGTTCGTGGCTCCAAGCACGACATCCGAATTCGTCCTGCTGCTCAGGGCCTGCTCGTACTCGGTGGTCAGCTGGGCCAGCAGCGGCTCCCTGGAGGTTACCAGGGTCGAGATATCCATACTTCGGTTCACACTTGTACCAGTGGACAGGTCCACAAGCGTGTAATTAAGGTCCTTTATGGTTAGGGTGTAGTAAATAGTGTAATCGTCGCCCTGCGACCTTTCGAGCTGGCGTGAAAGTGTGCCGTTGATCTTGCCTATTTCTATCTGTGAAGGTTGCACATCAGGAACTACGTTTATTGCATAATTGTTGAATGTGTGTACGTTCCTCTGGTAATTGCTCTGCAGGAAACGGTTGAAGTGATGGGCCGTGATATCCTTGACAGGATTTGTACCCATATGGAACCAGTTCGTTGCTTTAGTATCGTTTCCATACATCAGGATAAGGTAGCCATACTCATCGGTAGCATTCTCCGGGATGGTGATCATTTCATTGAACTCGGACTTGCTCCAGAAGGAGTGGGTTTCGTCATACACGATTTTTTCATAGACCGTTCCTGATGATCCTTTCACAATAAGAGTTCTTGGTTTTGCAGAGAATATGTTGACTATGGCTTCAAGTATATTGGATGGCAGTTTTACGTTCACTTCTATCGTTTCGCCCGGTTCTGCATCCTTGCTTTTTGAGAACACTGAGAACCTGTCCTCACCCCATTCTTCATATGTGGTTCCCTCCGACTTGATTATAGGATGTTCTCCCTGCCATTTGAGGGCTTGCATGCCGGCATAGTTCAGGCATCGTGCAAGGTCTGCTGAAGCGATGTCCTCTGCAGCCTTCTCCATACTGATGCCGTCGGTCTGGTATATGGTCTCAGCGAGCTCGTAGTCCATTTTCATTAGATAGAAGGAAGATGTTATGGAAAAGAGGAGCACGAAGATGCCGATGACAGCGAAGGGAATGTAGGCGCGGGTATCATGAACAAAAGAACACATGCATCTTCCCGTTTTTATTCTCATGTCAATACCCTTTCTATTTGCTATTCTACTTCACCCAGAATTGAAAAGAACAAGTAAATTTGATATTTAAACATTGCTATTTTGTTCTGTTTGTAAGTAAAAAATAAGAACGCTGTGTAAATATAGCTCGATGTGATGATACCGATATCAAAGGGGCCAACCGGAAGCAATGTTATAAGGATGATGGCTTAAAGTAATATAAGGAAAGGATACAATTATTATTAAATCAGAACTAAATAGGATTGAGGGTGTGTAAATTGACGACAATCGAGATTATGGGTAGTGGTGCGCAGGACAAAGGCTTTACAAAAGATCTGTTTTACATCCTGCAGTTTCCTCCTGAAGGTATATTCAGCACCGTGCTTGCAAAATCAAAAACATACAATTATACGCTTATGTGCCTTGCTAAAGGCACTGACATCGACACCCACACATCATCAAAGAACGGGGTAGTTCAGGTGCTTAAAGGAAGCGGAATATTCAGGCTCTTTGACAGAGATATTGAAATGAAGCCGGGTATTTTCATCTTCATGCCGGCAGATGCGCCCCATTCCCTGAAAGCAGATGAAGATCTGGCAATATTGCTCTGCCTCACGGAATAGATATCAGCTTAAGGAAAAATGAAAAAGAAATGTTTTTCATTCTTCTGTAATATTTTGTGTCACCAGCTCGAACATATAGATAGCTGCTTCCTCATTACGCATATCCGTCCAGACTATCCTGTCACCATATACGGCAGGATACACCTGGTTTGACACGTTGGAACTTACCTGCAGTTCCTCACCTGTTAAGAGGTCATGCATATAAATGTCCCAATTTCCGGGCATGTCTCCCTCCTGATTGCGGTCATCCATCCAGACTATACGGTTGCCGCTGATAGCCGGATCCACCTGCCAGGATTCATTTGTTGTCACCTGTATTTCCTCACCAGTCGAGAGGTTATACATGTATATGTCCTGATTGAGATTGCGGTAATCAGTCCATACTACCCTGTCATCATCTATTGCAGGAAGATATTGCTCAGACTCGGTTTGCGTCAGTTTTGATTCTTCACCGGACGATATATTGTACATATAAACGCTGGAACTTCCATTGCGGGCATCCTCCCAGACAATTGTATCCCCGCAGATACCAGGATACCACTGATCCGCTTCATTGGTTGTGATCTGTGTTTCCTCTTCTGAAGTGATATTGTACATGTAGATGTCCATGTTACCATTGCGCATGTCACTCCAAACTATCCTGTCTTCGTTTATTGCCGGAACACGCTGGTCAGCCGGGTGGACCGTTACCTGCCTCTCCTCACCGGAAGAAAGGTCATACATGTAGATATCCCAGTCACCATTACGATTATCCTCCCATACGATAATATCCCGGTATATGTCAGGAGTCATCTGGATAAACGGAGTTGATGTTATCTGCACTTCTTCTTGCGATGAGATATTGTACATATAGATGTCAAAAGTCTCATTACGGGTATCGGTCCATACTATCCTGTCCTCATGGATGGCAGGATACCATTGCCCTGTCCCGTTAGACTCTATCTGCGTTTCAATGCCTTCGGCCATGTTTGCCACTGCCGCACCCATGGAAAGAAGGAACAGAACTATCAGAGAATAAATTACTATACTTTTTCTCAGTTTCACTTATTTACACTCCCGGAGAATTCAGGTCTTCTCAGGGACCCGAATTGATAATTTAGATATTGTGCCTATAGGCTTTTGTTGCTTTGGAAACATTGTTCCTTAACTAAACTTGCTGGAACATGCTTATTGATAAAAATTAATATGTACTTTTGAATGATACTCAGGTTTTATCATTCCCGGAGTAAATATAAAGAAATAGCATAATGGATAAAATCGAGTAATAGAAAAATAGATTATATGGCTGAAAGGGAAATGATCCTATGACAATAAAAGATTCATTATCCAAAGAGCTGCCTGTGGAAGAGTATGTTATAGATCAGGAACCATACTACATTCCCGTTGGCAATGAAGTGGAAATATTCATGGCAGCTTACAAGAACCTGCTGCCTGTTACTCTCAAGGGACCGACAGGATGTGGGAAGACTCGTTTCATGGAATATATGGCCTACAAATTAAAACGCCCCCTGATAACTGTTGCCTGCCATGAGGATCTTACTGCGACAGATCTTGTAGGTAGATTCCTTATAAAAGGAGATTCTGTGGAATGGAATGACGGCCCTCTGACAAAAGCTGTAAAGAGTGGAGCTATTTGCTATCTTGATGAAGTGGTAGAAGCCAGGAAGGATACCATTGTGGTCATACATCCACTCACAGATAACAGGCGCATTATTCCTATCGACAAGTTGGGTGTCATTATGAAAGCATCACCCGAATTCATGCTTGCTATATCCTATAACCCCGGATACCAGAGTGCTGTAAAAGACCTTAAGCAGAGTACCAGGCAGCGATTCGTGTCAATAGAATTCGATTATCCTCCGGCGAACCTTGAAAGGCAGATAGTTATCCATGAAAGCGGGGTAGACGAAAGGACGGCAGGGTTCCTGGTAGAAATAGGCCATCGAATACGCAATTTCAAGCATCATGGCCTGGAAGAGGGAGTAAGTACCCGTCTTATGATCTATGCAGGCAAGCTGATACATGAAGGAATTGACCCACGGGAAGCATGCAGGACAGCGATGGCAAGGCCGATAACCGATAATGCCGATCTGCAAAAGAGTATCGACGAAATAATATCAGCTATCATAGAATAAGAGGCTGCTTTGGGGAAGGATACAGGTACTTTGGATCATCTCACGGAAGAAGAGATTTCAGAACTGATAAGCTCTCACTTCCCAAAACTGGACAGCACCGATATTTTAAGGCTGACAGGAGGATTTGAGGCTTTTGAGAAGCATGAGCTCGAGGCTATCCTTACTCCCGGGGCCAGGGTGTTGAAGAGGGGCCTAAGGGTCCTCATGGCTTACCTGAAAGCATCGCCTGGAGTTTACAGGCTTCTTGCTGAGGAGGACTTCTATAAGTGGCTCCTTATTGCACAGAAAGTGTCTGTCCTGAGTGTATCCTGTTGTGAGGGGTTCTTTGATTCCTCAGCAGGCGTCATTAGCAGAGGGGACCTGCCTTTGCTTGAAAGATGGGCAGATAAGGGAATATCTTATGCAGAAAAAAGTAAATGGCTAGCTATCGCTTATTTCAAATACACAGGTGTCGTCGTTGGTTCAACGGATTTTGACAATTTCAAGCAGTTAGTTACGATAGGCAGGGATTTTGCAGACTCGAATGTGAACGTTGCAGAGGAATATTTCAAGAACCTGCCCCTTCTGCAGACCCTGCTATCAGCCCAAGACTTTGTTCTATGGTGTGGTATCATAGAACGTATTCTCAAAATATACTGGCTAGCTGCAGTGGACATCATAAATGCGACGCCTGGGGTGCTTTCGGATGTGCCTGTTCATAGAAGGAGAATAGTTCTGGAGGAGCTGGATGCGTTCATTGTTCACGGAGGAACGGCTATACTTGCGCTGTTCAGGAACGCTCCTTATGCTATCGGGAAACTTGATGACCGGAATATGCACAGATGGGCATCCATAGCCTCCGAGATTTCAAAAAGAGATACAGAAGCTTCTGTATCTTTTATGAACTGGAGTCCTGAGATACTCAGTTACCTGGAAATGGACGAGATCGAGGATTGGGTGAACAAAGGAATAGATACACTCTCTGACAAGCATGCTTTTCGTGCATATGTTTACGGCAGTTTTAAGGGCATGGGAAGGAATTCAGATCATCTCGGCTGGGATGAAAGATCCCTTTTACTGGATACAGGAGCCAAACTTGCGCTAGTAAATCCTGAATGTCTGGAAAAATACTTTGAAAACGCTCCTGATGCCTTTAAAATGCTTGAAAAGGAAAACTTCGGGGAATGGGTAAGCATAGGGATTGCAATCTCAGAGCAGAGTTCAACCTATGGATCCAGTTATTTCAAAAATTCGGTTTCATCCCTGAGAATAATAGCTCCTTCGTATCATGGTGATATTTTCAGGACTTCACGCAACCTGCTTGAAAAGGACTGGCTCCTAGCGGGGGCTTTTTTTGATAATCTCCCCCAGGTGATTGAAAAGATCGGAGTTGAGGATATAAGGAGATGGGCAGGCACAGGGATCAGGGTATATGAACACACTCAAAAACTGGCTGTGGACTACTTCTCCCATTCCCCCATGCTCATGAAGGATCTCGGTGTCTGCGAACTGGAAGAATGGGCCCTTAACGGAATCAAGATAATGGATGATAATCCACTCCTTGGAAGGCCGTATTTTTCTCTGAGGTCTAAAAGCTCAAGAGATTTCATAGAAGAACTGACAGGTTCTGTAGCTCTTCAAAAAGTAGCCGCCATCCTTCGATACTATGCACTCGGGCTCTCTGGGGTCAACTTCAGCATCCTTTCACGTAAGGTCCTGCAACTTGAAGAGGATGCGGATACTATCAACCCGGTTGTAGCAGGCCGGACTATCTACCTCGCTCCGCGGATTAAGAAATATCGTGGCTTTGATGATAACTTCAGGATATATAAGCTAAGCGTCATGCACGAAGTGGGTCATGTTCAGTTCAGCTCCATGGAGATCCCTTCCCGGGAATCATCGGGACTCATTGAAGCTATCATGGAAAAATACGGCCGGGAGAAAGATGGTACCTATATGGACCAGGTACATCTGGAGAAGGTCCGGGACTCCTCGGACACTGTAGACATATCGGACATCGTTGCTCTTTTTCCCAATGAACCTCTGGCGGCAAGCATACTAGGGGTGCTGGAGGATGCAAGGGTCGAGTACATGATCATGGATTCCTATAGAGGTGTCCGTTCAGACCTTGAAAACATCAGGCACCAGATGCTTATGGAAAGACCGGTGCCGGAGGATGGACTTGAGAAGTTCATGGAGGCACTGCTCTGGCTCTCAACAGGTCATGAACCTGCTTTTGCTCTTACAGGAACTACGGCAGAGATGACGGAGAATGTGCGGAATTCCCTGGATAAAAATATCTTAAGGCAAGATTCATCGATACTTGACTGTCTGGAAGTCACCTTTGACATATATAAAATTCTTGACAACCAGTTTGGACCTCTTGGAGCAAGAGAGTATGAGATCCTGAAGAACATAGAGTACAGGGGTATGGGCCTCGGAGCTTATGGCAATAAAGAACCGCTTTCCAGCAGGGCATATGAGAATGTGATCAAGAGGTTTATCCCTGAAAGTGAGACAGACCTGACTGCAGAGAAGGAACGACCAAAAGAAGAAAAGGTCAAGAGCAAATCCAGCTATGCTAAAGACAAAGACTGGAAGATACTTGGAAGTTACAGGTACGATGAGTGGGACACTTCCATCAGTGATTATAAAACTGACTGGTGCACCGTTAAAGAGGTAGAGCCCGTGGGCGTGTCTGCAGACTATTACAGGGATGCTTCCGAGCGTTACAGGAACGAGATAGCCCTTATAAAGCGCGTGTTCAGCAGGATGAGACCTGAGGCATTTCACAGGATGCGCAAACAGGTCGATGGTACGGAAATCGATATTGATGCATTTCTAGAAGCACTGATCGACAAAAAGGGCGGTATTAACCCGGAGGACAGGTTGTATATCAGGTGGGACAAGCACGAAAGGGATGTAGCTACCCTTTTCTTGGTGGATGTCAGCGCTTCCACTCGCAAGGTACTGGGTATGGACGGCAGAAGCATCGTGGATGTGGAAAAGGACGCACTAATTGTGATGATACAGGCACTTGAGAGCATAGGGGACAAATACGCAATATACGCTTTCTCAGGCAATACCCGAGAAGATGTAGAATATTTTGTCATTAAGGAATTCGAAGAGGAACTCTCAGGAGATGTGGCACGCAGGATAAGCCTTCTGGAACCTGTAGCCAATACCAGGCTGGGGCCTGCCATCAGGCATTCCATCACGAAGCTTGAACAGGTCAACGCAAGGACAAAAATAATGATGCTGCTCTCTGACGGGGAGCCCTATGACACATGTACTGGGGAAGGCGCTTATCAGGGTCAGCTTGCAGAAGAGGACACAAGGATCGCTATCCAGGAAGTAAGGTCCAGGGAAATGCATTTCTTCTGCATTACAGTCGATAATAACCCCGGAGAGTACCTGGACAATATCTTCTCTGATGTTGGATATACAATAATCGACGATGCACGGGTGCTGCCTGAAAGCCTTCCGTTGCTGTATAAGAGAATAACCACATGAGATAGCATGCATGAGAAGCTTAAAGTATTTATAGCAGGGGCCTATACTACATTGACACTCAAATGTTTGTAGGATATGTTCTTTTGACTACAGATCCTGCAGAGGAACTTTGATCAGACCTGTAGCCTTCTTTTCAACCACTAGGTTGATAAAACAGGCATATATATAGAAATGAATCAAATTACATTCATATTGTGATTAAACATTGTATATACAAAGTGATTGACATGGCACCTAAAAGAGCATTTTTGACTAAAGGTTTTGGAGTACATAAGGACAGGTTGGCATCTTTTGAGTTGGCTTTAAGGGCTGCACAAATTGAGAAATATAACCTCGTTACTGTTTCCAGTATACTCCCCCCCAACTGCAAAATAGTATCAAAGGAGGAAGGACTTAGCGAGATAGCAGCCGGCGAGATAGTACACTGTGTTCTGGCACGCAATGATACAAATGAGCCGCATAGGTTAGTTTCAGCTGCAGTAGGCACAGCAGTTCCTGTGAATGAGAAGAACTATGGCTACATATCCGAACACCACTCCTACGGTGAAGATGAGACTAAGGCAGGAGAGTATGCAGAAGACCTGGCAGCAACAATGCTGGCAACAACTCTTGGTGTTGAGTTTGATGTTGATTCAGCCTGGCACGAGAGAGAGCAGGTGTACAAGGCAAGTGGTCACATCATCGACACAACACACTACTGCCAGACAGCCCATGGCGATGCTGAAGGCAAGTGGACGACTGTGGTAGCTGCCCTGGTATTTATCGAGTAATTTCAGGTTATACGGTTTTATTTATGGGTAGTGTATTTTGGAGCCTTACCAGATTACATTCCCTTTGATATCATTTGTTTTCAATTTTGAGTTTCGCTTCAGTGTATTTCTATTTTTAAATCCCTGGATAGATTCTTTATAGGAGTGCTCTTTTTGTGGGGGGTTTACGTGCATTTTTACAAAAATCAAATATGGTTGCAATATCAAATAGAAAAACTTAAATAAAATATGTGTTATGTTCTCAACCGTATTAACATTATAAATATAGGTGAATTGTCATGAAGAAAATACTGAGCATACTTTTGGTTTTTGTTATGATCGGACTGGTTGCAGTTTCCGGTTGTACTGACACAGCTGACGAAGTAACTGAAGACGAGGCAATCGTTGACGATGAAAATGTTACTAATGTGGAATCCTCTGACGAAGTAGCAGAAGAAACAGTTGTTGATGCAGAAAATACTACTGTAGATGGAAATGCAAATCTTGTTGAAGATGGGAATGTAACAGTATCTGAAGAAAATCCTGTTGTGGAATAATTTCATATTTAGCACTACTTTTTGTTGCAACAGTTTGGCTTTCATGGCCAGACCTTTTTTTATCAATATCGTAGATCAGTATGCATCATTTCTCTGTTTACATAGGACTTAAGTTAACACCTATTCATTAAAATGAATGGCATCCGCTCAAATTAAGTGAATATACTCCCGGAATACACATGAAAGAGGTTGCAATCTCTTTCAAGCGGATGTTGTGAATATCCGTTTTTAAAAGTAATCCTTAAAGAACGACATGTTTATTGCTTCGGCCGAGAATAAGCTACTTCAATCCTCTCACTAAAAGTGGATATATTTTAAAACAGTTATATTCAGAAAGAGACATTTCCATGCTATTCGAGCTTCCGTTTACCGATTCAGTGCTTATATTTGCCATTGCTATGTTTGTCTTTCTGACTACTCCTTTATTGCTTAATAGATATAGGCTTCCTGGCATCATAGGAATAATTATTGTAGGTACAATTATTGGGCCAAACTCATTGAACTTGCTGGAACGCAGTGAAACAATTGTCCTGTTTGGCGAGATTGGGGTTATCTATCTGATGTTCATCGCCGGATTGGAGATAAACATCAACAAGTTTATTGAGAAAATGGATCGAAGCTTTGTTTTTGGTTTTCTCTCATTCATAATTCCCCAAGCTGCAGGTACATTGATCGGCGTGTACACTATTGGTATGTCACTGCCCACAGCACTCCTTTTTGCATCCATCTTTGCTTCGCATACTCTGCTTGCCTATCCTGTTGCAAGGCGGCTAGGTATAGTAAAGGACGAAGCTATTACGGCTACCATAGGAGGCACTATACTTACAGATACCCTGGCACTTCTGGTCCTTGCAGTTGTCATTTCATCTGGAGAGGAAGCTATAGACATGCAATTCTGGGCACAACTTGCTATAGGACTTATCATTTTCTTTGTCGCTGTCTGGACAATAGTACCACGCCTTTCCAGGTGGTTCTTCAGCAACCTCACAGATGAGAGCTATTTCGAGTTCCTTTTTGTAATGACAGTGATGTTCACATGTGCCTATTTCTCACGGGTTGTAGGTGTGGAACCGATCATAGGTGCATTCCTTGCAGGCCTCGTGCTCAACAGACTAATCCCAAATACCGGAGTACTTATGAACAGGATCGAGTTCATAGGCAATGCCTTTTTCATACCTTTCTTTCTGCTGTCAGTAGGAATGCTTGTTGATGTCACTATTTTCTTTGAAGAAGGAAATAATCTGATGCTAGCACTTTGGCTCATTTTCCTTGTGCTCATAACAAAGATAGCAGCGGCATGGTTGACTGGAAGAATTTACGGGTATAACATCAATCAGGTAATGAGCATGTTCGGGCTGTCAGTGGGTCAGGCAGCTGCCGCCCTTGCGATTGTGATTATTGGATTCGATGCAGGGCTCTTTGACCAGAATATGATAAATGGGACCATCGTGATGATCCTTGTTATTGGAATTGTAAGCCCCATCATTGTAGAGCGATATGGGACTAAAATGGCCCTCTCTGACCAGGCACCTTCTGCTCCCCCCGAGACACCTCAGCGAATACTTGTGCCCTTTTCAGTGCAATCCATCTACAAGAAGGAACTGCTTGATCTGGCCATAATGATAAGAGCGAAGGATTCAGAGGAACCATTACATGCACTTTGTGTAGTAAGTCCTTCTTCGGAACCCGACAGAAAGGTAGCACAGGCCGAGAAAATGCTGGAAGACTTAACAGCTTATACTTCTTGTGCCGAGGTGCCGATGACTACCCATGTCGGCTTAAATTACAACATAGCGTCGGGGATAATCCGGGCAACAACAGAGAACAGAATATCAACAATTATCATGGGTTGGGAAGAGGACCGTTCATTAACTGAAAGCGTAGTAGGTTCCATTACTGAGCAAGTGTCCGGCAGGATTAAGAAAATGCTGCTGCTCTCTCACATCGAAACTCCTCTTTGCAATACACAGAATATAACAGTGCTACTGCCCACAAGTATCTATTATAATCCTGGAATCTACGAAGTTCTAGAAGTAATTATAAGATTGGCAGAAGAGACCGGGTCAAACGTCATGGCAATTGTCGTAGAAGACTACCCTGAAAGGTATGAAGATCTTTTCAATGCCATGAAACCTGCTGTGAAGGTTAACTTCATGAGAGTAGAGGGCTGGAAAAATGTGTTGAAGGTGTTGCGCACAAAAGCTGAGAGCAAGAGTGAACTTATTATTTATATCAAAGCTTACAAAAACACACCCGGATGGCAACATGAGCTTAATGAGCTCCCGAACACGACTTATTCCCTCTCTAGGGGTAACCTCATAATAGTACGCCCTGCAACTACTGAAAAAGTGAATGACATGAAATTCCTTCGTATTGAATAATAGCCTTGTCTGCTAGTCTTGACCCTGATATCTTCCATAACTTCAATGAAATGTTTCCTATCATGCTCTGCTCCATTAGATACTTGAATGGTCAAAGGAAATCCTTCACAGCTTACACAGGCATGGATCTTTATTCCATTCCTCCTCTTATGACCGTTGTATGCGGTATCTTCTCCCTTTTTTAGTTTCGACAAAAGTACTATCAACACATACAATGTCCATAGAGAACTTAGCATCATTGTAAGCGGAATTCCGAAGGGATTCCATTATCTCGTCCCAGATTCCTTCTTCTGACCACCTTTTTAGCCTTCTCCATGCAGTTACACAGGAACCATAACATTGCGGCATATCTCCCCACCTACAACCAGTTATAAGGACAAAGAGAATACAGCTGATAAATGAAGTTCTCAGCTCTCTTTCTACCGACAATAGGTTGTGGTGGTAAATGTGGTCTAATGAACTTCCATTGTTCATCAGGAGTTCTCTGAATTCCATTAACATCCTCATAATACAAGTATAAGAGATGGTGTTTATAGTTTTAAGATGAGTTCCTTGTTAGGCATGCCATTAAATCAGAGATTCAATGGGAGTTCCAGATCAAAGATATGGAACAAAACACTAATCATCCCCTTTGTGTTTTCGTAGGCAACTAACACTTTGGGGTTTTATCCTTTTTAAAATACCAAGTAGTTTTCAGCAGGAAATAGGTTTTCTACAGAGCCGTAATTTGTATTATTAATATCAAAGCGTATATTAAACATTAACAATCAATAGCAACTTATGAAAGAAACAACAAGGAAATCAACTCACAGTCAACACAAGCTCGGCCCGCACGCGGACAAAACGGACGGGGAAAGTGCCGTGCTCGCGAAGATTGCCGAGATGCCGGAACCATATAGCGCCATGGGCGAGCGGCTCCATGCAATCATCAAAGCCAGTGCGCCATCCCTCTCGCCGAAAACCTGGTACGGGATGCCCGCGTATGCCAGGGACGGCAAGGTCGTCTGCTTCTTCCGCGGCACGAAGGACGAGAGATATATGACCTTTGGCTTCGACGAGGATGCGAACCTCGACGACGGCAACCTGTGGCCGACCTCCTTTGCGCTGAAGGAGTTAACGGCTACAGAAGAGGCAATGATTGCAGCACTTGTGAAAAAAGCAGTGGGCTGAGAACTGAGCTCACCAAGAGATTTTATTAGAGTTAGTATCGAAAAGTAGGTCAAAACGGAGTCAACACTTTATTGATTACGATACTCTAAGGTGCTTCCATGCATCATACAATTAATTAATGCCAAAGCTATAGCAGCTGAAAGCGTCATTAGTGCTCCACCCCAGTATGCAGACCATATAGCTTCAATTACACAGGACAGCAAAGACCGCGCCCACGAAGACATTTAACCGGCGATTCAGCGAACCTTTCAAGGTCAGAATAGGAAAGCCATCATCATTAGAACCAGAATCAGGATTGAAGAGAATAGTATCATACCATGGCTTATTTTCTGATCTCCTGCCTCCTTAAGGAAGTGAAACTCTTGTCAATAACGTAAACCCTTCCTTATTAGCAATAATGTGCTAAACTTATAATATACATTTTTCGGCTCTATAGAAATCCTCATCCGAAGATAAAACCCAATCTTGAGGAAATACTGCACCCTGCCAAAAGAAGAGAACCACTCAAGGGGAATCATGCCCTAGCCCCAAATCCATCTCGTAGCATTTGAGTCCCGGGCCGCAGACATCCTCAAGCTCCCCGAGGATACGGAAACCCGCCTTTTTGTAAAGGCTGATGGCTGGCATATTCTCGGTGGCCACATAGAGAGAGATGCAGCTGACGGAATTGAGCTTCATTTCGCGGATACCTTTCTGAAGCAGTCTTTTACCTATACCATATCCCCTGTGATCACTGTCAACTGCCAAAGAATAAAGTGTGGCGGTTTTGTAGATGTGCGAATAGGAGAATACAGGTCTCACGAAAAAGATGCAGTACCCCACAACCTTGCCCCGGTCAAGAAATACATAGCATGTTTCGTTAAAAAAACGGCAGTACATCATGAACATCCGGTCGTTTATCCCGGTGAAGTTCTCATGATAGATTCTCAGGACATCAGCCATCAGATCATTGTTTATTCTGATTATGTCAGGGTCTGCGACCGTTCTCCATTTTTTAGTCATCAGGCTGCCAAAAGCCAGCCTTGAGGCTTTTAATGACTGTCTTTTGCCTGTACATACCTTCCTGACAAACTGATCGACCACTGACACCACAACGCATTGATCCTGCACCCAGACAGGCATCCTTTAGAAAAAAATAATCTGGATACAAATCTGATAATAGACATTTGATTAACAGGGTATAAATCAATTGGAATTGAGGTCCTGAAGACAGGACCGGTCCATATATCTATTTGTATGCGCTGCACCCTTTGCAGGGGCTTCCGATAAGCAGGGCATCACTCGCCTTCAAGCACAACGCCCTGAACCTGTTCAAGAAGGATATCAGAGAACAGCAACTTCTCAATGGTGCGCGCAACATACCTGCGGTGCTGATGCTTCTGTATGTCTTCGTTCATCCGCAGGTCGGAATCTATCTGGATCCTCATGAGCGCAAAACGAAAAGCATCCACCTCTTTGATATCCATGTTGTAGAAGGCCTCAATGTAAAAAGGCAGTTTTTGAGGATGCTCTATCACTTCACATAGCATCAGTGACTCCTCAGGGATAACCTCAACGGAAGTTTCAGGGCTAAGCTTGCCGGTGATCAGCATCAGAGTTTCCAGAGAATAACTCCGGTTCATTATAGTAATATGGCGATCGATATGAACACATCCTTTTGAACTAATCCGGCCGACAATAGATCATCCCGGTCCGGTACTACTCTTTCCCGGCTATTTTTTCCAGCAGTACCTCTTTGCACTTCTCAAGGTCGGCTGCAGTATTAACATTCAGAGCCAGCTCGACGTTTTCCAGCACAAGGCTGACATAGGCCTGCTCGCGTTCGACATCTTTCCCGTCCAGGATATTTACCCCGGCAGGAACTATAAGCTTGCCTTCCCAGTTAAAGACCGTATCCGGCCTGATACCGAGCCCTTTGCACACCCATATGGGAGAGAACACGGACATCGCAGGCGTTCCGCAAGTCTCATATTTTCTGATGATATGCCCGATTATCTCCGGATCAAGCAGGGGTATGTCCGACATCATGATCAGCACAGGTTCTGTTATGCCTGCATCCCGGACCGCATAGACCATATCTGCCACATAGTTGCCACCGCCTGTGTTTATAACTCCCACCCTGCCATTGTAGCGGTTAAGGATGACACTGCCAGTGTTAGGCGTTGCAGGCGAGACGGCAACATGGATCTTCCCGACTTCTGGCGTTCTCTCCAGGGCATCGATGACATAGGAGATGAGAGGCCTGCCAAGCAGTTCTACAGTTGGCTTTTCACCCATCCCGAGCCTGCTCCCGAATCCTCCGGCCATGATTATGGCATCCATATCAGACACCTCCAAAACCGTATTTAAGCGCAAGGAAGATGGCTACCAGCGCAATGGTCCTGCCAACCTCGTTGGAAGCACCGATGATATCGCCATTGACACCACCAAAGTGCCTGTTGCTGATATTGATAAGCACCATGGCTGATGCAATGGATGCAACAAAAGCTATGGGTCCGACCAGAGGGAGACCTATGTACCAGAAAGCCAGCGTGCAGGCAACAATACCCATGGCAAACCCTGTCAGGTACTTTGGAAGAGTGGTGCTCTTTACCAGGATGGAACCAAGACCTTCATGTATGGACTTCCCGAATGCTGCAATCGTAAGCATGCACTGCATGGCACTGACCTCGGCAACGAACAGGGAAAGAAAGATGATCGCTGCAGTGCTCACGCCTTCAGGGAGCAGGAATTCACCCGTAAGAAGAGATATGATGGCAGCATAGAATGCCAGGAGTGCAAGAGCTGTAAAGGCCACTCCTCCAATCCCAAGAGACATGTCCTTGAGCGCCTTGAGTTTCTTCTCGCGGGAACCGTGGGCTGTCAGACCATCCCCCATGTCGGCAATGCCATCAAGGTGGTTAAGTCCCGTCATATAATAGACAAACACTATAATGAAAACAGCGCTCAACTGGGGAGAGAGGAAAGACTGCAGACCAAAGGCCACTGCACCTATGATAAGACCAAGCACAATACCTACAAGTATGTGTAGATAGGTCCTCTTGAAGAACTCGTCAAGCCCTTCCATCGTTATCCCGACAGGGATGGTGGAAAGGAAACCAAAACTGGAGCGTACAGCCAGTAAGAAGTTGTTCATCCTGCGATCACACCACCCGGGTTGCTGTCATGCCTCTTCTTTTTCTCAGCCGCATCCTTTCTGGCGGCTTCGGCCATGCTTCGTGTATACATGCTGGCAGATACACCACCAATGAGCCCTCCTATCACATCATCCATGAAAGGGCCGAGATCCGCAAGGATACCAGGTTTCTGCTTGTCAAAACGTACAAATTCGAATATGCCCTTATCACCACTTATGTACTTGGCAATACTCATCCCTATGACCTCGTCAACTATCAGGAATGTCAGGTCTTTTTCGTAGGAACTCTTGCTTATATTCGGAAGAGTGCCTGCAACGCCTTCCTTTTCGAGCAATACGCCTGCATAGACAAGCATGCAAAGGTTTGGGTCTGAAAGGGCTATGTGCAATTCTTCCAGGAACCTTTCCTCAGCAAGCTCCCTGGTCTCGATACCCGGATGCGGAGCATACAGTGCCAGCGCAGTATCAACAAGCATCTCAACGGTAATACCCTCATCCCTGAGTATATCAATGATATCATGGGTGATATCGCCTTCCAGTTCCTCAGGCTGTCCTTCCTTGAGGTTCTTTGATTCTATGTCCGATAATTTCATTGCCATCACTTTTATCATTTGTTATTTATGTACCTGCCAACTCATCCAAGGATAAAATAGATCATCAATGCAGATGCGCCAACCGCCATAAACGAAGCGGTCAGTATAAGCCTTGAGGTAAGCCATATATCCTCTGCCACGGGATACGACTTATATCGTCCCCCCAGAAGATAGGTGTTCGGTTTCTCAAGCTTCACCCTGAGAGCGCCTGCTGTGGAAGCCATGGGAAACCCGGAATTCGGGGAAGGGGTCATCAGTCCCTCTGCCAGCCCGAGTTTGAGTGCATCCGATGCACTCAGCTTTTTCCTGTTTCCTGAAAACAAGTTCACGACCACAGCCGCTATACAGATGAAAATGACCGAGATGCGTGCAGGTATCCAGTTGAACACGTCATCAGTCCTTGCAGAGAACCAGCCCAGCTTCAGGTACTTTTCGTTCTTGTAACCGACCATGGAGTCCAGGGTGCTGGCAGCCTTGAAGACGTAAGCAGCGACAAGTCCGAATGGACCGAAGAACGAATAGAACATCAGAGGGCTTAGTATCCCATCCACATAGTTCTCGGAGCTTGTCTCGATTATAGCGGAAGACACATGGTTCTCATCCAGCCGGGAGGTGTCCCTGCTAACATACATGGATACTTCCCGGCGTGCTTCATCAAGCTTACCTGCCTCAAGCCTGCTGCGTACCTTGTTGCCTGCCTCGAACAGGCACCTGACAGCAAAGGTCGCCTTAAGGAAATACGCAGCCACCAGCAAACGCAGGACCCGCGGTATTGATTCGACGCTCAGGACAAGCATCACTGCATATGCCAGGGCAGATGCAAAGCCAATAGTGACCAGAGCAAGGAATATGCCGTACAGTTTCCTGTGCTTTGCAGGAGCTGCATCCTTAAGCCTGGAAATGAGCTTCCCAATCCAGACCACGGGATGAACGGCAGAAGGAGGCTCGTTGAGCATAAGATCATAGGCATAGGCCAGGAAAAGGATGATTATGAGATCCTCTGCCCCCGGCATCACAGGCATGATCATAAACGGATCTCCATGGCTTTTTTCCAGGCTTCCTTTACGCTTTCCTTATTGCAACCTTCCTTTGTCAGGACAGAAAGCATATCATCGACCACTTCGGGTCTGTGGACCATTTCACAATAGAGGCAGCTCCATACCTTCCCGCCTCCTGAGCTCTCTATCCACTGGCCACCGGTGCGCTCATCATTACACGGGTAGAATGGACAGAAGCAGAAAGTGCAGTCCTGGCCCTCGAAGTGGCAGGGATAATAATCACAGCTCAGATTGCTGCCAAGCCTTCCACAGGTCGCGGCTTTTGCAAGGTTATCGTGAAGCATGGATTCTGCCTGCTCACTTCCCCATTCCGATATCACCTGCCTTACAGTGTCCACTATGCGCTTGTTCTCCTCCCTGGTCCTGACAGCGACCCTGATGTGGTCTTTGCCCGACTCCTGAAATGAGCTGCAATCCCGGATGAGCACACCATGTGCAGCCATACGCTCTGTCAGTTCGGTAGAATCCATGGAAAATTCGGAGATATCCACATAAATGTAATTTACTGTGCTCTCGATTGGCTTGAACCCACGGCGATCCAGTTTTTCCATAAGGTATTCCCTTTCGGCCTTAATGAAATCCCTGGAATCCTTCAGATATTTGCTGTTTATCCCGCCTTCCATATTGAGCAGAGCCGTTGAAACAGTATCAGCTATGCAGCCCAGGTTCCAGGAAAGCCTTGCGTTATCAAGCACCTTTGCAAACCTGCTGGATGCGATACCAAAACCCATCCTGATACCCGGGATAGCGAAAGCCTTTGTGAGGGAGCGCTGTATGAAAAAATACTCATTACCTTCGACCATATCTGCGGCACCCTGTGATGGGTCGGCAAGTTCTATGAAAGCCTCATCGAGGAAAAGAATAGTGTGGTGACGGGCGCATTTTTGAGCAAGTTCTCTTACCTGCTCGCGGTTAAGGAGTTTTCCTGTGGGATTGTTAGGATTACACACAAAGATCATCTTTGCTTCTTCAAGGACATCACCACTAATATCCGGAAGGTCTTCCTGGCGGATGTACTTTATAGTCGCACCAAGCACCCTGCACTGGACTTCGTACTCGCTGAAGGTCGGCTGCGGGATCAGTACGATGTCGCCTTTTCCTACAACGCATTCCGCGACAAGCCGGATTATCTCGGTAGAACCATTGCCGGGGATTATGTTCTCAGGCCGGATGCCCATGCCTGTGAACTTTGCCGCAGCCTCCTTGAATTCCAGATAGCGGTTGTCGGGGTACTGCTCCATTTTCTGAAGCCCCCTGTCAAGTAACGTACGAAGCACCAGGCCTGTATAGGGATACTCAAAGGGAGTCCCAAAGGGATTCAGGCTTGCGCTCGCATCAAGGATCTCGCTCTCCGGAATTGCGTATTTCTGGGAGTTTTTACGTATCAATCCACCATGAGTACTGGGCTCGAATTTTAACAGATGCTCTTTTACCGGGAGAGAGGGCGTATTTTCTGTCACGATGATCACAAACTCTATTTTATAAATATATATTCGTTTTTTTGATATAATGATTCCATCAAGACACTTTTCGGTCACAATAGAGGCAGGATAACCTCGATCCATGCTTTACGGATATTCTCATCCGTATCCTCATCCTCCATAAGGACATCCAGTATCTTCTCTGCCACTTTCGGCTGGTGCAGCAGTGTACAATGCTCACAGCTCCACACCTTGCCGCCAATAGCACTATCTATCCATTTCCCGCCTGTTCTCTCATCGCTACAGGCATAGAAAGGACAGAAACAGAAAGTGCAGTCCTGGCCGAGAAAATGGCACGGGTAGTATCCACATGTGCCACGGGTTGCTGCAACCCTCTCAAGACCTTGCTCAAGGGTTTCCACTAGTTTTTCCCTGGCTTCTTCCCTGCTAAACTCTGCGTAGACATCATCCAACCGGGATATTAATTTCTCAAAGTCATCTCTTGAGCGCACTGATATGCGGATAAAGTGCTTTTGCCCTTCAAAGAAATCACTGCACTCCCGGAAAAAGATTCCGCGGGATGCGAAGCAATTTGTAAAATGCTCCGAATCCATAAAATGCTCTTTCATATCCACCAGAACGAAGTTGGCATTGCTTTTGAGAGGATTGAAACCATATAATGAAGACAGGCGCTCGATTAGGTACTGCCTTTCCTCCCTGATGAACCTGCGGGAGTTAACCAGGTAACTGCTGTTCACACCTCCTTCCATACTAAGAACAGCAGTGGCAATCTCCTCAGTTATTGAACCTATGTTCCAGGAAAGTCGTGCGGCATTCAGCCTTGCAGCCATAGCCAAAGAAGTGATGCCGTAGGAGAACCTGATGCCCGGCAGGGAAAAGGCATTCACTATCGAGCGGGTCACAAAAAGATAATCTCTCTTTGCAGCAAGATCTGCAACACTCTGGGACGGGTCGGATAATTCTATAAAAGACTCGTCCACTACAAGCAAGGTGTCCTGCTCAGCACACCTTATGGCAAACTCACGTATCCTTTCGCGGGATACCAGGTCACCTGAAGGATTGTTGGGATTTGAGAAGAAGACTGCCTTTGCCCTTTCAAGTGTCCTCTTGGGCAGTTGGAGTATTTCGTTCAGTTTGATCTTGTGAGGCACAGCACCGAGAGCTTCGCAGGTTCGGTAGTATTCGGCAGGGCAGGGCATAGGAACTATGACCATGTCACCTTCATCGACAACAGATTCAAGTATAAGCCTGAGCAGTTCACATGAACCGTTACCGGGTACTATATTGTCCGGCTCTACCCCGCTCCCTGCAAAACGGGAGGCTGCGGTCCTTAATTCGATATACCTGTTATCCGGATATTGTTCCAGCTTGCCGATTGCCTTTTCTAGAAGAGCTTCAATATCAAGGCCGCTTTCTTTAGATCTGAACGGACTTCCAAGAGGGTTCAGGCTCGCGCTGAAATCAAGAATATCTGATTCCGGGATTTTTGCTTCTTCGGAAACCTGACCTAACTGCCCACCGTGCTTGCAGGCAGATAAACCCAGTGGATAGTGTTTAAACGGAAGCTGGTTTTCATCTTCAGACACAATAATCAACAACTGTTTAGGCACAGGACATATATTAAGGTATTCAAGTTCAGTTGCGCACTTCACCAAATGTTATGTATTGCCTGTATTGACAAAGAGGATTTTCCGGGTAGAGTTCAGTGCCAATGCAGATAAATTAATAAAGTTGGCTCACTAAGCTAGGAATGATTAATTCCGGAATACTTAATAATAGATAAACTATCCCACAGAGGAACAAAAATGGCAGATGAGATTGATTACCAGATTATCGGAAATGATATGCAGCTAGTTGAGATCGAGCTCGATCCCGGCGAGTCTGTAAGAGCCGAAGCAGGCGCTATGATGTACATGGGGCCCGGGATCAAAATGGAAACATCCACCGGCGGAGGGCTGCTCAAGGGGTTGAAACGCACACTCACAGGTGAAAGTTTCTTTATTACCAGTTATGTCCACGAAGGAACAGGAAAAGGATATGTGGCTTTCGGGGCACCCTACCCGGGAAAAATAATACCCCTTGACCTGAAAGAAGTGGGTGGACGCTTCCTGTGCCAGAAGGACTCTTTCCTGTGCGCGGCAAAAGGTATAGAGATTGAAGTAGCCCTTACTAAAAAGATAGGTGCGGGCCTTTTCGGAGGAGAGGGTTTTATCCTGCAGAGACTGACCGGTGACGGGCTGGCCTTTGTTCATGCAGGAGGCACGATCATTAAGAAAGACCTTCAGGCAGGAGAAGTAATAAGGGTCGATACAGGATGTATCGTTGCGTTCTCCGAAAAAGTAGATTACAATATTCAATTGGTAGGCGGTTTCAAGAATGCCCTGTTCGGTGGAGAAGGGCTTGTGCTTGCTACATTGAAAGGTCCTGGCACTGTATATCTGCAGAGCCTGCCGTTCTCACGTCTTGCGGACAGGATAATGGCTGCAGCATCTTATCAGCGCAGGGATGAGTCTAGGGGAGGATTGGGAGGGCTCATTGGAGGCGACAGGTCTTTCTAAGAGACAAACTGACATAAAGAAGCAGATTGACATGAGAATATTCGCAATAGCAGACCCCCATGGGAATTACTCCTTTATCAAAGACTTGCTTGAAAAGGCAGGCAATGTGGATGCAGTGCTCATCGCAGGGGACATCACCAATTTCGGCCCCTCTGAAAAGGCATTAGAACTCATTGGCATGTTCAGTCAGAAAGTTATGGCTGTACCCGGGAACTGTGACCCGCTGTCAACTATGGAAATCCTTGATAACTCCTCTGTCAGCCTTCATAATAAGCTGGAAACCTTCGGAGGGATCACTTTTGTGGGGTTTGGCGGATCAAACCCTACACCTTTTTGCACACCTTTTGAGATAGAAGAATGTGACATCGGGGAGAAACTTGAAAAGCTCATGTCGGATGCTCAGGAATACAAACAGCCAATAGTGCTTCTTACCCATGCCCCTCCTTATGGCGTACTGGATGCTGTCAGGGATACACATGTTGGATGCAGACCGCTGGCAAAGTACCTAGGAAAGGTCAGCCTGGTGGTCTGCGGGCATATCCATGAGGCAAGAGGTGTCGAGGAGCATGACGGGACCATTGTCGTCAACCCCGGAATGGCTGCAGCAGGTTTTGCAGCCCTTATTCATATAAATGATCCAGATGATCCCACGGATGGAACAAAGATCAATGCCATGCTCATAAAGGCCTGAAAGGAAACAATAGGAAACTATTATACTCTCAAAACCCTATTTAATTGAGGTGATGTCATGAATCTGAAATGGATTGCTATACTAATGATATTATTCTCTCTTCTTGTTACCGGCTGCGTGTCAGATAATGATCTGGACGACACGGACGAAAACATCTCAGAGGGAGAACAAAACGAAATGATAGATGAGGAGACTCCTGCAGTTGATAACGAAACACCTGCAGATGAGGAGACTCCGGTTGTTGACAATGGAACACCTGCAACTGGGACCGGCAGCGGAGTCACTGTTGTCCCGTCAACAGACCCCAGCACATATACTGTGCGCCTGGAGAATTTCCTCGCTCTGCCAGCGAACCTGACTATAAACTCTGGCGATTCGGTTGTTTGGATCAATTTTAACAGTCCTACAAGGAACTTTGTGCTCATAAGCAATGAAGAGTTGTGGGAGGACCAGACCATAGGATACAGAGGAAGGTATGTACATACTTTCAACGAGACCGGTACATATACATACAAGATACAGGGTTATGAAGAAAGGATGAAAGGAACCATTAACGTTATATAACAAAGTACCTTCTGGGAACCGGATGAATATAAGAGCTGTAAGAGAAGGTGAAACCGAAATACTCGTTCCGGTACATGAGGAAGGAGTATCTTTTCCACCTTCCCAGGCTCCTGTTTTTTATAATCCTGCCATGGAACTTAACCGGGATATTTCCGTGGCTGCTACATCTGTTTTTGCCAGAGACCTGTCTGTCCGTCGCGATATGGCCCTGGAGGATATAAGATACGTTGATGCACTCTCAGCGTCAGGAATCCGCGGACTAAGGATTGCCAATGAAACAGGCATCCATGCAACTCTGAATGACTGGAGTGAAGATGCTTACAAACTCATCCTTCAAAATATTAATAATCTTAACCTGGAACACAGGGTTGAAGCAACACGTAAAAATGCCAATGTGCTTCTTCATGAGAACAGGTTCAACATCGTGGATATCGACCCATTCGGGACACCTGCACCCTTCCTGGCTGCAGCTGCACGGTCTGTGGTACACTTACTCGAAGTAACTGCAACCGATACCGCTCCGCTGTGTGGTGCACACTTGCATTCAGGCATCCGCAAGTATGCTTCAATTCCTTTCAACAACGAATATCATAACGAGATGGGAGTGCGCATCCTGCTGGGAAAGATAGCCAGGGAATTGGCTGTCAATGACAAGGTCATGGATCCGCTGCTGTCACATGCAACGCGCCATTATGTACGCACCTACCTTAAGATAGAGAAGGGAGCAAAGAAAACCGACAGCATGCTGGAACAGGTCGGTTATATAGCTCATTGCCCGTCATGCGGTTCCAGACAGGCCTTTGCGGGAATTGCCACATTTATAGATAAAGGATGTCCAAGGTGCCCTTCTGAAAGAATGCTTGCAGGACCACTCTGGCTTGGCAGATTGCACCAGCCGGATTTCTGCAATGAGATCATTGCGGAGATAGAAATTCGTAACCTGGGCACAAAGGAGCAGGCAAGGAAGTTGGTAGAACTCTGCCGGGATGAGCTCGAGATACCGATGTTCTATGACCAGCATATCATGTGCAAAAAAATTGGTGTCTCACCAACCGCAATAGAAGGTTTTTTAACAGTGCTGGGGGACAGGGGATTTGCTGCATCACGGACACACTTCAGCGGGACTTCGTTCAAAACGGACGCAGACATATGTGAGATAGAGAATGTATTGCTCTCACTCCGATAAGCATATATACTATTTTTCCAATAATGATATATACATTAATATATAATTGATTATCTAATATTAAGCATTACATTCATAAGCTCCTATCCTGGGCTTGCAGGGGATACTGATGACAAACGAATATGCTGAACAACTTTTTTTACAGGAGAAACCGGTACTTGCACTGCTTGCTATCTGGTCTTTCCAGAAGACCTATGCCTCGGTAATAACCAAGGAAATTAATTCAACGTTCGCCCATACCACCAAGATACTTTCAAAAATGGAAGAGCATGATCTGGTCAGGTTCTCTGTTGAGGGACGGGTAAAATACGTAGAGCTGACAGAGCATGGGTATAAGGTAGTGGATGCGCTCAAAAACCTTATAATAGCACTTGAGGGCGAGATGGCTGAGAACCTGGAAGAGGATATGGCAGAGCAGGAAACGGAAGTATCTTTTAATTCCGACTCCCTTGAAGACAGGATATTAAGGCTTTATGGCAACATAAGCTCTGTTTATGAAGAAATAAAGCATAATGGTGCAGATTATGATGCCGTGAAGAGAAAAATCGGTCCTTTCAGCCGTGACATCCAGCTACTAATTACGAATATCGAACAGTCTGAAAATGAGATCGATGATACTTCACTGGACAGATTGTCCAGGATACAGGATATATTCGATACTGTTATGAAGCAGAAAGTAAAATCCGGGTAATGATGACAAATATCCAATTATTGATCAAAGTCTATGGCACCAGGGAGCGTGCCATCCATGCTGCACAGATCCTTATTGATAACGATGTGAAGGAGCTTGATGCAAAATCGCAGATATCGATATCAGAGCAAGGGTGGCTCACTCTGGAGATAAGTGGTGAGGATGAAGAATTTGCTGCTAATTTCCTTGTTGACAAATATGGTTCACCTTTGAAGAAAGTAAACAAAGGCGATATATGTAAAGGTTATGTGAGTTCTATCGAAAAAGACCACATTATAATCGATATCGGAGTACCGGTGACCATTATGCAGAAGAGTCTAGGAACACTTGGGACCGGAGACGCACAGCAGGTAGCCTCACGCTTTGGCATTATACTTCATGTCCCGCTGGAAATAGAGATAGAGGACACAAAAAATATCACCGGTCACCTGTCGAAAAAGCAACTTGATATCCTGTGGAACTGGAAGAAGTCAGGTTTTGATCATGTGACTGCCAATTCAGTGACCCGATCAGAACTCAAGGCAGCTATTAAAAAGACAGGCCACGCAAGGGATATTTTCGGTATTGAGCGCCTTGGGCTGATGGAGCATATAATAACCTGTCGTGAGGGCACGGACGGCCCGGGCATTGTTGCAGCCATTGGCAGGCATATAAAAGGGGAACTGGGAGTTATCAAAGCAGCGTAAATTCAGCGCATGACAAAAAGACAGGCTTCGCAGTCCTGAGTGCAATCAGAGATTATTTCCATGGTGCATTGTACTTCGAATTTGTCGCTGAAGATACCTTCAAAGACGCCCTGTACAAAAGAGCAGATCACTTTGGCTTTTATGGGAAGCGACCTGCAGTCAAAAAAGTCATAGACAGCGATTTTCAGTGGTTCTTTTTCTACAACTGAGAACCTGCCTATATTGTTCGTCTCCCAGAAAACCATCATTTCCTCGAACAGGTCATCAGGGTATATTGAAGTAAGGTTATGTGAAAGGCTCTTTCCAACATCCTTGCCAATATCCCTCATTATAGGAGTGCAGTTGATGCCGTGAGCAAGGAAACCGTATTGCACTGCATAGAATATGCATGTGAGGCTGCCATATTTCCCAATGTCACGGGATGCAATGATATCCAGCATATCCGTGTAGTGCCTGACCCCCGGTTCCTGGGAATATGCAAGGTATTGGCACTTCAGGAAATATATCTTTTTACGCCGGTCATCAGGGTCTATCTGTTCCTCCAGAAGGTTGCAGGATTTGAGGTCTTTGAGGTGGACAGATATAGTGGCCTTTGCTTTCCCGGTGTGGGTGACAATTTCATCAAAAGAGCGAGGACCCGTTTTTAAGAAATCCAGAATCTTTATTTTGACAGAACCGTTCAGTGCAATGAAACCAGCTTCTGTGGAAAAAATAGCAGTACTGTCTCCATTATTCATGTAGTACGTAATTAATAAACAATCTATATAAATGTTCGCTGAGTAGCGAATAATACTCTAGGCATCATAAAGTATTTGCATAACAACGTCAATCAGACAGGTGGATCATGAGTGTTAAAAGAGCAGTTGTCGTGCCTGTTTCAGAGGCAGAGGCCATAAGGAATGAACTCTTAAAAAATGGGATGCTGGACCATGAGAGAAAGATAAAGGAAAGCACCTTGGATGGAAAAGATTTCCTGGAAATACCGGTCATCTGCGAAATTACAGGCATGGATACCATTGAACAGCACAGCCCCGAATACTACGGCAAGTCCCAGCCTCTGCGGGAACGCCTTGAGGGACTCATTCCTGAGACAGACCTGAAGCTTATCCCTTCAGGTTGGCATATAGTAGGAAAGATAATTGTCGTTAGCATAGATGAGCGTATAGAAGGGCATAAGCTCCTCATAGCCCGGGAACTTCTCAGGATATACCCTTATTGCCATACAGTTGTACGCGATCTTGGAATTGAGGGACAGTTCAGAAAACCCAAAAGGGAAATCCTGGCAGGAACATCCACGGAAACCACTCACAAGGAAAATAATTGTCTTTTCAGGCTCGATGTTACAAAGGTGATGTTCTCAAAAGGCAACCTATATGAAAAGAGCATCATGAGCAAGGCAGGTTCAAATGAGATAATAGTTGACATGTTTGCAGGCATCGGCTATTTTTCAATACCCATCGCAGTCCACTCAAAACCCTCGAAGATATATGCAATAGAATTGAACCCGGAATCCTTCGAATACCTGCAGGAAAATATCCGGCTGAACAAAGTGGAACATATTGTTGAAGCCCTGAACGGGAACTGTGCGGTACTTACTCCGCAGGGTGTTGCAGACAGGGTACTGATGGGATATGTAGGCACGACCCATGAATATCTGGAGTATGGTATAAGGGCCATCAAAAGTACCGGTGGCATGCTGCACTATCATGAGACAACACCCGAAAAATTGATGTTCAAGAGGCCCATTTCCAGGATAACGGAAGCCGCGCTGCGCGAGGGCAGACAGGTGGAGATCATGGAATGCCGCAAGGTGAAGAAGTATTCTCCTGGTGTCTGGCACATAGTGGTCGATGCCTGGATAGAATAATCTATATACTGATGCGATAATGAAAGTGATCTCAAGTCTTTTCAGGATTGTTTAACTTCACTTGTGAGGTCTGCATTAATAATAAAGTCGAAATCTATTGTGTCCGGCCAGTTCTGATTCTGGAAGATAGACTGGAAACATACTCCGATAATGAGCTTTTTTTCAGAGCCTTCAAGAATGGAATCGATCATTTCTTTCGCTTTTAATGGTTCAACACCTATTTTTGGCATCGCAAGCCCGCCAAGCAGGACAACTGTATCGGCATGGAAGTCAGCCGGCTCCCCAAGCTGCATACCTGAAGGCGTTGAAATTATGGACCTTGCCTCCTCCAGCCTTGCATCAGGCACGAAATTAATTTCCCTGGCACTGCCCCGGATCACATACGCCATCAGCTCGGCAAATGGAGTGCAGAATCCTGCGGATCCGACAAACGTTATCCTTTTGGAGGTTTCCACCAGTTTCCTGAAATCCGTGAGCTGACCGCCTATGCCTTTTGAAGTGCTCATTACTTTCATAATACATCCTCTTGTTAAAAAGTGAAGCCTTAGCTTCTCTTCCTCATAACCAGAACAGCACAGACCATGATCACCAAGCTAAACATGAAGCCTAAACCTGGTGTCCTTTTGTGCGTGTCTGCAACAACTTCAGTGTCCTTAAACGCATCCTCCGTGGAGTAGAGTGGCTCGGACTCTAAAGACACCTGGTAATCCTTGTCAGTGAGCTCTTCAGATGCATACGCTGCAATAGAGAATGGCGAGAAGCCTAGCGTTTCAGATTCGAAGTAAACGTATCTGGAATCTTCGCCTACCTTTTGCGTTGGAAGAGAGCTCCATTCGTTATTGTGGAACCTGTACATCCTTATTGAAGACTCATCAACACCATTCTCCTCAATCCAGGATCTATCTATCCTATAGCTTAAAGTGGCATTTCTGATATTCTCAGGTGTTGCAAACCCTGTCTTTCCTACCCAGATGTTCATGTTCTGGTAAATCTTACCAGGAGCATCACTTATTGCAAAAGAGGATTTTCCCTTCAGGATTTCTATGGTTGCTGAAACGGTGCCAGAGTTCTTAAGAGCGGTAAACTCAATGGATCCAATTGCGTTCTTCTCACCCTTGAACTCGTAAACAACTACAGAGTCCCTGTTAACATTCTGCTGCTTTACTTCTTTCACCTGAATATTCTCGTACTTTTCACCAGAAGCAGTTCCACCTCCTCCACCGCCGCCTGAGGAGGCCGATGGCTTTCCACCATCATAAACGGAGCTAACAACACGCATATCCCACGTTTGTCTGACAGTTTCACCTGAACCTACAGCAAGCACGGTTATATTATAAAATCCTGCAGATGCAGGCGTAATGGAATAAGATGCTGATCTGCATGAATTATGAGCCTGTGCTTCGACTCCGTTAATCAGCCATAGAAAATCACAAATCTCATTAGTGCTTACTTCAAAGGTCTGTTGCTCATCTTCAGCAGATTGAATGTTTATATCAGCCGGGCTAAAGGTCATGATATCTAAAGATGGTGACATGGGTGCTCTAGTATTCACAAACGGATAAAACCTGAGTGAAGAAGAGTCAGCGACCTTAAAGCAGACATCACCCATAAAAGGAAAAGAGGCACCTTTTGTCAGGGAAACAGGATACTTGTTGGACATTATGATGCTTCCACTGCTGCCTGTAATTTCCATCATTCCAATGGTAATTCCCTGCTCAAGTACAAGGTAGTCTTCAGATACCTGAAAAACACCATTGACTGATGCATAGGGTTCAATACCATTTATTATGGGGCCGAAGGAAACTGCTATTAGCGGAACGTTTTGGAAATTTCCAAGATCTTCTTTATATATATAAGTGCTGTTTTCAGTAATGACCGCTGTGTCAATCTCATTGCCGTCCTTTGCGAGAATCACTAGGGCCATGCAAGTATCATCATCCACATGAATGTCAAGCCTGTATCCTTGTTCAAGAAAGAGTGATGAGCCTGAATATATAGATCGTGTATTACTTTCGTCGACAAGGATCTTGGAAAGCATGCCACTGGAAAGTATGTCTACAGCATCACTACCGGTCCCAAAGGGGTTTGAGGGGTATCCTACAAAATACTTTTCTGTAATAAAGCCAACTGCCTTGTATTTCCCCCACGGAGTGTGTTTGAAGGGTATGTATTCAGGAGTTGAGTTATAGACTAACTTGTTCTCCAGTATGATCCTGCCGTTTATCTCCTTCAGTTCCAGCTTTTCAGCCCCGGCTCCCTCATCAAACTCATAATAGAATCCTTCAAAGTTAGCAGAACTCCACTGGAATGTAGCCACATTCTCTGCAACTTCTCCGCGAAGTTCACACACATCTTCAGTTTGATCCTCTTTCTCAATATAGAACCTTAAATTGTCATCTGCAGCTATTCTTATAGAGAAATTGTCCATGATCTCTATCGATGAACCTCTTTTTAGAGTGATAGACCTTGGATTGGCTAAATAAAGCTCGTTGTATCCAATGCAAACTACCTCCATTTTCCCGAACTGGCTTTGGGAATGTACTTGTATGATATTGCCGACATCAGTCAGCCACAGTCCGTCGATCATGACCCAGCCAACTGCCTGATCCTGTAGGAGACCTGTGACTGCGACCTTCATTACAGGTACATCGTCCTCGTCCGCAACATCATCTGCCTCATAGGTCCAGACAATTGTGCCGTTGGATAAGTCGAGAATCTCGTCTTCTATGAACTCTCCATCCTTGGAGAACTCCATCCAGACCTTATCACCTTCGACATCGATCTGCTTTGCTTCAAGAGCATAGCCTTCTGGAAGCTCAAGAGGCTGACCTAATCTTAATACCAATTTTTCATCACTGTCCAAAAGCAATCTGGAGAACTTATCTGGCGTTTTTTCACCCAGTGGAACACATTTTTCACCCAGAAATCCTATTATGTTGTATTGGCCGTATAAATTGCGGCTCTTATAATCAACAGGCGAGATCCTCGTTGTATAAGTAAGTCCTTCCGGAGCAATGATATTAACACTGGTCGTAGTCTCGCTATAAATCCAAATGCTCTCAGTCGAAATCCCTGTGTCCACATCATAGTAGAAACCGGCAAAATTCGACGCATTTATCTCTATACGATCAAAGTCAAGAGGGCCTGTGATCTCATCAAGACTGGTGCCGTTATACACCAAACCTCTGATTATGGCTGTATTTCTGGTAATAGGCCTAATTACAGGTTCCTCTGGAGTCTCATATGAATTCTGAACAAGATCCTTTATGATCATGAGCTTGTTGGCTTCAGCTGAAAAAACTCTGTCAAGAAGGAAACTAATAACAATCTTATCGTTGCCTTCTACCGATTGGTTGTAATAGTAATTCTCCCCTGGTTTTAGTATGTGCTCATCAACTGTCCTCCCATCTTTACTCAGACCTATGAGTGCGCTTTTATCTTGAATGGAAATGGAAAGTAAACTAAGTGAGTATCCGTTTTCTAATTCAATGGTCTCTCCCACAGAGACTATCCTTTTCTGGTCAAGAGGCAAAGTGTCACTATCAGGATTTATCAGATAGGAGGGGTCAAATTCAATATAGTCGCCATGCTCTCCCTCAAGTATCTTCGATGAGTTCACATGTAGTATCTGGGAAATAGTTCCATTGACCGGGTTCAGTCTGCTGTAGGTGTATGCACCGTACTCATCAATTATGGCTTGGTCAACAGTAATATCATCTTTTTTAAGAGTAATAAATGCTTTTTGGTTCGAAGAGATCTCATTGGCGTGAATTATATATCCATTACTTAGGGTCCAGAGACTACCTGATCCTATTAACGTAAAAGGATCTATATCAACAGTATTAACATCCGGGTTTAGAGTGTAATTAGCGGAAAACTGGGCATAGTCCTCGTCAGCTGAATTAAATATGTCCAGAACCTTAATTTGCAGAATTGGTTTAATGTCCTGTGTATCTTTGTTTACCCTCTGATAGATATATAGATTATCATCAGCAAGTATACGTCTATCTACAATTATTCCGTCTTTGTCAAGGGAGATCAGACAGGACTTTCCGTTGGTAGCTATATCTATTATTTTCAAAGAATAGCAATTTCCCAGATCCCATGTATCTTCAAATTTCAATAGTATGTCCGGATCAATACTCAATGTACCCAAATCAGAATATTGTTCAATGCGTTCAAAAACGGCTACAGACTCAACTTGACCCTGGAACACATTTGAAATATGCGCATATACGATAACCTCACTATTACCTTCAAGTGTCCTGTTATAATAATAGCGATCATTGGGCTTATCGACATTGATTATATCCTGATCGACAAGTTCTCCATCTTTACTTAAATTGACCAGAGCTTTATTGCCCACTGTATCGATCAAGGATAAAGTTAGTTCATACCCGTCTTTTAATTCCAGTTTTTGCCCAGAGCGAAGTACCTTCCTGGTGACAGAGCACTTCCACTCTTTTTCATCAGTCCCGATTGCATTAAATACGACAGCCTTGATCCGATGCTGTGCAGGGAATGTGGAATTGCCAATAAAGGAATCAAAAATAAAACGTGAAGATGTCACGTTTGCATCAGACTGGACCAGGATATTATCAAGGTACCATTCAACTGTACATTCTTTATTGGTCTGTACATTGAACTCTTGAGAATCAATGATCGATATCTTGCAATCGGAAGCAGGCTCAAAATAGATGATCGACAGGTCTGTTAGACCAACTGCTAAAGAAGCACTGCCTGCAGTAACATCTGCTGAGAATGATGAATACTCTACTGCACTGCCAAGACCTTGCACATGAAAAAAGACAAATAAAATAAGAAAGATTTTCATCAATAATTTTTTAAAAAGAACCATTGTTCATACCACCTAATAGAAATATTTTAATAAGATATTTAAGTACTTCGGCTGGAATTGTATAAAGTTATAATATATTAGAAAGATTATTCCAGTCAGGACACATTCCTACAAAAATGATATCTTAGTAAAGGTAGGAAGAACGCATGATTTCCTGCCTTTAAAATGCGGCTTATAAAAGCACTTTTTTAATACTAATATTAATTTTTCCATGAGAAAACAAGAGTATCAACTTTGAACCAGGTGTCGCAGGGTTTAGTAAATCTCGTGCCATGTTTCGGAACATAGTGCCGCAAAGACTTTAAGAGTAAACACGAATATCAGTCTGTTAACAGCGTTAATAAGGATTTCGATTCATTTCTACTCTATACGTTGTGATGTGATAATGGCAGCGGCAATATTTACAAGAGGAATCATTTGTAAACTACATGTTATCAAAAGGCAGTCGATTACGGCATTCAAGTTGACAGTTGGCAGCCTTATAACACGGAAATGGGTCAAGATATCCGACATGTATGTAGATAATATAAGCGGCGGGATGTTGAGTAAGGTCATCAGGCTCTATAATGAAAATTTTGTAGAAATAAATGAAAAAAGATTCTCAAGATATATCCATCTTTTTAATAAGACTACATATGTGTATACTGATCATAATGAGATTAAAGGCTACTGCCTATATTTCATAATACCCTCCATCTCATCCGGCAGGCTGAAGAAAACCGCAACACTTTATTCATTCACGGTTGATGCCAGATGCAGAGGACAGGGGATTGGGGTCAGGCTGTTGCAAAAAAGTATACTAGAAATGAAATTGAATTCCATCGACAGCGTCATATTGTATGTTGCAAAAGACAATGAAGCTGCAATCAACCTCTATCAGAAGGTAGGATTTGAGATAACAGAAGAGAGAAGGGACATATGCGGTCTTGGAAAGGAGTGTTACAAGATGGAAATCGTATTTGATGAAGATATCAAAATGATCTTCTATTAAATTTTGCAAAATTATCCTTGGCTTTGTAATGTCTGATATTATCTGGATACGACTATGATATCCTGAAAGTCTTTTTGTCGTTCTATAAAGCTTCAGAGCTTGCCATAATAACAGAGCACACATAATGCTTCTGCTAACCGGATAAATTTTAAAAATCAGAAAGTTTCTGATTAGATTAGACCGAGGCACCCTGTAAGGGTACCAAAGGGCGACCCGGTCTTTGGAATATTTTTTATCCCGTATTGGGTTTTCTGCTAAGAACCTACGCGCATCAATACTATGCCCGTATTTTACAATTGGCTTTTCTATTATTTAACCTCTATCATATTTAATTTAATGAGTAACGCTGTTAAATCATTGTAAATGTAATTTAAGCATTTTTGGAATTTTCAATTACAGCCCCCTCACTTATGAAAGCAGTCAGCTTACCCCTTCCTGCAAGGCCACTCCTGTACTATTCGTAAATAGATATATATTAATGAATAATATATTATAAGATAGTTTAAATCGAGTATAGAGGGAAGCTGAGATGAAAAACCCATTCACATCGAAAAACTTGTTGACCATATTTTGCCTTGCATTGATCTTAGTCTTCAGTTCCTGTAATGCAGTGGCCGTTGTTCCTGGCACAGCAGATAATACTACGGAGCCTCAAATATCAATAGCTCCCCTAAATCCTGCATTCATCCAGTACCAAAAAGAGATTTCTGCCAGTACGGATACAACAATCTCCTCAAATGAAATGTTGGTAAAGAGTCCCATTACACTCTTATCAATTGATCAGTTAACGGAATCTCCCCTATTGAATGACCCAGTTCGCCCAACAGGGCTTATCCCATCCCCTGTGGACCTTTCCCATTTATCTCCCGTGCGCATGGAAGACCTGATGGCAGATGAAGGGTTTAGCCTGATGTCCACTAAGCCCTTTGGCTCGGAGATCCCTTCCCGCTATGACCTGAGGGACACCGGTGGTGTGACAGCGGTAAGGGACCAGGGTTTTGCCGGAAGCTGCTGGGCGCATTCGACCCTGTCTTCCCTGGAATCATTCCTCCTGCACAGCAGATCAGAGACATGGGACTTTTCCGAGAATAATGTCAAGAACATGCTTGTAACCTCCTATCAGGACGGATTTGATCGCAATTCTCATGATGAAGGGGGATTCGACCTGTTCACAGCCGCCTATCTGACAAGGTGGAGTGGTCCGGTAATTGAAACAGACGACCCCTATAACTCCTATTCTGGCATCTCACCTGTTGATCCGGTCATAGCAAAACATGTCCAGAAGATCCTCATACTTCCGGGATTCAATGCATCTGACACCCTTTACAAATGGATGATCACCAATTATGGCGGCATCTCGGTAGCCTTCTACTATGACGATGCCTATTACAATTCCACAAACAGCAGCTTCTATTACTGCGACGAGGTACAGCTCGCAAATCACGCAGTGACCCTTGTAGGCTGGGATGACACCTACAGCAGATACAATTTCACCCCTGCAGCTCCCGGGAACGGGGCTTTCATCATCAAGAACTCCTGGGGTAGCAAATGGGGAAAAGATGGCTATTTCTACATCTCTTATCATGACACCGTCATGGGGAACAATGAAGGCATGAGTGGGCTTGATACAAAACCCTATGCAGGCAATTTCCTCTTTACCGCAGAGGACGTTGATAATTATGACCGCATCTACCAGTATGATCCGCTTGGCTGGACCGCATGCGCTGGTTACAACAATAGCACTGCATACGGGGCAAATGTGTTCGCTGCAGTAGCTGACGGAACACTGGAAGCTGTAAGCTTTTACACGGTAGACTCCAATTCATTCTACAATATTTCCATATATCTGGACCCCACTGACGGTCCTGTCAGCCTCTCCGGACCCGCATCCGTAAAGAACGGAAGCATCCCCTTCGCAGGATATCACACCATTGACCTGGACTGCAGCGTTCCATTGCTTGAGGGGCAGAACTTCTCTGTGGTTGTGGCCTTTACGACACCTCAGTATGCCTATCCTTTAGCTATTGAGAAAGCTGTACCTGATTATAGCAGCAATGCATATGCAAGCGCAGGGCAGAGCTATATGAGCTCAAACGGAAGCGAATGGACGGATATCTCTGCATGCGGGGAGAATGTATGCATAAAAGCTTTCACCAGGGAGGAAAGGGAACCACTCGCTGCCTTTGTTGCCGGTAAAAGGTATGTTCATGTCAACGAAGCAGTAGACTTCCATGATGCAAGCCTCTTCTCACCGGATAGCTGGACCTGGGACTTCGGGGACGGCTGCACATCATCGCAACAGGATCCCATCCACAGCTATGCAGGTCCGGGCGTCTATGACATATCCCTGAGCGTGTCCAATCCCAATGGCAGCAATACTTCCCTCAAAAGCTCTTTTATCCACGTCCTGAACTCAACCATAATTGTGAACACCAGCGGAAGTGCGGACTTTACAACGATCCGTGAGGCTATCCTTGCCGCGTCGAGCGGGGATACCATTGTTGTTGAGCCTGGCACCTATAACGAGAAACTCTGGTTCACAGATGAGAACATAAGCCTTGTCTCATCGACAGGAAATCCTGCAGATGTCAGCATTATCTCTCCTTGCCCGTCCGGTTATGCCGTCGAGATCTGGGCAGACAATATCACAATAGCGGGCGTCAATGTCTCAGGCAGCGACATGGGGATGATCATTGGCGTTTCAAAAGGATGCAATATAAGTGACTGTTACGTATATGGCAACTCTTATGGAATATATCTCTACAATTCAGAAGAGACAAACATTTCGAATTCCGTATTAGCGGAACATAATATGTGTGGTATTGTGCTCAGGAATTCCCATAATAATCTCATATATAACAATCATTTCAACAACACCAACAATGCCCTCATCTATGGTGGATCGTCCAACCGCTGGAACACTACAATGACATGTGACAACAATATCATCGACGGGGCCTACATTGGAGGTAACTTCTGGGCAAGGCCGGACGGTACAGGCTGGAGCCAGATAAAGTCTTCCTTAGGGAACGGCTTCTGTCAGCTGCATGAGATAAATGGTGATGGGAACAATATAGACTATCTTCCGCTGACAAAGAACAGGGAGCAGGCCGAAGTGCCTGCAGAAGAGATCACACATAGCTCAGGTAACGGAGTCCGCGTCCGGATATCAAGCAGCACTGAACCTCCTGCAAACATCGCTGCTGTGGATTCGGATATCCGCTTTGTAGGAAGGGACGCTGAGGTAAGGTATGTTTTTTCCGACAGGAGCACACCTGTGACTGACATAAGGTTTGAGGCAGAAAAGACGCAGGGTTATGTCATGGCATCTGTCAGCCTTTTGAACGAACTGCCTGATGATGTGCCTGAGCCTTCTTCAGCCCATACCTATCAGTTCATGGACATTATTCTGGGAGATAGCACATTCTCAGCCACAGGAGTAAGTGAGGCAACAATAGGATTTGCTGTCTCAAAAGAGTGGATAACTTCCAACAATGTAGATAAGTACGGCATTCACATGCAGCATTTTTCCAACAGCGCCTGGAACAAGCTACCAACAACAATAACAGGTGAAGATGAGAACCATCTCTATTTTGAAGCTATAACGACAGGTTTCTCTCCTTTCATGATCTGTGCAGATGCAATGAGCCCGGATACAGAAGAGTATGGAACGGACAGCATCGTAGGCAATGACCCTGAAGCCACAGGTCAGAACAGGGACGCCCAGGACATCACTGCCAACTGGAAAGGCACTGCAATAAAGACGTTACCAGGGCTTGCCCTTGCCGGAATTCTTGGCATCATATACAGAAAGAAAGGATCATTAAAAGGTAAGATATGATTACCTTTTTTATTGAGGATTTCTATGGAAAAAACTAGCAAAACTACTTGGTCAATTGAACTACTCCTTCCTCGACATTTCAAGGCTTGCAGGAAAGAGTAGTTGACGTTAACCTGACCAGAACTCCATTCCCTTTTGGGTAGATAGTTCACACCAGGTTGATTTTTCCATAGATCTCTTCATATTTATTCATGGCTTTTGGAGTATTGAGCAGTATCTTCCGGATGCGGTTGTACACGCTTGGTGTAAGATCCGGATCAAGCTTATCCAGGAAATCAATCAGCATTCCCACCAGAGGTATGTGATATTTGTCTTCCATCTTATCAATATTGGCAAAGACATTGAGTATGTGTACGGTATTGTACTCATTGACTCTGGCCAGCCGGAGAACTATATCCCCAAGCAGTTTTCGTCCCTCTTCGGTTTGCAAAGATTTCTTTCGGTTCGATGCAAAACTTCCATAAAGAGCTCTCTGGTCATTTGCCTGTTCTATCCTAAAAGCCTTGCATTGTTCAACCTGTCTTACCAGATCAATTACATCCTCGCTACTATTACCTCCTATAACCCTCAAGAAGGCCTCCCAACTTACCGGATGTTTTTCAGCCTCTCTCTGGAAAGCTTGCATAAAATGAATTCTGTCAGGTGCCGAGCTGTCAAGATAATAACCAAAAGCACTTAATTTATCCGTCGCACTCCGGGCAGCCTCAAACTGTTTCCTGATCATATCGTGAACTGTGGGATTATCGAGGGTTGAAAGGACAGAGAGACACTTGTTCTTTACCTGGCGATCCTTGATTGCATTTATCTGCTCATTTAGGTAATCCTGGCTTTTATCATCCTTTTCGTTGTAAGTCCGATAGAGTGATATTAAGGAATCTTCATGTTTGCTTGCTATTGCTTTGAGAAGTTTTTGCTTAACCTCAAATAACAACTGATACTTGTGTGCGAGTTTCTCATCCTCCACAGATTCAAAGATTGTCAGGAACTGAGCTCCTGCTTTCTTCATGAGGTCATGATCCCTGATGAGCTCATGATAGAGGTCTGTGAACTCTTTTGAGGGAAGACGATTTGTGTCCTCAATAAGTTTCATTTTTTCGATATCCACTATTTTGAAGAAGGCAATGAACCTGTTTATTAGATCCCGATCTTTTTTGGTCTGCAAGATCAGCTCATCAATATCCACATCATGAACCACTTTGCCAAAAAAAGAATATCCTCGGTTCAGAGATAAAAAAGCAGGTTTGTCCACGTTCTTGATAACTATCTTTTTCTCCTTATCCTTCATCCACTCCATAACTTCGGCAAGATCCTTCCCTTCCTTATCTACAAGGGCTGCACAAACCGGGAAATCCCAGAATGTCCCTTTTGCTGGAACTTCCTGTTCTAAGAATAATGTAAAAGTTTTTTCTTTTTCATCATAAGAAGACTTTACATGGAGCAGCGGGAACTGTGTCTGTTTAAGCCATGTTTTTGCCATATCTTTAAATTCCTGTCTCGAAACCTCTTCCATTACTTCGATCCAGTCCCAGCTTGAAGCATTCGAGTGTTTATATCTGGAATAATAGACATTCAATGCCCTGGCAAATGTTTCTTTCCCCATCAGGGTTTCTATCATACTCACAAATTCCGGAGCTTTTACATAGGTCACTGAAGTTATAAGATCATCAGGGTCATTGAATCCATCTGGAATGATAGGCATGGAGGCTGCTCCTCTGTCAAGTGCAAAGGTTCCGGAGCCGGGAGCCAGGAGCTCAAGGACCTCCTCAAGACGACTGTATGCTTCTCCAAAATGGTATGCGTGGTATCTTCTTTCTATATGGACGGTAACTGCCTCGTTAAGCCACAGTTCAAAAGGACTTTTTCCTGTTACCTCGGAGCCGTTCAGGTTGTGGTAGAATTCATGGACCTTCACCCTTATCATATACTCAAAAGCACCGTCGGTCATCAGAGGGAAGGGCATTATGCGATTGGTGGTAATAGTTGTATTTCCTACATTTTCCATACCGCCAAAATTGGAATTCTGCATTCCGATCTCCCTGTAAACGGTACCTGTATATCTGTATCCGGTTTGTATCGATCCTGCTGCCTTCTTCAGGTCCTCTCTGATCGTTTCGATCTGTCCATTAGCATTGTTCGCCTTGTTTTTAAGCCGGTCCCTTTCCCGAACCAGGGCCATGATCTCTTTGCGCTTTTCAAACTGATCGTATTGTTCAGGACTACCTGTGAAAAGATGGATCCACATAACAGAATCGTAGAGAACATCAAGAGCTCTCTGAGCTATCACTGTGCCAGAACCAGGAGGCACCAACAGTTCCAGGTCAAAGGTATGTCCATCCGGATACTCGAATTCCCTTTTGAATGTATCATAGGTCCCAACACCCAGGAAAAAAAGATAGGGAGACATAGGGGTGATTGAATTGTCATATACAATTCTGTCTCTTTCACTTCCAACCGAATGCCTTGTTTCCTTAATATCGCCGTTGGTTATGAGATTGGTATATCTCTTATCGGCAATGATGGTTGTAGTATAGGTGCATTTTGCTTCCATGTCGTCTATGCATGGCACAAGTCTTTGGAGTCCCCATTGCTGACACTGGGTAATCTGCTGTGGTGGAGCGCCTGCAGGAGTTTCGTCATAATAGAGTCCTTCCAGTATATTATTAGTAGGTCTGCAGATAGTCTTAGTAGTGATCAAGATCTCTGTGTTTTCAGGTATTACCTGGTTAAATTTGATCAAGAGGATATCTTCTTTTTTCCGGTACTCATAATCAATACCATACTCCCTGCAACTTATGGATAGAATCTCAAGGTTCTTGCAATTCAGCTCCAGGTCATTGATGGGATTGTCAAGGGTTCTTAATTGAAGATGGGATGATACCTTTGTGTGATCGGCAAAAATATCGAAAAGTAGGTCCATGTGTACAACTTTTACAGTTAATTCTCCAAAATCTTCCGGATAATATTTGTATACTCTTTCCATCCAATCACCTTGGTAAACTAAAATTCAGTCTTTATCTGGTCTGTCAGATATCAATGTTTTTGCTTGATGAACTACTTCTTCCTCGACAGCCCAAGTCTGGCACGGAGGAGTAGTTCACATGTGAATAATTCACGATAATTATAGTCCCTAACTCAACAAATCACACTTTTTATTTGTGCATTAAATGTTTCTATCCATTTTTTTGCAAACGATAATGAGCTCTCTATCCTCATAAATTCCATTTTGATAATATTCCTCAAATGTTCTTTTGATTTGACAAATTTGACTGACACTTCTCTTTTGATTGTTTTCCAGACAAATTCTACTGGATTTAGATCAGGTGAATAAGGTGGTAGGAACACAAGTGTTATTTTTAAATCTCTCGCTTTACTTATCGTTTTCTTTGCATGATGCGATCTTGCATTATCGAGAACAAGAATTATTCTTTTCCCTGGGTTTTGCTCTACAATTTTTTCCAGGAATTCACACACATCTTCTGTTTTTGAGCTTTTCATAAAATCAATGATACTGTTCCCGTTGATCGAATAAAACGCAAATGCATTTGCTTTAACGTAATCCGTATTTTTTATTATCAACGGTTTTTTAAATGACCATAATCTTTGCGTGTTTGCTTTTGTTTGTGGTGAAGATTCATCCAGAAAACCTATGATATACTGCTCATCTTGACCAATATTTTTTGGAATTGCTTCGGTTAGTTTTTTTTAAGATCTCTTCAGCGTTTTTAGGTCTTCTGTAGTCAAGGGGATATGGCTTTGAGTGATACATGTTAAAACTGTGAAGTATAACTCCTACTTGTTTCTCTGAATATTCTACGCCATATTTTTCCTTTATTAACTTCCAGACTTCTCTTGTAGTCCAGTAATCCTTATTTTCCAACAAAGCTCTTAATTCCTTTTTTTGTTCATCAGTAAGTTTGGATTTCCTACCTCCGCCAAAATTTGGCATTAAGGCGGCATAGCCGCCTTTATTCCAACTTTCTTGCCAGCAATATCCTGTTTTCTTAGTCACTCCTACTTTAATAGCAGCTTCTTCTACAGAATCCCCTAAATATCTAAATTTAACAAAATAGAGCCTTTTCAACACTCTTGAATTGTTCTCGTGTGTGATCAAATCGTTAATCTCGTCGAGAATTACCTTTCGGTCAATCAGAATTTGTTCTTTCCCCGCCATAAGATAAGATAAACATTAATACGTGTAGTAAGTTGCGTTGAACACTATAGTTGCCAGAGTAATGTCGGTCATTTCTATTGTGAGTGATATAAAAGCTTGGAATAACTACGAGATAAGCACTGAGGAATTGATAACCAACTCTGCATTTAATGGGATAGGTTGTATAGGAGGAGGATCTCTTAAAATATTTGGAGGTACAAAATACATACAAGGTTTAAGCAAGGCATACCAAGAGAATAAACGATTTGGAGTTGCTGCTGCGATTGGAAAAAGCATACCTGCTACTTTTGATGATGTAGCTGTGTTCATTGCAAAAGATGGACCACTTGCATTAGGAAAATATGCAGTCGATAATATAGGCTCGGGCATAGGAGCTACAATTGAAGAAAATACTGCAGGAGGCACAAGGCTGGGTGATACATCAAGCAGTATCAAAGCTTCAGTTTCAAACGCTGCAAGTAGTACCAAAACTTCAATTTCAAACGCTGCAAGTAGTACCAAGACTTCAATTTCAAGCGCCACAAGTAGTATCAGCTCTTCAATTTCAAGTGCTGCAAGTAGTGTTAGCTCTTCAGTTTCAAGCGCCGTAAGTAGTGCTAAAGCTGTAGTCGGAAACACAATAAACCGCTTATTAAGAAAGTAAGATTGATAACAGATATACATATTGATGTAAGCATGCAACTACCAATAAATCGGAATCGTAGAACACTTTAAGGTGATCTGATGGAGATAACACAGTTGACAGAATTAGAACTCATAACTAAAATCCCAAAGGAGAAACTGGTGCCCGCTATCTGCGAGTTCTATTGGGCTATGGGTCACAAAACAGTAAGATTAATTAGAGGCTCAGGTGATGATAAAACTTATGAAGATTACAGTCCGGTGAAGGGAGTTAAAAACGCAGGCGAAGTTTCAGGAATTGTTGTTGTGACGCATAAACAGAGAGAACTGGGATTTGGTTCTGTGCAAATAACCATAAAAGAAGGGATATTTGAAACTAAAATAATGTGGGGTGTAGATATGAAAAATGGAGTGTTTCATCTATATGCAATGTATGTCTTAGTTTCTTTTATTGTTTCGATATATTATGGTTGGAACATGTGCCCCATTGATTCTTTTTGGCGCAAGTATTGTGCCGCTTTATTCGCAACAGCTTTTATATTCATTTTGATTTTACCGGCTTACTATTCATTCAATCGCTCAATTAAGAAAATCAATTCACATCCAAGCACAGAGAGATACAAAACGGATTTTGAAGAATTCATTCGCAAAAAGGAGAAGGAATTGCTGTCTGAGAGATATTGAGTGGATGAAATTAATCCAGGCATAATCACCGCTCCTGTCATCAACGACGCAAACCAGTTCTACGAAATTGACAACGGTACAGCAACCAGCTATTTCTTCCGCGACGACGAGCGCATTACTAAGCAGACAGCCGGAAGTATGGAGTACACTCCTGACATCCACCCTCAGCCTCTTCAAAGTTATCACTGATAAATTTATCTACATATCATCAACCAATGATACCTATCACTGATACTTATATATAGTTATCACTATATAGTGATAGCAAGAATGACACAACAAAGTGGAGAAGAACAGAACGATATCCGTGCGTACATCATGGACCATCTGGGTATTCCTGTGGGTGCAGGATTCATTGGATCAGGAACTTACCTGAACGATTTGCCTTTCAGTCCCGATCTGATACTGGAAAAAGGAGACATGCTCTATGTCATCGAAATAAAGTCCAGAGCAACGTTTGACGTGATATCGCGGCTGAATCTCTTCCGTGAGCTATGGCAACGGGAGAAAGGGGGTGGAAAACAGGTTTCACTTGTAGTTGCTGCGAAACACATCCCGAAGATGGAAGAAGATCTAATGGAAAAACTGGGCATAAGCACAATAAAGCTTCCCCGGTCATTTATCTCTGAAAGCAGGGGACAGTACACATCTGCCGGACACAGGATAACATCCGAGAAATCCTGGAAAATAGTATCCCGTCTGCTGAAGGAGAAAAAGACATCAATAAGGCAACTCTCTCTAATGGAAAACGTATCCTACGGCTGGGCGCACAAGACCGTCCGGGCACTCATGCAGCAGAACATCATCAGTCAGGATAACGGTCATGTCAGCATCTCCGATGTCAACAAGCTCCTGAATGGCATTGCCTGGGAACGTCCGTTCTCCAATCTTATGATCGATGAGATACGAGTCTATTTTAAAGAATCCACGACAGCCGCAAAAGAGATAACATCAGCCTTTGAAAACCAGAATGACATACCCTTCGGCTTCACATCCTATACTGCCGCATCACTGTATACAGGTTATGGGGTACGTCATGATGCCGTATATCTCTACATGCAGGAAGAACACCTCGGTTACTTCAGGGAATTGTTCGCGTCCGATTCTGATAAGGGAGTAATGGCATACATATACCGCATTGACAGGGACGTTTTCCGGGATGTCCGTGAAAAGGAAGGTATCAGGATAGTATCTCCTTCCCAGACACTGCTCGACCTGGCAGGAATGGGCTACTCTGCAATGGATATGACAAAGCAGTTGGTGTCGGTCTATGCCACAATATGAACCCATGCAAAGGATAATTGCTCTTTCTCTGGAAGAATTAAATGAAATTATCCGGCATCTCCATGAAAAGAATGATGATATCAAAAACTCAAATACCGTGCTCATCGGTGGCTGGGCAGTCGATTCCTATAACTCCTGGTTTGGGTCTATCGATATCGACCTTATCACAAGCAGCAGGATACGCAAGAGCATAATGTACCATCTGAGAGAAAATAGGGACTTTAAGCCCTACAGACTTCCCGGCATATCCACAAGTGTCCAGAAAATGACCGACTTTTTCTTCCGATTTAAAGCATCGTACATTTGCTTTAAAACCGGAATACTCGAAAACATTTTCGTGAAACCATCAGGTGGACTTCTATTACTTTCAGAAACCATAGAATATAACCTGTCAGATGAAAACACAAAAGGCTTGAGATTCTCAGATCTAAGTTTTTGTACAAATCTGAAACTGTTTATGTTCTCTACCACAAACAAATGTTTAATTTCAAGGTCTGTTGAGAGAACATAAACTAATTCATCTTCGAGCATTTCGCAGGCGACTATACTTAAAAGAGGCATAATTCTTTTTACATGATTTGTTCTTTATTTCATCCTTTATTGAGAAGTAGCATTTCTCGAATATTTCCTGATTACCACTTACCTCAAAGGTAGTATAGCCGAACAAATTTGCATATTCTTCAATCTTTGCATCAATATCTTTTACGTATGTCAGGCCAGTATTGACCTTTGCAACCCTTGAATATCCTGCCATGTCGTTGACCATTTTAGCCATCTTGAGCGCTTTTTCAGGATCTGGAGCATATTTATCAATGCTTAGAAGTTCTCTCCATGAATTAGCATACATGGGTGTGAAGAAAAAAGCAGGTTCTTTACTGTGGGTTTTAAGCAGCTTCAGATAATTAGCTCCGCCACCAACCGTAGCTCCGATGCAGTCATCCACAATTCTCACATCATCCCTGAGTATTCGGACGATGCAACCATCTTTTTCAAGGCAGAAATCCTCTTCTACTTTCCCCAAAACATTACCACAAAGGCCGTAAAAAAGGAGTATGCCATCGGAGAAAGGAATCATTTCCTCAATAGTCTGATATACTTCGGTTTTCAGTGTTTTTGGTACTGCATGAAGTCCAAGTTCCAGAATATTAACTATTACAATTGATTGATATTCATCCGTATCCCCGAGAAGATCTGATATCTTTTCAAAAGGAACTATCTCATAAGAGACATGCTGTTCATTCAGTTTTTCTCTAAATTCTGAAATATTATTGCTTTCTACGATTATGATCTTATCAATTTCAGAATCATTAGTAAAAAGCCACACAATTTCATCTTGCATTATCTTACATGAGATTATACTCATAACGGACATCACAATCTCCTCCATTTTTATGTCTTTTATTTGTTTCATTTATTTAGGGCATTGTTAAGTAAATAGAGGTATATAGGATGAAAGCCTATACTTCAGTATGAACTGCCCTAAATGTAAGAGTTCCAACCACAAAAAGAATGGGAAAGTCGATGAACGTCAACGCTACAAATGTTATGATTGCGGATATAACTATACAGTCGAGATAAAATCGACTGCGAGTTCTACTTCCATTAAAAGGCAGGCTTTACAACTCTATCTTGAAGGATTAGGATTTCGTTCGATCGGAAGATTTTTGGGAGTAAGTCATGTTTCTGTTTATAATTGGATTAAGAAATTTGGTCAGGAGTTAGAGGACCTAAAAAGTGAAAATGAGATTGAGATTGTTGAATTAGATGAAATGCACACTTATATAGGCAACAAAAAAAATATTGCTGGATCTGGATTGCTGTTGATAGGATTGGGAAAAAGTTCATCAACTGCTCTTTTGGTAGCAGAGGCACGGAAACTGGAAGACAACTCTGGGAAATACTAAAGGATAAGGAAATAAAAGAAGTCATGACCGATCACTGGAAAGCATATGCAGAGTTTCTTCCAGAGGTTATTCATACTCGATCCAAAGCTGAAACATATACCGTAGAAGGATATAACAGCATATTTAGGCATTTCCTGGCAAGATTGAGAAGAAAGTCTAAATGTTATTCAAAGAGTCTTGAAATGTTGAGATACTCTGTTCTCCTGTTAATGAAGTACAGAAATAAAGAACTAGCGATGTTTAATTAACAATGCCTTATTTAGAGCAAAAATAATATGACAATAGGGCATGTCTACCTACATGCAGATAGGCAGATATACAATAAAAAATCAATCCCTCCACCCAAGACAGGATTTGATTGAAGAAATTGCTCTGACAAGTGTCTTTCTACCTTTAATGCTAGATAACAGTCTGGCACCCATTAAAGTTTCAACTACCATTTCTGCTTGTGCTTCGACTGAATCTGAAAAATCAAATTCCTCTTGTTCCAGACCAGTTCTGAGAACATCGGTAAGCCAGTCAAGTATAGCATCAAATAACAACATATCTTGCTTTTGAACTTTCTCCGGGAGTTCTTCAAAATCAATAATCACTGAGCCAGGAGGACAGATACTTTTGCCTTCATCAAACTCCTGCAATGCATAATCAAAATAATATTGAAGCTGCTCACGAGCAGACCTTTCGGATTCCATCATTTGTGCAATAGACGTGGCTAAGTTCTTTCTTCTTTCTTCAAGCAAAGCAACAACAAGATCTTCTTTTCTAGGGTAATAATGATGTATTGAAGCATTTTTTATTCCCAGTTTCTGGGAAATATCCTTATAGCTGAATCCATTATAGCCCCTACATTGCAAAAAGTGTCTTCCAGAATGGAGTATCTGTTGATTGGTAGGATTCATATCTGTCATATAGATCCACATGTTTCCTTGTTCTTACAATACTTGAATAATACTCGTACGTTAAATACATACCTGCATATAGGTAGGTAACGTTTAAAATGGGGAACAATTAAAAAACTCTAATCCCGCAGAGGGAATCAAAAGATCAAAGTTGATTCTGATATTTACACTTGCTTAAAAGAATGGTTTCTAACCGATCGCCCTGCAAACACAGTATTTGCACAAAGACATTTCCTCTAATATATGCCTGCTCTTTCCATGGCAATACTAAATGACACTCTTTTTCCTTATTTCTTTATACATAAAATAGTAAGTACAGTTTTTAGGTATATTAATACTATAGCTTACATATTATATTGCTGCTATTATTCTTTATGTTCGAGTTTATCAATCTTCTTATTTAAATTGGGTATGTGTTAACATAGAAAAGACCACTTTAAGCAACTCTAAGCGCCCGGTGTACCAGCAGAACGATTACATCGGCTAGATAAACGGCACAAAACTGCAGGAAACAAAGGATAAGAGGCTTCACCAAATGCTTGACGAACTTGAGACTGGAGGCGTCTATATGAAAATGAACCATCCTCCGTCAAGGAAAAGCCAGAAAGAAGTGTCAGAAATGAGCGTTGAGTACATAAACCCGGCAGGGCTGCACAGGAAACCGGCCTTCTCGCAGGTAGCTGTCGTACCTGCCAATGCACGCACAATCTATATCGGCGGTCATAACTCGGCCAACCTCTCGGGCGAAATAATCGGAAAAGGGGATATGGGTATTCAGGCCAGACAGATATTCAAAAATCTCGAAATCGCACTTTTGGCCGCAGGAGCACGGATTGAACACATTATCAAGTGGAATATCTATGTTGTGCAGGGACAATCCTCACGCGCTGGTTTTGAAGAGTTTCAGCGTATATGGGGGAGCCGTCCGAATCCACCACTGATCACGGTGCTTTTTGTAGTCGGACTGGCTAATCTGGATTTTCTTATAGGGATGGATGCAGTTGCAGTTGCTCCGGAAAGCATGGGTTGACTAGTCAGTCCAGTGGACAGTCGCAAACGCCGTTTTTCACATTCTTTCCAGCCCTTACGTGTCTTTGCCGTTGAGTTCTAAAGTTATGCGTCACTATACACTTATGCCATGGCCAAATTGGTATCACAGAAGATGGGTGTTCGAGAAGGGATGCATGCCTATCTCGAGAATGTTCCAGATTCCGTTTGGAAGGATCTGAATTTGCCGGACCTTCGCATCAGAGCCAAGCTTATTGGTACGTTTGATTACATACACTTTTTTTCGATGAAACAGACAGAGCTAGACGCGCGATTGCCTACGCTCAAGTCTCACCTCGAATCGTCCGGAATGCTTTGGGTCTCTTGGCCCAAGGGCAAGAAACTAGGAAGCGATCTTTCGCTCGGGGAAGTGATTCAAATCGCGTATAGCCACGGGTTAGTGGAGAGCGTCGCTTTGAGTATCAATGAGACTTGGTCGGGGTTGAAACTGACGTGTCCTAAGAAGGGAAAGGTCTACAACAACAAGTACGGGAAGTTGCCTAAATCGCTGCCTCGAAGATGAGTGCGGTCTTGAGGTCGAGAGCACCAAGTATTTCCCGTATGGCAGGTGCAGTTCAGGCTACAATTGCTTCATAATACATGTTTGATTTGTAAAGTTCCCCGGTGTTTAGGACCTGCTGTTCTTCTTCGATGCATTCGGCAGAGAAACCTGCCATCAATAAAACGATTAAAACTAATGAGGATTTCGATAAACTAGACCCACATTAGACTAAAATATAAATAATAGATAAACAAATTAAGTATTATGGATGATTTGACTGATTTTGCTCTTAATGAAGAATATAAACGCCTTCAATCCGTTGGAGACAAGCTTGCAGAAATAGAATCACTTATTGATTGGAAACCGTTTCGTCCAATTCTGGAATCAATGTACAAGAACAGAACAGCTTCAGGCGGCAGGCCTGAAGCTGATGTTATTGTGATGTTTAAAATGCTTGTTCTACAACAGTGGCATGGTCTTTCTGATGCTGAACTTGAAAGACAGTGTATTGACAGAATATCCTTTAGGAAATTTCTGGGGTTTCCTGAATATGTTCCAGACAGTAAAACTGTCTGGTCATTTAGAAAGAGAATTAGCGATAATGGAAAAGAGAAAGAAATATGGGACGAGATGCAAAAACAGCTTAATGCTCTTGGATTGAAGATCAAAAAAGGGATGATCCAGGATGCCACATTCATCCACTCCAACCCTGGACATGCTAAAGCTGATGAACCTCGTGGAAAGGATGCTAAAACAGCTAGAAGCAAAGATGGAACCTGGGCAAAAAAAGGTGGCAAATCTCATTTTGGCTACAAGCTTCATACAATTATTGATAAGGAATATGAACTGATCAGAAGATTTGAAACAACAACTGCATCAGTACATGATTCACAGGTAGATCTATCTGAAGTGGGTGAAGTAGTCTACCGTGACAAAGGATACTTTGGAGCAGTTGCAAAGGGTTTTGCAGCAACAATGCAAAGAGCGGTAAGAGGACATCCATTAGGAATAAACGATGTTCTCAGAAATGAAAGGATAAGTGTACAGCGAGTTCCATGTGAAAGAGTCTATGCAGTAGCAAAGGAAGTGTTCAAAGCAGGAAAAGTGCTTGTCACAAATGTGGAAAGGGTGAATGTAAAAATGCTGATTACAGCTTTTTCTTTTAATCTTCATCAATTGAGAACACTGAAAAGGAAGGGAACTATCTAAGATAGCGTAAGCTATCCTAAAATTAAGGTGAAAAGGAACAAAAACATAAAAATCTTGGATGAAGTGGGACGAGTAACAACTTAGATTTATCCGATACTTAAAAAAGAGAGGTTAATCTGAATCCTCTATAATTAGATGACCTATAAGAAGTCCGGTTAATGAGCCTGTTTCCGTCTATCCCGTCCCTCTTTCTGCCATTGCCGTCAATGGAATGGATGCAGTCACAGGATCCCCCTGAATCAAAGTCACAGTCAGTTGACCAAAAAGGAATATATACAACTAGTTACATTAAGGGGTTGCTCGTAAGTTTCCTGTTGCGGGCATTGAATTTGCACACATGGGCTCGTGGTCTAGCCGGTTATGACATCGCCTTTACACGGCGGGGGTCAGGAGTTCGAATCTCCTCGGGCCCACCACAATACTTCTTTTCTGATTTTAAGTGCTTAAAGAGCTCCTTTTCGTCATTGCAACATGATAGTTCAGATTATGCTTCCTCTGAATTGCAATTATTTACTGTGTCAGTTGATACTGGTTTTTGTAGTGGGGATGTGTTGTGGGGAATAGGAGTGCCTATCTGAGGCGGGGTTTAAATCAAAGTTATTTCTATGATCAATAATCAATTGTTTCTCAAACCAATCGGTATTGTAAATGTGAATGTACTTCCCTTACCAACTTCACTTTCAACATGTATCTCCCCTGAATGCATCTCTACATAGTACTTAACAATTGCAAGTCCTAATCCAGTTCCTCCATGAGTGCGGTTTGCGGATGAATTAACTTGCTTAAATGGCTCAAATATAGCTTTTTGTTCTTCTAGTGGAATGCCAATACCATTATCTGATATAGAGATCTGAACAGTTCCAGTCATTATTTTAGAATCAAACCACACTTTGCCGTTTTTCGGTGTAAATTTGATTGCGTTGCTAAGAAGATTAAATATGATTTGTTTGATTTTCATCTTGTCTGCATTTATTTCCAGCCTTTCAAATTCACTGCTGACTTCAAAATCAATATTCTTCTCTTTTACCAGAGGTTCCGTTAATACTATGATTTCATCCATTACTTCTTTGATATCAATTATCTCAGGTGCATATTCCATATTGCCAGATTCTATTTTTGAAATATCAAGAATATCATTGATTAAGTCTAACAGATGAGTGCCACTATTCAGTATATTAGAGACATAACGCATTTGTTTTTCATTCAGATCTCCAAACATTTTTTCATTCAATATCTGGGAAAAACCAAGGATTGAATTGAGCGGTGTACGAAGTTCATGGCTCATGTTCGCAATGAACTCTGATTTTATCTTATTAGATTCTTCAGCCAGGGCCTTGGCTTGAAGAAGTGCCATTTCAACTTGTTTACGTTCAGTGATGTCGGTCAGGAACAGAGTAAGTCCGATAACATTTCCTTTATCGCCTTCAAGCGGACTGTACACATTCTCATACCATTTTCTTTCGAGTAAAGAATCACCGTATTCTTCAACAACCGTGAAGGATTCTCCTGCAAGTACTCTATCAAAATTCACTTTTGCTTTTTCCGCATCTGCAGGATATTTGATGTAATCAAGCATATTGACACCAATTTCTATTTTGGCATTCCATATATGATCCATTGTCATCTGGTGATTTTTATTGAAGGCAATGTAGCGGTAATCTTCATCAAGAGCAAATATGACAACATCTTTAGGGCTTTCAATGACCTTTTGCAGTATATTGTGTGCCTGCCTATATTTCAATTCGGTTTTTTCAGTGCTTCTTCTGCTTTCTTACGTTCTGTAATGTCAAGGACAAAACCATCTATTAAAAAGGGATTGTCGCCTGGTTTTGATTTTACATTTGTTCTTGCATTGATCATTAACCATGCATGTTTACCATCTGCACGTAAAGCCTCAAATTCAAAATTCTCAACATGACCCTGTTTTGCAAGGACATTGATAAGCTCGCCACGACGTTCTGGATTAACATTTGCAGAAAGTATCAAATATTATTCCTGGATATAAATATACGTGGATTGATGAACAATGACGGTTAGTGAACCACAAATGATAATCGACAATCGTTCCTTGGAAGAGGTTATCATCAGCCCAACTTGTGGCAAATGTATTCATCTACGGATAGGTATTCGAGTTTCAGGGGTCAACGCACGTGATGCTTTCCCCGATGGTATCCCTGCAGAAATCTGGCACGGTGACAATGACCACAGAAGGCCTTACCCTATAGATCATGGTATTCGTTTTTACCCTGCAAAGTTTAAATAATAAAATGCATTCCTCCCTATGAGGAATAACACTTTTCAAGGCAATTATTCTCATAATTCAGGCCGTTTTGGCTCGCTTGCTCGCCCTCTTGACTAATGGACGGGGCGTGTGTAAATTTTGCCCCGCTTGCAAGACTCAGTTGGCTTTAAATGCTCGCCAACCTCGTCTAACAAGCGTGTGAAACTATAGTCCCTAACTCAACAATTCACACTTTTTATTTGTGCATTAAATGTTTCTATCCATTTTTTTGCAAACGATAATGAGCTCTCTATCCTCATAAATTCCATTTTGATAATATTCCTCAAATGTTCTTTTGATTTGACAAATTTGACTGACACTTCTCTTTTGATTGTTTTCCAGACAAATTCTACTGGATTTAGATCAGGTGAATAAGGTGGTAGGAACACAAGTGTTATTTTTAAATCTCTCGCTTTACTTATCGTTTTCTTTGCATGATGCGATCTTGCATTATCGAGAACAAGAATTATTCTTTTCCCTGGGTTTTGCTCTACAATTTTTTCCAGGAATTCACACACATCTTCTGTTTTTGAGCTTTTCATAAAATCAATGATACTGTTCCCGTTGATCGAATAAAACGCAAATGCATTTGCTTTAACGTAATCCGTATTTTTTATTATCAACGGTTTTTTAAATGACCATAATCTTTGCGTGTTTGCTTTTGTTTGTGGTGAAGATTCATCCAGAAAACCTATGATATACTGCTCATCTTGACCAATATTTTTTGGAATTGCTTCGGTAAGTTTTTTTTAAGATCTCTTCAGCGTTTTTAGGTCTTCTGTAGTCAAGGGGATATGGCTTTGAGTGATACATGTTAAAACTGTGAAGTATAACTCCTACTTGTTTCTCTGAATATTCTACGCCATATTTTTCCTTTATTAACTTCCAGACTTCTCTTGTAGTCCAGTAATCCTTATTTTCCAACAAAGCTCTTAATTCCTTTTTTTGTTCATCAGTAAGTTTGGATTTCCTACCTCCGCCAAAATTTGGCATTAAGGCGGCATAGCCGCCTTTATTCCAACTTTCTTGCCAGCAATATCCTGTTTTCTTAGTCACTCCTACTTTAGTAGCAGCTTCTTCTACAGAATCCCCTAAATATCTAAATTTAACAAAATAGAGCCTTTTCAACACTCTTGAATTGTTCTCGTGTGTGATCAAATAGTTAATCTCGTCGAGAATTACCTTTCGGTCAATCAGAATTTGTTCTTTCCCCGCCATAAGATAAGATAAACATTAATACGTGTAGTAAGTTGCGTTGAACACTATAGTACGGAACATCCCAACAGGGACATTGTCTATGAATGCCTGGAGCTTTTCATCATTCTCTTTCACAGCATCCAGTACCTGATTGAAACCCCTGGGTATCGCCTCTAAATCAATACCTACATCAATATTTGCTCTCCTGTCTAGTTTACCCTGAAGAGTAGCATTGGTTATGTCATCAAATTCAGTAACTATTTTTTGAATTCCATCAGAAATAGATTTGCTTAGAAGGAATGAAGCTAAAACACCAAGAATTACAAAGACTAAAACAGCTATTATTAAACTGTTCCTAATTGCCAGTAGAGGACCTGCAAACTCTTCACAATAAGTATTTGATACTATATACCAATCATTTGGTTCATAATACGTGTAGCCTGCAATTTTTTCGCGACCTTGCCACTCATAATTAATAATACCTTCTTTGTTATTGATAATCTCTTTTACAAAGTCATGCTCATAGATATTCTCACCTTCCATAATAGGGTGAAGTACAAGATTTCCTTCTGAATCCATTATATAGACATATCCAGTCTCACCTACAACAATTCCACCCATATGATTCTTTATCGTACTGATAAATGGATCTTCAAGAACACCAACGTAAAGAATACCTATAATCTCACCAGCACTATTTCTGATCGGTTCGTATGCAGTCAGATACCAAGCATTGACCACCCATGCCCTTCCGTAGAACGTTTCACCTTTGTTGACGACTGTCTCATACACTGGTTGCGACACTTTGGTACCGACTGCTCTTTCTCCCTCATCAATAATAACGTTAGTAGAGATTCTTACAGCCTCTCCATCCAGTACCTGAAATATAGTAGCAGTCCCTCCTACCATATTCTTGACATTATCGACAATCTCAAAATTATTGTTGACAACATAATCTCCTCCTAGTATCATTTGTCCATCAACAATTTCAGGATTACCGTTAGAGTAAAAAACGGCCCTTGCAACTCCTAAGTCACTATTTACTTTATCTTGTGCAAGGGAAAAAGTAGACTCTATATAAACTTTTTCAAGGAATGATTGGTCATTCAAATGCTCTTCTAATTGAGACCAAGTACCAGCTTCTGTTTGCTCGTAAGCATAAAAACCAACAATAGTTACGGGTAATATAGTTAATAACAAAGATATTAACAATATTTTATGACTAATACTTATTTTTTTTAAATCCATCTAGCATACTCCAGATATATATGAAATAATTTCACCTGAATATACACAACAAATCTGTTGTTTCCATGTGCAACATGGCATGTATCTTGTATCCCATAGAATTGAAAACTGATTAAGTGCAAGATTTGTAAAAAGTATTGAAGTAATGGTATTAAATGCCTTTTTTGAATGTTCAGGATCATTAGAATGTTATTTTTCCATCTACGCGAACTCAATTTCTTTGAAAAACATGTAGTATAGCTAACAATCAGAGATATTACCAATCTCAATTCATTCCATATCTGTAAAGTATACCAATGAGGATACATGCCCGTATATGATTGTATAAGGAATAATATATAAATCCATTCATGAAAATATAATTAATACTATATGTGGAATTATATTTGTCATGGGTTCATTACAACCCTTGGCAAAACACACAAGCAATTTTACAACCACGTGTCAGACTGCCTTTTTATTATATTATAATATTTATACCCCTGTACTTCCAGTACAATATATACTCCGTTTTTTATTTTATTCTGTGTGGGCACCTTTCATTTTATTCACATTATTTCAGAATCATACTACCTGTATCACAATTTTGCCCACAATCTTCAATTGTTACTTTTCGATGTGAATTTTGTTGAAATAATATGTGCTTTCGACAGTTGTGCAGATGCTATCCTTGATATGAAACCTTCGAACATCTCAGCGGATCCTCAATAATCATAAATTAAGATTAATTATTTGCTGTTTTTCAAAGAAATAGGACTTTATTTAGTATTGACCTAGATAGGTGGAGTCTATAGTTATATAATGCAAAGTCGCTTTGATAAAATCGATGCTATTATAATAAACACTATATGTTGAACTCGCCTGAATGAAGTATACAGTTGCATGAGAATCCGATCAAATTCAGAGCATCAGAATTGAGTAGATTCTCTGCTTTTAAGAATAATGTTATTCCATTTGTCTAGCAATTCCCTAACTACCTTTAATGAGATAGGCTTGGAGATATAGTCATTCATCCCCGCTTCAAAAAACTTATCTCTGTCACCTTCGATGGCATGTGCTGTCAATGCAATTATAGGTATATCCTTATTGATCACCTTGGATTCTGGACTTCGAATGAGTTTTGTCGCTTCTAGCCCGTCTATCTCAGGCATTTGAATGTCCATAAGTACCAAGTCATATGGTTGTGTCTCAAGAGCTTTTATAGCTTCTGCGCCATTGTTAACAGTATCCACATCGAATTCCAGGTTAATTAGCATAGATTGAGCAACTTCCTGACTGTGCATATCATCCTCGACCAGCAGGATATTCAGTACGTTATTGTTGGTTTGAATCAAATTCTCTTTTTCAGACTTTTCTACACACTTTGCTTTGGACTGTTTTTCCAGCCATACGGTGAACCAGAATTCCGATCCTTCTCCAACTTTACTGATAACACCAATGTTTCCATCCATCATTTTTACCAGTTGCTTGGATATTGCAAGTCCCAGACCTGTACCACCGAATCTGCGGCTGTTAGAGGAATCTGCCTGGATGAACTTTTCAAAGATCAGGTCGATCTTTTCCTCAGGAATGCCAATGCCTGTATCGCTCACAGAGAAGCGCAGCATAACATTGTCACAGTTCTGGGATTCTACTGAAACATGGATTATTACTTTTCCTTCTGAAGTGAATTTTATGGCATTTCCTGTAAGATTGGTAAGTATCTGGGTCAAACGACTTGGATCACCATGAAGCAGTAAGGGAACATTCTCTTTAAGGCTGTATGATAGTTCCAGCCCCTTAAGCTGCGCACGCAGGCCCATAGTGTCGATGAAGTCTTTGAAAAGATCTAGCAGATCAAAGTCCAGTCTTTCAAGTTCGAGTTTACCAGCAGCTATCTTTGATATATCAAGTACATCTTCTATAAGATTAAGGAGCGTTCCCCCACTTTTTTGCACAATTTGAGTATAATGTCGTTGTGCATTGCTCATCTCGGTTTCCATTAGTAAATCGGTAAAACCCATTATCGCATTCATAGGTGTGCGAATCTCATGGCTCATGGTGGCAAGGAATTCAGACTTGGCTATGTTGGCAGCTTCTGCAGCCTCCTTAGCCTTTATTAGTTCCATCTCTGTCTCCTTGAGTCCAGTGATGTCGTTGTTGACTATTATTGCTCCCAACGTCTCTCCATCATCACTTAGTACTGGAGCCGTATAATTGAGTATGATCCTTCTTTTATTATCAAATGCCTCAATTTCCAGGAGCTCATCCTTTACCGCTATACCTTCTTTGATAGTGTGGGCCAGTGCCCAATCTTCAGGAAGCACTTCTTCACCTGTAGGAAACCTCCATGCTTTAAACACACTGTATTCTTCAGGAGGAACAAGCGGTTCAGCACCCCATATAAGCTTTCCAGCAGGATTTCCCCGCAGAAGTTTTCCGTTAGCGTCAGCAAACCATAGTCCAACAGGTAGAATATCAAATACCTTGTTTAGGAGTGTTTCACGTCGCTTTAATTCTTCTTCTGTTTGTTTGCTTTCAGTGATGTCCTGGAGCTGTTCAACTATGAAGAGAATCTCTCCATTTTCATCCAGTATCGGATTACTTGTTGCCCTTATGTATCTATTAAGTTCAGGCACATATCTCTCTGCAGTCTCGATCTTTTTTGTTTCCAGAGCTTTTTTTGACTGACAATTTGGGCATACATCTTGGCGTCCGATCAACTCATAACATTTCTTACCTACCACATCTTCAGGTGACATGTTTAACAATTCATAACCAGCTTTGTTATAGCGCATAATTGTAAAGTCGGTATTCTGGAAAGCTACTCCGTCCTGTAGTTGATCCAGCATGGCTTCCAGGATATTGGAAGTTTCCTCCAGGTTTTTCTCTGCCTGCTTGCGGTCGGTAATGACCTCGGTGTAAACAATAATTCCACCGATCGATTCATCCATTTCGTACCAAGGACGGCATTCCCAGCGAGCCCACTCTACAGTGCCATCCTCCCTTATATATTGATCATCTTCAGCACTTATAACTTCACCAGCAAGCGCCATTTGATGAATGTCTCTCCACTTTTGAGGTAGATCTGGGAATACTTCGTAGTGGTGTTTTCCTATGATATCCTTCATTTTGACCTTGTACTCGTCAAGGTACCGCTGGCTGACATATATATAATTTAAATCGCGGTCGTGTACTGCAACAGCACTTCTTGTGTGTTCTACGATATAGCTCAATAAGTTGTGAGAATGCATCAAAGATTTTTCTGACAACTTGCGATCAGTAATGTCTTGATTAACACCATAGGATTTGACAGTTTGACCTTTACTGTTTTTTCCGATAAAGAATTTGACTGCCAGGTAACCTGTGCTCCCGTCAGCATAGAGCATGCGATGTTCAATGTAACCACTGAAATCTGTATATTCAGCGTCCAATGCCTTGCGCATCTCCTCTGAGACCATATGACTATCATCTGGATGTACAAAACGCCTGGCATAATCCTCGATTGGCATTCTGTAGCCGCCCATTTCCTTAGCATTCGTGCGGAATATGGAGTAAAACTCATCCGAAAAAGTAAATATACCCTTGACAACATCAAGTTCCCAGTGGCCAAGCTTTCCGATATTTAATGCATTGGATAGTTGCTGCTGGCTTCTATGCAGCTCCTCTTCTACATTTTTACGTTCTTCCTCTCTGCCAATAGCTGAAGCGATGAGTCCAATAATATGTTTGTCATCCTCACTGGGTTCTATCTCTTTCTGATACACGACACAAAGAGAACCGACAACCTCATTGCAACACATAACTGGATGACCGATATAAGTCTGAAGATTATATAATGCAACATTTGGGTCTGTCTTAGCATAGTTTTTTTCGCCTAGATTGCGCACAATGTAAGGTTCTGGGATATCGCCTTTGATCAGGTCGTAGCAGATATGCCCTTGCGGTTGATCCTCTGATATATAGTCTGGAGGAGTATGCCATTGTCCAACAGAATATAGCATGTCACCATTAAGTCGGTTGTATAGGGCACATGTACCATTTAGGAGTTCACCGCAAAGCGCTGTCAGGATGTTAATATTGGCTTCATAGTCGGCGCCCAAATCAAGCAGACAGCTGTTTATTTTAAACAGCCGTTCCACACTTTCTTCGTTTTTCATTATTGTCCCTTCTGTTTTGCCTCTGGCGCACTGTTTTAGTGTGGTCAGACCATGATGCAAACTGCCCATATTATAAATAGATTATTTACGTTTATTATTGATTATATTATATAATATTTCAACTTTTGCTTATTATAACTGTTAATACCAACAAGTTCTATGAATTAAAGAAGGAATTGCAACCGTCTACTTTTCCGTGACAACAAAGACATTATCAGAAAAAGTTCCAGAGGCATAGAGCAATTAAAATAAAAATACGTTCGTGCCCATCTTTCTGCGCATGTGAACCACTCATAAAAGGAAATGGGCAGTTCACAATTATTTATCTATCTCTAGATTAGATATATTTAGTTAACAATACCCAATTTTTTAGTAGCAAGCCAACCATGATGTTAATATGTCTAATCGCCATGATGCGCTAACTATCTCCAAGGCCCAATCGCTTCGATTTCTGTTCTGTGGTCAGTTCCTCCATTTAACAGCAGCCGTCATTCTCACCGCCATCGCGTGGGCTCTCGCTGCTCCAGTCCTTACCGAAGGGTCCTGGCTCAGAATTAGCGATATTGGCTGGTTCTGGGCCGCCGTCGGACTCACTATTCTCCATCAGTTCTACGTGTGGGTCGTATTCCGTGGGCAACTGGGATGGGGGCTCTTCACAAGACTGTTCGGACGGTATGACCTTACAGTCCATTCCATCCTCTTTTCTCCGATGTTGATTGCTCGCCCGCTTGTCGTTATCGCGGCGGGCTTGGCCAATCCACTGACGCTTGCCTTACCTCGATGGATTCAAATCGCTATGGCACTCGCGTTGTTAGTCCCCGCACTATACACTGGTTGGTCGGTAAAGCAGTATTTCGGATTCAAACGTGCAGTCGGTGGCGATCACTTTCGCCGACGATATCGAGAGATGCCGCTTGTAACCGAGGGAGCTTTTAGCTGGACACCAAATGCTACGTATACCTTCGCTTTTTTTGGTCTCTGGAGTATCGCTTTGTTATTGGGATCACATCTGGCACTGGTGATTGCGTTATTCCAGCATGCGTTCATCTGGGCTCATCACTTCGGTACGGAGCAACCGAATATGGAACTCATCTATGGTAAATGAATCAGCCTACAATACATCTTTACCCTGGAACGAACTTGAGAGGGTTCGGTCGAGATTATGGACGATGCATACTTATCTTGTGTCTGAGAGTTCAATTGGATTAAATGTGCTGAGCTTTTCAGTTGATAGAAATATCCTGAATGTTCAGCCTATATATTTCACCCGAACTCTTCAATTGAGTTATATCATCTGAACTTTTAGATCATGTAAATCAAGCTAATAATAAGGAGAAAACTAATTTTAGCAGAGCAAGCGAGACAAATCTACAGATATGTCTCTTCTGTACAAGAAGTCACAAAATGGAACTCTTTCATATATGTTAGATTCTGTCCTGTTTAGTTCGGATAAAACTAGTTCATACTTGAAAGGACTTGAGTGCGTAACCCAGGGATGGATACTTCAATAACTCCGTAACCTCACAAAGCAAGCAATTGAACCAAATAAGTATGGTGTCAGTCCAAAGTGCTGCTTACGTTTAACAGCATTTAGCATTTGGTCTTTTACATGCACTTTGATACGGCCCTGTAGAAAACCTCTAAATTCAAGCAATTATGTAGCACTAATAAAATTTGCCATGTTACCTTTAATGGAGACTATTCTTACAAAAGTTTGCCTATAGATTGTGATTTCAATCGGTTTTCTACATGGCCAAAATATTGTGATCATCAAGCATATATTCAATACTCAATCTTAAATTTGAGATATAAGATTGGAAGGACTGCATTAAGTAACTTGTGTTGTAACTCTTGTATGGGATACATGCATTACATAGCATACACGGGTTACATAAAATACTTAAATGAGTAAGAGTGTTGAATGATATATGGATACAAAATGTAGTAGGACCGTCATTGCTATTGCCATAATATGGGCAGCGGTTATTTTTGCATCTGCATTTATACTGCGGGAATCAGATTATTTAATCCAATTAATTCCTATATATGGTGTAGGAGCAATAATGTGTATTATTCTAGCAGGGAACCTTTGTAAGAAGAGTGAATGAACCACTTACACTTACATAAAATTAGATTAAAAAAGAAGGATGGAAAAACAAATAGTTGATTTCCCACTAAATGTTTAACCAATTGTAAGATTTAAGCAACTTCGCCAAAAGCGAATTTACTCATTACCTTATTGACCTTTATCGTGACTTCATCGCCAACTTCGGTGTTGGGAACAAAGACAACAAATCCGCTTACTCTTGCGATTCCGTCGCCTTCTCTTGCGATGTCTTCAATTGTCACTTCATAATTCTGTCCAGCTTCTACTGGAGCACTTGACTGCATGTTACTAAACAAATATTTCACGTCCTATTTGATTAGCTTAAAAAGAAATACAACCATTTGGTTGAAAATAAGAAAAACAGTAAATGTGAAAATACTATCTAAACCTATAATTCAGCAAATCAGTATCAAACTCTAAAAGCAGCTTTACAAGGGTAGGATTCTATAAATAGCTGTTCCTAGATATGAAGTATTTAACTGTTAATAATTTTGGCTCTTTAGAAATCTTCTATACTCAAACAAACTGTCCATGCCCACCATGTATTTTCCAATTTACTCTTAGATGCTGGTTGTATTTACTGAATATAGGCCATAGATCCTGACCTTTACAGGATTCCTACAAAACCCATTACTCTACTATTTTTAAAGGTATTTATTTAAAGCTTAGCGAGATAGTCTTTTTAAAGCTAAAAGGAGGTGGAAAGGATGAGCAAGAAGTCAGATCAAGATAACCGCGCAGATCAGCTTAACCCTAACAATGAAGCTTACCAGCAGAGCCGTGGAAAAGAACAATCAGACTTAGACAACCATGCAAGCCAAGGCAATCCGAACAATGATGCCTATTGGCAGAGTCGTGGTGATGATGAGAGGCCAAGTGACGGGAAGCTAAAAGGGAAAAGTAAATTCTAGAGGCTTAAAATAAAGTCAAAAACGTTTTTTTAGAGATTGGCACTGAAGCTATTCATCAAATTATACCTTTCATACAAAACCCAACATTTATTCTTCAGAAGACTCATCTGTAGAAGTTTCAATTACTTCTTCCGTTGATTTCTCCTCAGTAGTATTTTCAACAACTTGCCAGGTTGATTCTTCTTCAAATTCATCAGATGTATTCTCAGCTACTTGACCATTGAGTAATTCTGGTGATGATTCGTCAGTGACATTCGCGTTTTCCTCACCTGCTGTATTTTCGACATCTTTTATAGTGGAAGCATTCTCATCCTCATCCACTTTTTCAGTCGATTCTCCAATTGTATTTTCAGAAGTATTCCCAGTTGATTCTTCAGTAGGCTGTGCTGTCTTGTTCTTGACTACTCCTGATGTTGAATTACTTATCGATGCCCCTGCGGTTGTATTTCCATTAGCTCCTGTAGTTTTATTAGATATTGCTGATTCCGCAGAAGCTTTTTGAGTTATATCATCAACTGATTTATTTACATCCTCTTGATTAACTGAATATCCCTGCTCTGCAAGAGTAAACATGTAAATATCTCTATCATAGTTTCCATTACGATCATCCTGCCATACTATTTTGTTTTCGTATATTGCAGGTTGTGTCTGATTAGCACTATGTTCAGTGATCTGGAATTCTTCCTTTAAAGTAAGATCATACATGAAAATATCCCAGTTCCCATTACGATTATCCTGCCATACTACTTTATTTCCATATATTTCTGGAAGGATCTGACTTGACCCATTGCTAGTAAGCTGAGTTTCTTCTAAAGAAGACAAATTGTACATGTAGATATCCCAATTGGAGTTTCTGTAATCGACCCATACAACTGTGTCCTCGTAGAATGCCAAGTGCCCACCCCATTCTGGAAGTATAATGTAACCAGGTTCGTTAGCAAACAGGCGTCGATCAGGTGTGGCATTGGCATATACGTCTTTTGTAGAAGTAGACAAGTCATATAAGCAAAAACCATCTCCACATGGCCAAATCAATCTTTCATCATAAACTGAAAACATATTGATTCCAGCTGTTTCTGTTGTATTCACGGTCTTACCAGAATCTACATTGTATGCGTAAACATAAGTGTCTCCCGAGTAAGTGCCATCCTTATATGCTATCCATCTACCAAATATTACAGGATACCAAGCAAAACCACTTGTTGTTATACGCTGTTCTTGACCTGTAGTAAGATTCAACATATAGACATCATCAAAATGGCTGCCTATTGAATAGTGACGATGGTCTAACCAAACAATTATGTCATCGTATATTGAAAGGTAATCTAGGACGAATGCATCTTCTTTAGTAACACGCGACTCTTCTCCTGTTACTAAATCATATGAATAGATTTCATATGAATGGTCATCTGAAAAGGGAACATGGCGTCCATCTCTCCATACTATTTTAGATCCGTAAATTGAAGGAGCTATTTGATCAAATTCATCTGCAGTTACCTGCATCTCCGTACCTTCAGCCATCTTTGGTGTGTCACTCGGAGGTATTACAACTCCTGAATCATCTATCAGTTCGATAATTCTCTCCAGCTCACCGATGATATACTCTGCCTGTTCAGGAGATAATCTTTCCTTTGGCAAAAGCTGTTTCTCAATTGACTCGATTAATTTTTCTAATCTGTCAATACTTTTTTCCTTATCCTCTTTCTCAGCCATGGTAATAGCATTATTTAGATTTGCTGAGAGAGACCTTTTAGTACCTGTGTCCACTCCATCCAGACCACTTATATGATCTTGAAGTTTCTTGAGTTGTTCGGATGGTTTATTTACATCATCTTCAGCAGGTACATCATTAGTACGTTCCTCTTCCATAGGTTCTTCCCATTCAGGTGGTCTCTGTTCACCTAGAGAGAACATAAAGATTTGAGGGTTTCCATTCCTCCACGTTCGTCAGACCACACAATCTTGTTTTCATAAATTGAAGGTTGTCCTCTCCAATAAGTTTCAGTAGGATAGTCGAACTCTGCTCCCCAATCAGTTATTTGAATAATTTCTTCTGTCGAAATGTTATACATGTAAATCTCACGGTAAAGGTAGAATTCAGTTCTGTTATTATCAACCCAGACAATTTTGTCTTTATATATTGCAGGTTCCCATTGTACAGACTCATTTGTTGTTATCTGCCTCATTTCCTCGGAGGACAGATTATACATGTAAATATCCCAGTTCCAGTTTCTGTAATCCTGCCATACTACTGTATCACCATAGATTGCTGGATTTATCTGATTTGAAACATGTGTGGTAATCTGCTTCTCCTCTCCAGTCGATATATTGTACATGTAGATATCCCACATTTGACTAAAATCACTTCTCTGGAGCATTCTAAAGAATTCAGATATATATTCTACATTTTCATGGCTTCTGGCCTCGTTGTAATTACGGTCATCCTGCCACACTATTATGTCCTCATAAATTACAGGATTCATTTGATCAGATGTGCTATCTTTGGTTATCTGTTGCTCTTCTCCAGTCGCTATATTGTACATGTAAATGTCCCAGCTACCATTACTATCATCTTGCCATACTAACAGATCATTATAGATAGCAGGATTAGGATTAACGCTTGTTTCAACTAATGGTGAAGTCTCGTTAGTGGAAATATTATAGAAGTAGATAATTGAACCATTCAATGTTTCCTCGACCCAGACTACTCTATCTTCATGAATTGCAGGAGAATAATATTCTGTTGAATGTGAATAAGATGGAGTTTTTAACTGCCGTATCTCTCCAGAAGAAACATTACGCATAAAGATTTTTCCAAAATCTCCGTGAACACCTACTGCATCTACCCACACAATCCAATTACCATAAACTACAGGAGATGTTGCATGTATAGAATCAGATATCTTGGTTTCTGTTCCTACAGCTGCATCGGCTGTAGAATTATTCACAGCTATTGCAATAATAATTAAAATGGCTATGCCAATAATTAAACCCGCTTGCTTGATATTCATTCATGTACCATCCACTTATATTCAATTTGCTGATTAAGCTTATTGTAATATATTGGGATGATACACCTTCTTGTTTTTGAATCAATGTTCTATAACTTTTTGAAGAAAAAAAGTTACAGACATTTCATCAAGTGCTTTAAAACATGCAGATGATTTACTTGTATAATGTTCACTGGACTTTTAATCAATCATTAGTATTACTATTAGAAATCGCAAAAATGAAGTACTGCCTGATTGAGGCAATGTTATAGGCTTCAAACTTCTGAAGTTAGTAATTGTATATTTTCAATCTTCTTATAACTCTATTTGGTTTCGGGTTTGTTTTAAAAAATCACGCGCTTCAATTAAAAAGAGAATACTGATAATCACGCTGAGTAAAAAAAATAAAATCAAAAAATAATTATGTCATAAAAACGGTATATTATACGAGAAACAAGTACAATATGTGGCATAAACGTGTCCTATATAAGATTTTATTTATCCGCCAAGTGTGCTACCTAAATACTTGCTATACGATAGAAAAAGAATATAAGGGGAGGTTATGATGCAAACAAAACCGAAAACTCAAGGTATGACAGTAAAAACGCTTGTTCCTTTCCTCATACTTACCTTCACCCTGACTTGGGGTCTCGCTGCAGTGCTGATTTTCGTATCATTTAGCACTCCCGTATTTCTCCTTGCGGTTTATTCGCCTGGTATTGTTGGCATAATTCTGGTCTGGCGATATTACGGATTGAAAGGGTTGGGTAGCTTCTTTCGACGATTGACCTTATGGCGGATGCCTCGGAAGTGGTGGTTGTACTTGCTCGTGGGCTTTCCTGCCACTATTTACCTTGGCGCCGCACTGAAAGGAACCATCAGCGATCCTTTTCCCTTTTCCCCCTGGTATCAGGTATTTTCAGCTCTGGCGCTTTCCTTTTTCCTCTTGGGTACGAACGAGGAATTCGGATGGCGGGGAGTCGCCTTGCCTCTACTGCAGCGCAAATATTCCCCCTTCTGGGCGGGTTTGATCTTGGGCATCATCTGGGCAGCCTGGCACATCCCTGCTTTCTATATTAGCGGACTTCAATATGAAGCGTGGTCAGCCGTGCCATACTTTGGCGGTGTTATCGCCCTCTCCGTCATCCTTACTCCCATGTTCAACAGCGCTCGCGGCAGTCTGCTGATAGCTTACCTGTACCACTTTCAAATAATGAATCCCATCTTTCCCGATGCTCAACCCTGGGATAGCCTCCTTATCGCTCTCACGGCAGTGGTCATCGTTGTTCTAAATCGGCGTACGATGTTCAAAAAAGGAACTGGAGTTACCGAAATCCTCATGCCAGAATAAGGAGCATACAGGACTCAAGTGGCTCGCTTCGAATAGTAGCGGTGTAGCACACTGCACGCCTCGTGGAAGTTCTTTATTTTTCTCCTGAATCACAAGAGGAAAAACTTTCAATTCCAGAATAAGTAATAACTTCAATACACTCATAATGAAAATACCACTCGCAGAATTTTGTTTATAGTTTTTCATATTAATTAACAATTTATCCCACCATATGCTTACTCCATCCCTTCCAACCTTTCCTTAACATGAGCATTAAGAGTAAATGGCTTATCAACTTCAGCATTCTTCTTCATGTAATGGAGAGTACCTTTGGAGAATCCCATATTCTCCCAATCTGTATAAGAGATGCTTAGTATCTTTTGCCTTATATCCTCTGAATCATGCCTTTGTATAATAGATTCAAGATTACTAAAATCAAGAGTCTGCTTTTTCTCAACAAGGAACTGAGCTAGCTCTCTGGTTTTCAGCAATAAAGCATAACTCCACATTACAGACTGCTTCTTGTAGGGAACTTTCTTGTTCATCCATAAATTAAACTCTTCAGTAACTTTCTTAGCTCCTGAAGGCTTTAACCTGAGAGAATAGCTCTCAGTCCTAATAAAATCCTTATTCTCCATTTTCTCTGATTCAATCAGATTGATAACAGAGAGATCTACAAGGAATCTGAAAGGTTCTTGCAGGTCATAGGCCAAACTGTCTTTGCTTGGATTCATTTCATGCAAGAAACCAACATGAGAATCAAGACCAACAGTGTATATAGATCCCAGGCATTCAGCTTCAAGGAGAGCATAGCCATAGTTGAACATAACATTAACTTTATATCCTCCTCCTTTTGCTCTCCTGTATTGATCTATTTTTGAACAGAAATCATATTCTACAGGAACAGCCTTTGCAAACTCATTCCAGTATTTCCAGGCAACTCTTCAGAACACTAAGAACAAGACCTTTGGAAGGTTTGCAATGTAAGCTACATAAATTCTGCATGACCAATAAGAATTCATCATGGGGAGCATGCAAGGTGCCTGCTTAGTAACTATGGAATTTCCTTTTCAGATAAGCTCCTACATTTTTTAATGAAAATCTAACTCTTTAATCATATATTCAATAATCAAATTAACGGCGTTAACTTTTTGGGATTTAATATAAATACTGCAATGAACATAGATAATAATGTGGAAGTAGTTTGGGTATTGAAAGTGTTGTTATGAAGAAACCATTACTTGATGTCCTTTTTATGTCTGAAAAAAGAAAGAATACTCTTTTATTATTGAAAGACGAACCGCAGGAAATGGAATATCTTCTCAAGTGTCTTGGTACTAATAGACAGGCACTACTTCCTCAGATGAAAGTACTTGAAGAACACTATTTTATTAATCATTATGCGGATACCTATGAATTGACAACTGTGGGAAAACTCATAGTGGATGACATGATTCCTATTTTAAATACTGTTGAAGTGTTGGACGTTGATATTGATTACTGGGGAACCCATGACCTTGAATTTCTTCCACCTCATCTTTTAAGCAGGGTGGGGAGGCTTGGAAAGTGTGAGATAAGAAATCCCTCTATTTCGGAAATATATAGTCTGCCACAGGATTTTGAAGAAGAATCCAAGAGATCAAAGGTAGTATTTGGGCTCACCACCGTATTTCACCCGAACTTTCCAAGTGTGTATGAAGGATTGACAGATAACGGAGTAGTAGTATCTACCATTATTTCAAAGGAGCTTTTTGAGAACCTCAGAAAGAACCAGTATACCAACTTCAAAAAGCTTGTAGAATCAGACAAAGTTAATTTTTTCGTCTATTCAAAACCAGTCAATACTCTCTTCTTTGCAACGAATGACTTTTCCACCATCTACAGTACCCTGACAAAGGATGGCGAGGTTGATCATTATATTGTCAGGTGTCATAACCAGAAGGCCATTGACTGGTCAAAGGAACTCTTTGAGTATTATCTGAAAGACTCAACACCAATCACAGAACTGTAATCAAAATATTCCCAGCAGGAAAACATTTTCGATTGTGAGAATTACTTATACTAGAAAAACCATTTTCGACCAGTTGAGAAGGTAGAATGAGGCGCCTGGAAACCACCACGCTTTAAGGCGCCTCTCTCCTAACGAATCCGAGATGTTCCCAACATCTCTCATCAATCCACTCCCGTGTTGCGGTTCATTTCCCCACGACCCGCAATAATTAGTAAGTCATCTTTTTATTTAACCTAACCTGGTTTTAATAGTGAGCATCAACTCATTTTAGTTCCACAACTGAAGTATGCACAGAGAACAATATTCATTTAGCATCTATGAACTCGATTCTGCTATTAATTAAAAGGTCGTTCAATTATTTGATGAGAATTCTATTTCCCTCGCATTGAAAATTGTATAAAATAATATTGGCATTGTTAATTAAGTATAGTTAGTTCATTATTTCTATACTTCATCAAAAGAAGAACAGAGTATTTTAGCATTTCAAGACTCTTAGTATAACATTTTGTTTTTCTTCGTAATCTTGCCAGAAAGTGCCTGAATATGCTGTTATATCCTTCCACTGTATAGGTTTCTGCTTTTGATCGTGTATGAACCTCATCTGGAAGAAACTCTGCATATGCTTTCCAGTTATCGGTCATCACTTTCCCTATCTCTTTCTTCTCTAGTTTCTCCCAGAGCTTTTGTCCTGTTTTGGTTCCCCTGCTACCAAAAGAGCAGTTGATGAATTTTTTCCCAGCTCTATCAACAGCAATCCAGATCCAACAATATTTTTTTTGTTTCCAATATAAGTATGCATTTCGTCTAATTCAACGATCTCTATCTCGTTTTCGCTTTTTAGATCCTCTAATTCCTGTCCGAATGTCTTTATCCAATTTTGAACCGAAACATGACTTACTCCTAAAAAACGTCCTATTGAACGAAATCCCAATCCTTCGAGGTATAGCTGTAAAGCTTGTCTTTTAACGGAGGGAGGAGAGGCAGTAGACTTAAGTTCTACTGTATAATTGTATCTACATTCATGGCATTGATAGCGTTGGAGTCCATTGATTTTACCGTTCTTTTTGTTATTAAAGCTATTGCACTTGGGACAATTCACGCTTTATGTGTAGGCAATCATAATATATAACTATATATACTTACCAATGCCATAATATTTATGTAGCTTTTTGGACTTTTAAACGGTTTATTTTAAATGTATGGTTGCTTGTCAGAAGTCAGGATGAGATAAAATACATTCCTGACTGAAGTGGGTATTAAATTGAAACAGGTAAATGAGTGTCCTGAGTGTGAGCCACGCTTACACAACATGGACAAAAAATACAGCACCGTGAAATATGTGGACATTGAATCAGGGAAGTCATAATTCGCAACTCATGCGAGGTGAATATATGAAAGAGCTAACAGAATGTCTTGAATGTAAGGTGCGCCTATCTAACCTTTATATTTGTAATTCAATCAAAAAGATATTGATAGTTCCCTGAGCACTATTGTAGGTAACGATAACAGACATCAAGTATCACCCCGGCTTGCCGGGGTTTTCTTTTTTTAAGCAGTGTTTTATTGTAGAAAGCAAAGGACACAAAGAAAGTCCATCAGCATGTGGCAAGTTGAAGTTGATAATGTATATCCTATTTAACAACCTTGTACAATTAATACAGTTCAGGTATGAGCTGTGTAGCAATCAATTCAGTAACATTCAGAGTCATCTTTTTCCTAGCGCTTTATAGCGGGCGCTGTCTGGAATTGGAACCTGATTGAACGTTTAAAATCTATTTTGACAAAAGTTTGGGCAGATTCATTCTGCCCACAACATCAGATACAATTTTATGTGTATCCTCATGTGGAGGGACAGGGAGGTGTTTGCTAAGGGTCTTGAAGTTCCTTGCAGTATGACATCAAAGATGCTCACTATTTTTCTATAGCCTTTCTGGCCTGCTTCACTAACACTGCTCCATCCCGCTTAGATCGGGCGAGTAATCTTCAGGTACTTACTGACAGATTACCACTAAAAAAGGGATTGACCTCCCCATTCGGTCAATAAATAAAAATAAAATTTAAGGGGAGATTAACTCAAAGTTGTTAACCCCTGGGAAATCATGCTTGAACATATCTTTGGCTTCCTCTGTCGTATCGGCATGAACAGGCACCTCTCTCAATACCTTTTCACTTTCGCCTTCCCAGAATTTTATCCAATAACACATGGATCAACCTCCTGATTTATTGCTGAATGCTCAACCTGGAGTTTCCTGAGCAGTGTTCTTAATTTTATACTCCTGTACACATCCCACCCCTCATTGGAATGTTCGCAGGATACATGGTTCCCGCAGCCAGAACAGAAATACAATATGTCAGCGCCACGCCTTTGCTTTTTAAGTGTGACTTTACATCTGGAACAAAATGTCATTTCTTGTATTTTCATGTTCTCACCTCATGCAAATACCATTACCGAATCCATTCTGGCAGTCCCCTTCTGCGTCCAGTATCCACAAATCACACAATGTTGTATATTTTGGTCCATGCAATGAAGGCGTGCCTTACATTCCGGGCATTCTTTTAGATGTTTCAATCACTTACCCCCACTTGCATTAGAAGCCCACTCGTATCAGGAAATACACTTTTCCTGGTCCAATATCCGCATATTTCACGGTGCTGTATTTTGTGATCCATGTAGTTAAGGAGTGCCTTGCATTCCGGACATACCTCTAATTGTTTCAAATACTCACCCCATACGTATTACAAAAAATACCTTTTCTGGTCCGGTATCCACATATCTCACGATGCTGTATTTTTATATCCATTTCATGCAGGCGTGGCTTGCACTCAGGACATTCTCTTATTTGTTTCAATTATGTACCCCACTTACATCAGGAAATATAGTTGTCCCCCATTCGTGTTATATGAATGCCCCGGGAACTTCATCCTGACACTTGGTATGAATCATCTGTTTTTATTTAAGGTAAACCGTTCTTAAATTCAATAGCTTGTTCCAAATTACATGCCTTTGAATTTTTCGATAACACCTATTCAGGATTGGTCAGGAAGAAGAATGATAGCAGAATACAGTGTTTCTATGGGTTTCCACTCTTATCCAATGTAAAATTAATATCAGAAATTAAATATGTTGTAATTTGGATGCTAATTTTTTAAAAAAAAGCTGATTTAAGTATTCTTGGGGTATGAGAGATTATTTATAATAATGAAAACAGTTCATCAATAAGGAGTAATATGGGGCATGGTTACCAGCATAATTATCAGCATAATTATGGTCATGGTTTGCTAGATTTGATCATGTGGCTTTTATATACCCATTTGCTATCCAAAATTCCATCTTATTTTCTTGGAAACAAGCTTCGGCTTATTGTACTCATGAGACTGCTCAATAAGACAGGTGATAATTCTACAATTGACTCCGGATGCAAAATATATTATCCGCAGGGAATTTCCCTTGGAAATAATGTTGTTATCACACAGGATGTGATGCTTGATGGGAGAGGAACAATAAATATTGGTGATGATTCACTCATCGGTTTTGAATCTTTGTTTATTACAAGTACATATAATTGTGCGCAGAAAGATGTTTTAATAAAAGTCCAGGGTAAATTTGACGCTCCTATCACAATTGGGAAAAATGTTTGGATCGGGACAAGGGCAACTATATTGCCAGGTGTGGAAATCGGGGATGGAGCAATAATTGGGGCAAATACATTGGTAACAAAAAATGTAATGCCCTATACAATAGTAGGTGGAGTGCCAGCTAAATATATTAAAAATAGGTAATCTAGAAATTTCATGACTGGAAGGTTTTGTGAGGTATTATGCACTCCAAGTTACAGCATGTGCATCATTCGACATGTTTTCCTCTGCAAATAATAAGAATAATAACTACTTATTTATATCGTGACAGTAGATAATGCTTATGTCGCGATCTATATGTTATAAATATCTATTTCTTATTGTGGCGCTCACCGGAGCGCTGGTTCTGGCTTCAGGATGCCTCTCGGAAAGTGAAGATCCCTCTGCAGACCTGAGTGGCTCCGCGCCGGTTCTCAGCTCCTCCGTATCTTCGGAGAAGCTCGTAATATTTGTCGAGGCAGCTTACGAATATGCGCAAGTCCACGGGAAGGAAGCGGCTCTGCGGGAGTTCAATAACCAAAACGGCCAGTTCATTGACGGTGAACTCTATATCTTCGCCTACGATTCCGAGGGCACCACACTGGCTCTTCCCTTCCAGCCCGAGGTAATCGGGACTGCCCGGTGGAACACCACGGACATAAACGGCACAGCATATATCCAGGATATTGTCACCACCGCGCAGTCAGGCGGGGGATTCACCCGATATCTCTATGCAGACCCTGCAGATAATTTTACAGTCAAACAAAAACTCAGCTATGTGATGATGGTGGATCAGAACTGGGTTATCGGAGCCGGCATCTACTTCCCAGGCATACAGCAGAAGATGACAACGAGTGATCTGGCCGCACTTGTACAGAATGCTTCTGCATATGTGGATGCGGTCGGAGAAGAGGCTGCTCTTGCGGAGTTTTCCAGAACAGAAGGACTATTTTCACATGGCAACATCTACACCTATGCCTATGATTACAAAGGAACGCTTCTTGCGCATCCCTATGAGAATGATCTGGTCGGGAAGAACCGGATAAATTCTACCGATGTTCGCGGACTGCCGGTGACAAGGATTGGTGCGCATACAGCTTCCAACGGCGGTGGGTTCATTGCATACCTGTACCCTGCACCTGAGAATGGAACAATAGACGAGAAAACAATAGATAGTTACCAGCCAAAGATTGGTTATGTTTCCCCTGCCGGAAAGCAGTTCTGGATCGGCTCGGGACTGTACTTCACGGATATGGCCTGCGAAGGCTCCGGTGAATGCCCAGGTACGGTATCGGAGATGGTCGGGCTCGTTGAACGCTGTGCTGCCTATGGAAAAGAACAAGGATCTGCTCTTGCATTTGCCGAAATATCGAACCGCTCCGGAATGTTTGTCGATGCAGAAGGACACTATATCTACGCCTACGACTACAACGGCACGCTTCTCGCCCACCCCTACCTGCCGGAGATGATCGGATCCAGCCTTATAGAGAAGCGCGACCCGTTCGGGATGGAAAATATCCGGGCGCTTGCGGATACAGCACGTTCCGGTGGCGGTTACGTAGTATTCGTGTGGCCTAACCCGGATAAGGGGAATAGGGAAGAACTGAAGATTGGCTATGTCCTCCCGGTAAATGATACCTGGTGGGTAGGTTCCGGAGTCTATCTGAGCGAGATTACGGGGGAGGATTCATTCTTATCCTCCTCAATTCCTGCATAAGCCCCTCTTTTTTTTGCTGATAGGGTTCTGTCGAGATAAAGAACAGTTTTATGAGGAAAAGATGAGAAAATCACCTCCAATTTCCTTTACTGAATCCTATTCTGTCTATGTATTTCATACTCCGGTTCTCTGACACGCATCAGCTATGTCGAATATAATGCATTCAGGTTTTCTGCTCTACGATGTGTGAGTTAGACGATAGGACTGTGGGAAAGGCAGGGAATGATTATTTACTGACTATTTAATTATATTTAGAAATTAGGTTTTTATTTGAAGAGGAATATATAGAGAATAGTCTGTATTTAACACAGCAGACTTATTAAAAAACGGAGAATTAGAATGAACAGTTTTTCAGTTGATAAAAACGGTATAGTTATTGTGGATACCAGCGGTGACGCAGTATTTGTTCCAAAAAACTACATTTCCATCCTCAAGATGGAACTTGAAGGAATAGGCTCTGACAATACACTCGGTACAATGTCAACATTCGGATTCATCAGCATGAGTTTCAACGATAATGGAGTGCATGTCAGTGACAACAGGGAAGGGGTCTTTGTATCAAAACAGGAAGCTGATACTCTCCTTGAAGCGCTGAAGGATTGAATTAATTAACACATTGATTGATTGATTGATTGATTGAATCAATTAAAATATTGATTGCGGGTGCAATTGCAAATACATCTCCCGCTTATTTAATATAGTTGACAGACTCTTATACTGACATGGGATCTGTCATTTTTATTAGAGGATTGATATAACATTATTTTATCATCCATTTTTTGTATCCGATTTAAATTCTTGCTCCCTTAAAACATTACTAGCAAACAAAACTCCTTATTTTAAGATGGACATTGAAATTATAACGTTATTGAAACATATTCTGCAAGCTAAATATAACTTCATTCGTAATATTAAGAACGGTTTAGGTTATATGCAAAAATCACTTACTACGTCTTGCTGGCAGTGGGGTGCTCGTGATAAGGGATTGGATTATTCTCGAGATGTCTGGTACCTTTGGAGAAGGTAAGCCAGTTTTCGCAAGTTTAAGGGAGATAATATGAAATCATTAAAGACGTGGGAAGAAATAAGTGATATTGATTACGATGGTCCTGTTGCAGCCTCAAATGATGACGACGCCTGCTATAAGCCAATCCTTCAGGGAGTGATCAATACTCGCTGCACTTATGATGGTTCCAAGATCGAAGGAAGTTTAGAAGAGTAAAAGTTATCGGTATTAAAAAGGATTGGCAATAAGGAATACAATAAAAGTGATTTTGTAGAAACCCTGTATTTATATTTGAACCGCAAAAGTCCACAGAAAACACAGAACATCAAAAGCTCAGAAACTAATATGAGTATTTCTTGTGAGGTCTGTGTTCTTTGTGGCTGGCATTATTAAATGTGCATCTGTGATTATTCCTGCAGAGTCAAAAAATTAAATCATGGAAATTGCTTTCTCAAATAATGCTATGTTTGCAGGAGAGTCTTCTTGAGATGCTGCTTTTGCTGAGCTCATCTTGGTTATTGCAGCAAGTTTTATCTGCGCACTAAGACCGCCCTTTGCTTTTGCAACTTCAAAATATGACTGTAATTTTTGACCCATTTACTGGTCACCTTCCTTTGATTTCCCATCAACTTCGTCTGTAAGGAATTCAACTACCGCAAGCACACTTCTCATCCCTTCGTTTAATTCATAGATCTCTGACTTGGATTTAATTGTTGGGAGGTCTACATTCAATTCTCCGTCTGAGATACTTTTTGCAACCTTGGTGATACTGTTCAGATCCTTAATGATCGTCCTTGAGAAATACATAACTACCGAGCTGGCAGCAAGTATTGAGCCAATCAGTATATAATAGACCAGGGAACTCAGGAAATCCTGCTTCTCTTTGACAGTAGCTATGTCAAAATCGACTCCAAGGACACCTGCAATATTGCCATTGGAATCATATATGGGAGAATAGCCCGTCATGAATGTGCCCCACTCATCTGTGTAAGGTTCTTCTGAAACATATGGCTCTAACATACCCATGTTTATATCTTCAATCGGGGCATCCTCATAAAGCTGGTCAGCATAAACATCTATGATGCCATCTTCAAGGTAATCAGCATCCACAATGAATCTGGCATTCCCTTCTCCATCCAATCTCATTATATATACATATGTAATTATGTCAGTATTATCTCCTCTTAAATCCTCAAGTTTCTGATATACCTGCATGAATGCCTCGTTCTCAGTATCTTCTTTTACATTGATCTGGTTTAGAAGATCTCCGTCGATCTGGCTTGACATTATTTTTGCAGTTAGGAATAATTCCTCTTTCATCTGGTCGGTTATAGCTGTTTTTGCTTCATGGACCGTAAAGGCGAAGGTACTCATTGACACAAGTAAAATCAGTACCATAAAGCTTACAGTCAGTTTTGTTTCCAGGCTGTTATACCATTTCACCATTTTTACCTCTTCCTCATAACTACGCAATAGATTATATCAATAATTATATATATTTTTTCTATTCATAAATGCCTCTCTTCGATAATATTAACTTTATAGGATGGCCAGGCATGCTTTTTGACAATCCTGCAGGTTCCGTAACCATGACTCCGGTTTGAAAGAACTGCTGCCTTCTCTTTTTCAGCGATATCCTGAATTCTCTATACGGGTACTATGTGCATATTGTGTGCACATTATGTGTTGATAAGTCCCTAAAACAGGATTATTACATTAAATTGTGAACATGGGATTTTTATATTTTGACATAACAATCTTTTATCGTATATAATAATCGATGCTAGATACCATTTATTAACGCAGTTTTCATTAACAGGGCCATTAAAAGGGTGAAGGTTTCAAGAAGGTGTCAATATGAGTGAGGAACTTTACTATATGAACCAGCTCCAGGCTCTGGAGGATACCAAGAACACCTACTTCCGCCAGCTCGATGAGATCGAGAAGAAACGGGCTGAGATCGCGATGTTGAAACAGGAGATCAAGTCCGATGAATCCATTATAGTAGAAGAGTATGGCAAGATCCGGGAGGCTAAGAAGCTTATCTCAATGGAATATGAGGAGCTTCTGGTCAAGAATGAGGAACTCCGGCTTTCTAAAAAAGAATTTGAGAAACGGAGAGAAGAATTCTCCAGAAAGGAAAAGGACCTCCAGTCTCGTGTTGACAGGTATAATATTGATTTTGATTCTCTTGAAAAACGTAAGAGTGAACACTACAGCATACTGAGGTCCCAGTTGGAGCAAGAGCTTGCTATCCATGAAAAACAGAAGCGTCTTGAGAAAGTACAGAAAAGGCTTGACCGCAGGGAGCAAAGGATTGCCGCCAGAAAGGCAGAACTTGTATCCATGGATATTGGTATCGATGTGGAGAATGAGAAAGTAGAACGCAAACGCACTTATGTGGAGCACCTCTTAGAAACACTCAATGCCCATGAAATGGAAGTGGAGTCCCGCAAATGTGAATTAGTCCAGGTCAGGCAAAAGACCGAAGAGGAGATCGGCAAATATGTAACCATGCACCGACAGCACCTGGATATCCGTAAGCTCGATGCACGTACGGACCAGCAGTCTGAGTATATCAGGACCCTTGAAGAAGAGGTTCAGGAGCTCAACCAAAAACTCGATAAAGCGATGGCTGACTTGAAAGAGATGGCCATATGTTCAAAGCTTCTTGAGCGTAACTTGTGTTTGCAACAGTTATCCATCAAGCCTTTTGTCTGATGGAAAGGCGACTCTGTGTCACGTGGCCGGTTAACTACTTGTGGTCTTAAACTAATCATCATCTAATTTACAGGTGATCATAGTGGTACGTGAACTATCCCAAAAGGACATCGAATTGCTGAAAAAGCTTGCACCGGAATGCGCAGGTCTCATGTGCTCTGGCTCAAGGGCACCCTACAGGTCGATACTGCCACCTCTTTCCAATCACTATTCCCGGAGCGAAGAGGACTTCAGGATGCGCATCTCGCTCCTGGATGCAGGAGAGCTTGGCTATCTGGTATCCCTCATCAGGAGCGGAGAGGAAAGCCTTGGTTGCGTGCCTCCTCAATATATCCAGGTATTTCTCGGGATGGTGGAGGAGAAACTGGGAACAGAGACAGCAGAGGAGCTTCTGGGAATATATCTCGCAGGACATGAGTGCCCGCCAGGAAACATAATTGGCCTGAAATAAAACGTTCCAATTTTATTCTTCCCATTTCTTCATTCCTGCAGGCCTTTGTACAGCCCCGCAAGTCCATGCAGGATTGTGTAGCCCCTTTGCGTGAGAAAGTAGTCTCCACGCTCGTTTCTCTGGCTGACTATCTTGCTATCGGTCAGTTTCTGGAGATGGAACAACAGGTTTCCTCCCCGAAGACCTGTTACCCTGGAAAGCTCAGAGAAACTCTTTGACCCTGTACTCAGTGCCCGAAGCATCAGAAGTCTTTGTTTGTTCGCAAGTGGTTCGCATATATAACTGACCACTTCATCCGGGAGTTCACTTATTCCAGGGGCCAATCTTTCACTCTTATTTTTGCCGGAGACGTTCAATGAGCGGATGAGATCCAGCTGCTTTCTGAAAACTTCTGAGGCATGGGATGTGCATGAATCACAATTCCCGGTAGTAGCCAATTCTCTGAGTTCCTCAAAACGTTTTTCGTATTGTTCGATCATCTCTTCACCAACTTGATTATCCATAAGTAGCAAAGCAGTTTCCTGGAGCAGTTTCTCAAAAGCTGCTCTGCATATCTCTTTCTTGTCACAGTCTGTGCACATCTTGCTGCTGAGGGCATTTTTGCTATCCTGGATCATGTAATTTATCAGCGGCTTTGAAATGTCGTTCTTCAGCTCCGAAAACATTATGTTAAGTTGCTGATCATTCGCCTGCTCGACCACCCTGGCGACAACCTGACTCAGGGACGATATATCTGCTTTTATTCCTGCAAGTTCCTCAGAATAATGGTTTTCTTGCAGGTTTGTCTGATTTTCATTCCTTTTCATGCATGCACCTGGGGCTCTTTCTGTACACTTTAATGACATTAATCTATATTAATGTGTATCGATTGTCTTTTGGGTGATAGGTGCTTTTCTGGTCAGGCGGATATTTAACACAAATAGGTATATACAAAGGAAGTAATACGGGAAGTAATACTGATTCAGGCACCATGGTATACAGGAAGGATCTGATGATTCGCTCTATCCTTGATAACGACCTTTACAAGTTTACAATGCAGATGGCGGTCCTGGGGATTTTTCCGGATGCTTATGCTGAGTACAGGTTCACCAGCAGGGGAACCCAGCGCTTCACAGAAGGTTTTATAAGGGAACTAAGGAGGGTAATAGATGAGGATATCCCTTCACTCATCCTTACGGATGATGAGTATCGCTGGCTTAAGGCAGAATGCCCTTATTTTAATCCCATGTATCTTGAATACCTGAGGAATTACCGCTTTGATCCTTTTGAGGTCAGCGTGGCTCTCACCCCTGACAACGATCTTGATCTGAAGATAAAAGGTCCATGGCACAAGTCTATCTTATGGGAGATCGTGCTTATGGCTGCTATATCAGAACTATATTTCACTACTGTAGATACGCAGTGGATGGATAGTGCATGTGCCCGGCCGGAAAAATCTGTTGTAACCAGGTACGGTTCTTTTATAAAGGCTATCGGCAGGGAACTTGAAGCCGGTAACTGTACATTTTCAGAGTTTGGGACACGGCGGCGCAGAAGCTTTGAACTTCATGATCAGGTTATAAAGAACCTGGCAGATCTGAAAGTATTCTCCGGTACCAGCAATGTCTTTCTTGCAATGAGGTATGGGGTTCATCCTATCGGTACTGTCGCACACGAATGGATCATGGGGAATTCTGCTCTTGTCGGCCTGAGGAATGCAAACCACTTTGCCCTTGAGAACTGGGCCGGGATTTACAAAGGCGAACTTGGGATCGCATTATCAGATACTTTTGGTTCAGAAGCCTTTTTTGCCAATTTCAACATGAAGTTCTCAAAGCTGTATGATGGGGTAAGGCATGATAGCGGGGACCCTATCAGGTTTGCAGATCGCGTGATAAAACATTACAGGGCAATGGGTATAGATCCTCTTAAAAAGATAATTGTGTTCAGTGATTCCCTGCATGCAAGGGATGCTTTGAGGATTAAGGAACACTGCAGGGAAAAGATAAATTGTACTTTCGGGATAGGCACAAGTCTCACTAATAACCCGGAATTCTTCAGTACAAGTCCGCCTCTTAACATGGTCATCAAACTGCATGCAATTGATGGCATTCCAGTTGTTAAATTGAGCGACGATGAAGGAAAGGAGACGGGTGACAGGGATGCCCTCAGAGTTACAAATTACATTTTTGGAAGGAAAGGCCTTGACGGATGACGTCTTCTCTTATTTTTGAATTGCCTTGGCTGCATGGCGCAATGCTTATATAAGACGATTGCCTAGTAAGTGTGCTTTAAGATTGACTGTTTTGTTAAACGTATGGCATTAGAAGGTATTTGGTTAAATAGTACGTCTTTTCCGTTATGTTTTCAAGTGTAGTTAGGTCTTTTTAAGCTTATACCCAAAATGGATGTGAAATTATATGTTCAACAGAACTGAAGAAACCACAGCACCGGTAACAGCCGGCGAGAAGTACGACGTAACAATTGAAGACATTGCAAGAGAAGGCGACGGAATCGCAAGAGTAAGCGGCTTTGTCATCTTTGTCCCAGGCACCAAGGTTGGCGACGAAGTTACCATCTCAGTTACAAAAGTGATGCGCAAGTTCGCTTTTGGCCAAGTTGCAGAATAACTGCAGCACAATGATCTGATGTGAAGGACATGATCCTTCAAAGTCACTTTTTTTAATTATTCTTCTGCTTAGGTATTTTTTTTCGAACCAATGTTCCCTTGCAGCTTTACCTGCGACTGTTATGCACTCGTGTTTATATGTTTTGCTATGTAGTCATATCACTCCTGGGAGTGCAGCAAATCACAGGATATGAAATTATGACAAAATGTCATGATCAATGCATAGTACACAGATCAAAGTGATTATAAATCACTAAGAAAAGTAAGAAATGATTGTTCATCTCTTTACTTAAGATATCCCTTGTTCTCAAGCCAGTTGACCTGTGGCCTGGTGTATTTCCATACTACGTCAGCCTTTTCGTCCTGAAAGGACCATGGAGTCACTATTACGATGTCTCCTTCATGAACCCACATTCTCTTCTTCTTTGAACCGGGGATCCTGCCCATGCGAACAGTGCCGTCCATACACTGTAATCTTACCCTGCTTGCTCCCAGCATACTGGAAACCGTAGCCAGCACTTCATTCCTGTCTTTACGTGGTGTTCTTACACGAACAACTTCAGGAGCATCCCCGGGTTTTCCACTGCTTACGTTACTTTGTCTTTTCCTACTGTTATAATTAGCCAGATTGATTCCTCATTGTCATTTGCTTAGTGCGTGTTTTGCTTGCTCTTTATTAAAAAAGGGATATTCAATGAAATGCTGTTACACAAAAGGTGCAAAACACTTGAAAAATCCTATTCGAATAAACTCTATTCTCAAGTCTGAACAATCTATGTTGTTCACTATATATAACTTGAACCGTAAGACCAAATAAATGCCGGTGTAAAAACCGGCACTATTGCAGTGTTCACTTGTTATCTTCAGCAAGCATCATCTTCACAAGTGCTGCGGCAACATCCACAGATGTGTACTCTTCTTCTGTCATCCTCTCGACCCAGTTTACATATTTGCCCATGTGGCCCGAATCAATTGTATCTTTGACCTTCTGTGCCAGCATATTAGCCTTGATTTCCTCGGCATCGCTTCTTGTTGGCACTTTCTGGCTGAGTATCTTCACATTGGTGTACTTCTGGATACTTTTGATCTTGTAAAGCTCCCTGCCGGTAACAAATGTGAATGCACGTCCCTGTCTTCCTGCCCTGCCGGTCCTTCCTATGCGGTGGACATATGATTCCTCATCTTGGGGCAGGTCAAAATTGAAAACAACCTCTATGTTCTCCACATCTATTCCACGGGCTGCCACGTCGGTGGCAACAAGAGTCTCTATGTCCCCTTTCCTGAAGCTGGCCATAACTCTTTCTCTCTGCTGCTGCTTCATATCACCATGCAGGCCGTCTGCCAGGTATCCTCTTGTCTTAAGAGTATCAACCAGTTCGTCAACAGCTCTTTTTGTATTACAGAAAACCAGGGATGATTTGACATCATAGATATCGATGAGCCTGCAGAGTACCTCCGGTTTTGTATGGAACTTCACTTCAAAGTAAGACTGTTCCACGTTGGGGACTGTGACTTTCTTGTGAATGGTTTTGACAAGCTGGGGGTCCCTTTGGAACCTTTTTGTCAGTTTCATTATAAGAGCAGGCATGGTTGCTGAGAACAGGATGGTCTGCCTGTCATCCGGCACCTTTGTCAGGATAAGCTCAATGTCCTCCCTGAAACCCATGTCAAGCATCTCATCTGCCTCATCGAGAACTACCATTGCTACGTTCTCAAGGTTCAGTGTCTTGCGCTCTATGTGGTCCATGACCCTTCCGGGCGTCCCTATGATGATGTGGACCCCTCTTCGCAGAGCCTTGATCTGTCTGTCCAGACTCTGTCCGCCATATATAGGCAGTATTCGAAGCTTCTGGTAAGCTGAGAGTTTGGTCAGCTCGTCTGCAACCTGGTTTGCCAGTTCTCGTGTCGGGCAGAGCACGAGGACCTGTACATCATTGAATTCCGGATCTACCAGCTCAAGGGCAGGGATACCAAAGGCTGCTGTCTTGCCAGTCCCTGTCTGTGCCTGTCCGATCACATCCTTGCCTTCCATTATTAATGGGATTGCCTGCGCCTGGATGGGAGTCGGCTCTTCATAACCGATATCCTTGATGGCATTTATAATACTTTGTGAAAGATTAAGTTGACTAAATGTTATAGATTCCATTTCATAAATTCCTTTAGTGGTTAAGTGCTAATCCTTAAAGTGCAGCGTCCAGGCGATGACCTCAAGGATCTTTCACCTGCCAGCATATCATTTTTAAAGTCAATGTTCCAAGTTGCTTTGTTGAAACAAAACAATAAAGAGCAATATCGCCTATAACAGCAGCAAAGGAATTAAGCCTGTCGGTGAAAAATAAGCTTTCAGCAATCGCAAGTTCCTCTGAAATTGACCCTCTTAATGAATATTTTAAGGTTCCTAACATGTTCTATATACCTTCATCTAAAAGAAAGTGCTTCTTTTTATTGACGGTTCAACATTAAGTATTTATAGCTCTAAAACTTGCCTTCTATGAGTGAGTTGCTATGTGCTGTTTGCACTTATCAGGATACTGAAGGGGGTCTTAAAATTAACTTTGCCAGCAGATGCAACTTAAAATATACATACACAGGATAAAGCAGCTATCAGGAAGATCGTCCTTCCATGGGGTGGAACATGTCCGACTGGGTCTTTGCAATTGAAGAGGATAAACTGAAAGATGAGTCAATAAAAGTCTTCAAGACAACCGATAAACAGATAGCTCTGATTAAAAAGGATAATACTGTATATGCGCTTTTGAATTTGTGCCCTCACATGGGATGTCCTTTAAAGAACGGCACTCTTGAGGGGTATGTGCTTAAGTGCCCATGCCACAACTGGGGTTTTGATATAAGGACAGGTGAGAACGTGGATACCGGAGAGTATATCGACATGGATGACCCCCGGGTAGAAACCTTTGAGACACAGGTGTCAGAAGGTAAGGTTTCTGTTCTATTATAACCGGAAAAAAGAACAAAACTATCTTATTCTCATTTTTGCATGATGAAGAACACATACCCGTATTCATCCGAATATTTCCTGAAAATTTCTATTTCTTTCCTTGAGAAGTCAATTACAGACTCCGCATCTTTATAGCCTCTGAATTTTCCTTCTATCGAATCAAGCCTTCTCTCAAGGGAAACATAATAATCATCCCACCATGCAGATGCCGGCAACCTGAAACTGCCGATGATAGTGTAGCCAGCAGCCTTGATCACTTTTTCATTTTCAGGTATGCTCTTCATAGCAGGATAACATTCCTGCCAGAACTGCAACGCCTCTTCTGTTGGAGTGTCAGTGAACCAGGCTGCTTCTGTCAATGCCAGGAATCCTCCTTCTTTCAGGAAACGTTTCCAGTAGTTAAGACCTTTTTCAAAACCTATGATAAAGATAGCTCCTTCGCACCAGATCGCATCGAACTCACCATCTTCCAACGGTAAATCGTCCATGGAGGCACATAACGTAGAGATCCTGCCTGATAATCTTTTTTCTGCCGCTTTTTCCAATAGTTTGTCCAGATAGGGCTGGTAAATATCAGTTGCAGTAATGTGGCAGTTCTCACATATGCTCGCAAGGTGAAGGGTCTGCATTCCCGTGCCACATCCGATATCCAGTATCCTGGCACCTGAAGGAAGAGGCTGGAGCAGGTCGAAGGCTTTTTCGGTACACTTATTGCTTCCGGGGCCCTGGCGCGGCAATCCATCAAATATCTCAAAAATCGCAGATTCATCCATAATAATACATCAACTCCCTCCCATTAAATGGTTCCCATTATTTCTTGAAAGTCATGGCCTGTTCCCGTAGATTGTTTTTAATCAGTATAAAGAAATATGCAGAGAAATCGTAAATACTAAAACATGCATATCTACATATGATGGGCAATAGGGGTATTGTGCTTTTACTTCTTGTTTCCCTGGCTTTCAATATGTATTTTCTCGGACCGGATACGATAACCGAGAGATTTGAAATGCAGGGGGATGAGTCATCTCAGCAAACAAATGGTGAACTGAGGGAACAGCTTGAAGAGTGTAACCAGTCTTTGCAGGCATGCGATCTCCAGCTTGAGTTTTACAGGAACAGGATGCTGGAAATGGAAAATGGTTCTGATGTATGTCCTTTGACATTCCTGGGCAATGCTACTATGCAGGCACCTGCCATCGTCCAGAGGATCGAGCTTATCGAAAGAGGGCCTTTTGTCAGGCAAACAGTCACAGAAGAAGGAGCCATGCTTGATGTGTCCGTAGAGATGGTCCCTGGAAAAGGAAGGGTGCTGGTACAGACAGTGCCGCTTATGGGTGTGATGTTCCAGGACACAGCAAATATAGCTGTCTCCCTTGCACAGGAGCGTACAGGTGCCAACCTTACACAAAATGATGTCATCTTCAGTATAATGGCAACAGAAGAGATACCCGGAGTCGATGGGCCAAGTGCCGGTGCTTTAATGGCAGTTATAATGATATCTTCCATCAACTCCGAGCAGCTGAATCCTCTGGTGACGGTAACCGGTACAATTGATGAACGTGGGAATGTGGGTGCCGTAGGCGGGATTGTTGAGAAGGCGCAAATCTCAAAGGAAACAGGGAAGGAGCTTTTCCTTGTTCCGGAAGAGAACAGGCTGCTTGAGATCTCCAGCGTTAGCGAGCGCAGAGTAGGAAGTATTGTCATCTCGGAAGGAGAAAGTGAAATGGTCGATGCCAAGTCATACATTGAAGAAGAGATCGGTATTGAAGTACAGTATGTCAGTGATCTCGATGACATAATGGAATATGTCTTCGTAGATTAAAACATGGATATTTGATATTTTGTAGAATAAGTTATCAAAGGCCCTACAGGAAATCTTGATACTTGCACAAGGCCATTAATAGTAATTGTGGAGTTGGAGGTAGAATTGATGGCTATGTGACCCTTTTCCTGCAAGGCCAATGAGTGTGATATCGTAATTGTGATTATGTTGTGAAATATGATATGAAATATAAAGGAAGAAGTTTTCCGAAGAAAACTCCTGTCCTTACTACATTTAGAGAGCGTAGTTCTCTGGCTTGAATACCTTTACTTCTGCCTTGTACTTCTCCATGCAGTCGCTCATGAACTTCTCTGAGTCTGAGGTCAGAGCTGCAAGTTCTGCGGCTGCCTTGTTAAGTGCATTGGTCTCGAACTTTGTCATCTCAAGACCCTCTGCGCCCTTTAGCAGGTTGCAGCATTCTGTTGCAGCGTTCTTTGCACGGAGGTAGATGTCGTTTCCGTCCTTGACGATTGCCTGGCCGACCTTGTATGCGTTGTCGTATGCAAGGATGTAGGACTGTGGGTCTCTGAACCTGTCGGATGCCATGAGGAGGTCCCTGAGGATCTTCTCATTACCGGACTTGAGTGCAGTGTTCATGAGTGCACAGTCGTAGCTGAGGGACTCGGACCAGCACTGTACAGTTGTACCACCAAACTCAGCGTGGTATTCGACTGACTCGTTGGACCACAGGTCACAGCACTGCATGATGAGGTTACCCATAACGTCAGAGTGTGCACAGGTTGAGGTCTTACCTTCGAATGCCATTGGCATACCGGTGATTCCCTTGATTATGATGTTCTCATAACCACAGTCTTTTCCTGGACCAGTTGCGCCTGCTTCGTATCCGGAGAGTGTCCTTGCACCTGCGAGTGACCTTGCGATGATCGCGAGGGTGTGTGCGAGGTTCTTGTCAAGGAGGCCACCTGCAATGAACATTGCAGTGTTTGCCTGTGCACAGTCTGTGTCACCTGCTGGGGTCACATTCTTCTGCTGTGCAACCTTTGCAATGCCCTGCCAGAGGAATTCCATGTCCATGCTACCGAGGCAGCCGATTGCGTAAAGCATGCCTGGGATGTCGTTCCTGAGAACAGCGTAGTCGAAGATTTCCTTACCACCCATTGATTCAATGGAGAGGAGGTCTGCGCCTGCATCTGCTACTGCTTCGAATGATTCCATGACGACGTTGTACTTGTCGCCTCTGAGCTGGAGGAAGTCCTTGTCTTCCCTGACGTCACCAGGGGTGTGCCTGAGTGCGCACTTGATGCCGTATTCCTCATGGTATTCTTCCATGATGGTCTTCTGTGCGTGTGCGACCTCTGCTCCCCATGTTGGGTTGTTGGTCATCTGCTGGACGTGCTCTGTCTCAAGTACTACTGATGGGAAACCGACCTGGACCATCCTTGCCATGATGTCCCTTGTAATCCTCTGGTACTCGTTGACGAGTTTCTCTTTTGTCTCTCCGGCTTCCGGTCTTGGAGCGTAGTTAACCTCGGCGGTTGTGTAACCTGCACCGATCTCCAGACCCAGACCTGCCTTTACAGGGCTCTTTGCACGACCGAATACCATCTCATCAGCATTGCTGTATGCCATTGTTGTGAATTTCTTGACTGCCATTTAGCTCACCTCTTAGTGTTTGTGGAATGTTGCTTTTAATTCTGCCAGGCCTTTTCCTGCCAGTATTGCATCTGCCATCTTTGGTGCGTCTGCTGCTTCTTCACCATATACTCCGAGTTCGTAGGTTGAAACGAAGTCCTGGTTGACTGCTCCGCCACCACACTGGAATGGCATTCTTATGCCTGCTTCGAGGAGTCTGTCGTTAACTTCCTTGAATGCGTACATGGTGGTTGTCATCAATGCTGTACCTGTGAGCATCATTGGGCTTTCTTTCTTTACGCATGCAATGACCTCGTCTACCGGGACGTCACGTCCAAGGTCGACAACTTCATAGCCGTTTGCCCTGAGAAGTGCTGCTACGATTGATTTTCCGATGTCGTGAACGTCACCCTCGGCAACGTGGACAACTACCTTTCCTTTTGGCTTTGGTGATGATCCTGCCTCTGCTTTACAGAACTCGATACCTTCGAGCATTGCATCTGCGGACATCATGACGTTTGGAAGGAAGATTACACCCTGATCGTACAGTTCGGTGACGACTTTCATACCGACCATCAGTGAGTCATCAATAAGGGATATCGGATCTTTCCCGGCTGCAATTGCTGCCTCGAGACCCTCGATTACATCATCCTCTTCACCCTCAAATATTGCCTCTGCAATTGCACGGTTGAGCTCATCCTTTGGATAGAGTTCCGCTGCTGCGTCTTCAGGGGTCATTGACTTTTCCATCTTAACATTGTATCTTATGAGGATACCTTCTTTGTCTACTATTAACAATTCTATACCTCCTTCAATTTATTGATCTATTAGCTGAGCTTGAAACAAGCTCAATCCAATCTACACAATAGGTCCGTCTCGAACCTCCTTACTCAAAATCTTTTTTTCATATATAAGTGTATCGGAAGGTCAATGCCTATATAAAACTGTAATGCATCATATAAAATATGTATATTATGATTATTTTATCTAGAAAACATCCTATTGTATGCTTTTTTGAATTACTATTTTTCTACATGTATAATAATTCACTTTTAGGATAGGAAAATGTTTTTATATATGTATAAATGATGCATTATTTTGTAGACTTATTTAAAGTAATGTATTGCTTATTGTATATAATTTACTATCTCGTAGTAATCAGCCAGTCCAATGATGCTGTTTTGATGGAGATTGTAATTTCTATGTGTAATATAGGAGCAACTTCAAAAGAAACATTTATATAATATAATTCGAAAAGTCATTTCCAGCTCAAAAAAGAATTTACTCATATTAGGAAACCCGTGATATAGATTCTAAGAAAAAGTATTTACTCTTGTAAAAAACCAGAGTTGACTTAACGTGAGCAAAAAAGACAGGATATCTGAACTTTTACATTTCTACCCTTGAAAGGCAAATTACGATGTTCTTATCATCCGACTGTCCCAGAGTGCACCGTGTTTCGGCAGGGATGAGCTTTTTAGATCTTGCCTCAAAAGGAATGTTATGCACAGACACCCTGCCTGCAATCAGATCCGCAATAACAGGGGCAGTTTCAAGTAGCTTGTTCTGCGGATGCAATTTAAGAATATTCATACCTTTCAGCTCTTCCTCTGCATAATCAAAGCACTTGCATGCAAACGGATTAGCATAGAGGATGCAGCCATTATTATCGATCACAAATAAGATTTCTTCTATCATTTCAAAAATGACCTTTAGATTCCTCATATCCTTATGGGTGTCCACTTGCTCCCTCATACGCCCAATCATAGGACCGACTTGTGCAGCTATTATTTCAAGAGTGCTGCGAGCATTGAACGAAATCTCAAAAGAACTGTGGGATGCAAGCATCAATATGGCTACCAGCTTTTCATTGTGTTTTACGGGAATGATCGCCGTGGCTTCCAGTCTCTCTTTAATAGGCTTATTGCCGGGTATCATGGAATTGAGTTCATAGTACCTGGTATAGAGAGGATACTCTGTCATCATTACTCTTTTATGTATGGAACCAGCCGGATGATGTCTTATGGTTTTGATAAAATCCGGCGAGAAACCTTTATGTGCAACAAGATTAAGATCATCAGTGGTTTCATCGATGAGATACAAGGCTCCGGAATCCATATTTTCTACCTGGGTAGCGAACTCAAGCAACTGGTTGAACATATCTCCCGGATCTCCTACCGGGGCGAAAATCTCTTTGGGATCAGATACTATATGCATGAAGTTCTTCACGTTCTTGCGCTCGGTTATATCGACCACGATACCTTGCACATATTGCACGTTACCGTCCGGATCACGCTTGACAACAGATCTTTCATCAACCCATCGCACTTCACCCGATCTTGTAAGTATGCGGTATTCATAGGAGAGATTCTCCACGTCCCGGGACCATTGTTCAGTCTCGGTGGAAAGCCTGCTTATGTCCGAAGGGTGAACTACATCACCATACTGCAGCTTACCGGATATGAAGTCCTCGGCATTGTATCCAAACTGTGATATGTTCTCTGATACAAACTCCACTGGCCAGTCATCCTCGGGCTTCCAGAAGAAGATGACGGCAGGACTGCTCTTTATTACAGACTCCATTATCTTCTGTACTTCTATCAGTTCAAGCAACCTTTTTTCCTTATTCTTAAGGTGCGTAATATCTCTGATGATAGCCATGACAGCAGGTTTTCCATCATGCTCTATTACTGAAGAGTTGATCTCAGCAGGGGTGTTGATACCTTCCTTTGAAAGCAACTCCACTTCATATTTCATAGGAGCATCACGGTTCTTTTCCAGGCTCCTTCTGAACCTCTTCATCACCACACGCTTATAGTCAGCCTGGAGGAAATCCTCAAAAGGTCTCCTGAGTAGTTCTTCCTTTGAAAAACCGCTTATTTCGCAGAACTTCATATTTGAGAATACCAGCACTTCATCCTGCACAATTATAATGCCGTCATTACCTTTCTCAACAAGGGTGGAGTACTTCTTCTCTGAATCTCTCAGCTCCGCTTCTGCACGTTTCCTATAGGAGATATCCCTGATGTTTATCATGACCGAAGGCTGTCCTTCGTGGCTGATGAACGAGAGCCCGATCTCAGCGGGCAGAAGGGCTCCGTTTTTTGTGAGAAACTCTACCTCATTATTATGGCGAAGGCTGCGCATGTCCCTGAGGACTTTTCGGAGTCTGCCGGAAAGCATCCGGCGATATATATCAGGAACATACTCTGTCAACTGCCGGTTGCTAAGTTCCTCCCTGGAATAACCTGTAAGTTCAGAGAACTTACGATTTGTGAACTTGAGTGTCCCTTCCTGAATAATGATAATGCCGTCATTGCTTTCCTCGACAAGTGTGGAGTACTTCTCCCTGGAAGCCTTGAGTTCGGCTTCAGATGCCTTACGCTCTCTGATATCCCTTATATTGAGCATTATCGAGGGCTTTTCTTCGCAGTCTATATAGGAGAAACTCATCTCTACAGAGAATGAGTCGCCTGCTTTTGTGAGCAGTTCAACCTCATTGTTGCGGCCCGGACTTTTCATGTCCCTTAGAACCTTCTGGAACCTCTTGGAAACCATCCGCTTATATGTATCAGGCAAATATTCCAGGAATTGTCTGCCAGTGTTTTCTTCCACGGAGTAGCCGGTAAGTTCAGAGAACCTGGAATTTGCAAATATGCAAACGCCATCCTGAAGGATCACAATGCCATCATTGCCCTGCTCCACCAGGTCAAAATAGTTCATATCACATAGACCAGGCTCACGCCGGTCATTCTGTACTGCAGCCTCTTCCACCCTAAGAAGAATTCGCTGGATGGGTTTCCCATTGGCTGGCAGACTCCGGGCATGGAGCAAAAATGCTCTACTCTGAGTAGGATGGTTGCAGCCTATCCTGATGTTTTCACAGATAGCACCACTTTTTAACATGTCCTCCAGCAGTGGCCTTAGCTCCTGTAAGTTCCAGCGGGCACCTCTCACATCAGATAGGTCTTTTCCTAATATTTCATCTGGCCTTGCCTTGAAAAGTGTGTAAAAACACTGATTTGCATAGACGATACACAGAGTGCTGTCCAATACAGCAAGTGGTTCCTGCATTGCGTCAAACACATCCCTGAAAAAGCTGTTTTCTCCGCCAATAAGGTCGCTTTCCCGGTGGCTTGGTTCTGCTACACCTATAATCATGTCCCTGCCAGATGCATCTGTTTCCATGTATGCACTGTTTTTGATACTGATAGAGACATCTCCTTTTACTGTTTTCTCTTAGTTCTTCCTTCTGGCCAGATTAAAAATCTTTAGCCAAAAAGAGAGATTAAATACTAGGTAAACAAATGTTAATTGCTCACATCTAATATAGGACGCTTCCTTCAATCCAATCTACACACACAAGGATCTGTCTTTGGATGTGAGCAACATTAAGTCCTGGTAACCTTTGATGATCAGTTCCTGTGGAACTGTTCCCTGAGGTCTTCGATAGTTGCATTGTTCAACACCTGATCGGCTATTTTTGGCACTATTGCCGCGTCATCGCAATAAACCCCGATATCATAGCGGGTCACAAAATCCTGGGTCACGGCACCGCCACCGCATATAAAGGGAATGTCAATGCCATTCTCATGAAGGCGGTCCTTGATCTCCCTGAAAGAATACATGGTAGTTGTCATAAGGGCTGTGCCTGTAAGCATGATGGGCCTGTGCTCCATCACCGCGCTGATGACCTCATCTACCGGGACATCACTTCCAAGGTCTATGACCTCATAACCGTTGGACTTCAGGAATACTGTCAGTATCTTCTTGCCGATATCATGGACATCTCCTTCCACTACAAAGGATACTACCTTTGCCTTGAATTCATGGCTGCGGTCGGAGGCACGCTTGCAATACTCTATTCCATCGGTCATTGCCTGCGCCGATATCATGACATCCGGCAGGTAAAGCAATCCGTCGTCATATAATTTTGAAACGATGCCCATCCCTGCCATAAGGGCATCATCTATCAGTTGAATCGCATCCTTCCCCTGGTCCATGGCTTCCTGAAGGGCAACAAGCACCTCGTCCTCATCTCCTTCAAAAACAGCCTCAACAATATCGCGGATCAGCTCATCTTCCGGAAAAAACTCTCTTGCCACGTCGTCGGGTGACATCTCCTTTTCAAGTTTGACGTTATATCTGATCAGAATGGAAGTGGGATCAATTTCAAGCATACAGGCACCGTTTTTAACCTTCTGTACATGTGCTTACTGATGCACACTCAGAGGTAGGTAAATCAAATCTTCTAGTATATACAGTTATCTTCGATACCCTTACCATCGGTTACTTTGCAGCCACATATACGTGGTCTTTGTGTCTGCCTAAATGGATAGAGAATACTTATTCTTCTACCAGGCTCACGACAGTTCCCTTTCCAACCAGCAGGTTGTAAGAATCATTTGCCTCATTATATTTGACAAGCACGTTCTCGATAGCAAGGACAGACCCGTACTTTGTTTCCCTGAGCAGCTTATTCTCCAGGGTCAGACTGCTTAACGGGATGACTGCATATACCTGTTTTACTGAAGTACCGTCGCAGATCTTATACAGGCTGTACTTTCCGTCTCCAAGGTCCCCGGACATAAGGGAAGCGATCACATTGATACGCTTACCTGTATGAATTTCAAGCTTGGACAGTCTTGCAAATTTCGCTTTAGGGGGCACCCTGAACTTTATTCTTGTAAGCTTGTCCTTACGCATGATGGCATAAGTGTATTTTATGTCGGTATTTATATAGCGATAGGGCTCGTCACATTCAGCCAGTTTTTTCATAAGTCTGGTAGGCATGATGTCGCCCTGCTGCTCAAAGCTCCAGCATTCTTCCGGATTGCATCCGCTACCCCAGATAAAAGAGCAGGGACTGTGGATGCTAAGGCCCATGCCTTTGAGAGCAAGGATCAGCTTTCGTGCCTGTGTGGAGTTGACTTTGTCAGCAGGCTCGATGATGATTATGTTACCTTCAGGTGTAAGTTTCTCGGATAACTTCTTAACAACATCCGCTTTTTGCTCAATGGTCATTCCCTTGATCTCATTAAGGACGTTTGAGAATACTATCAGGTCAAGTTTGTCAGGTATTTGGTCAATATCCAGTTTCTTGATATCGGCCTTTATAGGCTCTTCCACTAATATCCTTGATTTTATTGCAGCATACTGGGGCACGATAAACCTGTAGGCTTCCAGGTTCTCATCGAACATTTCCACTGAATAGATGCTTGCCATATGGTCGTCCAGCCTGTTGTAGAGGTCTGTCACAGCAAGCGGCACTGTTCCCGGCCCGCTTCCGACATCCAGTATCTTCATGCGTGTCTTGAGCAGACCTTCTTTTGCCATCCTGTACAGGATGTGCTGGAACTGCACGAAATACACAGGAAACTGGTATGCCAGGTATCCAACAACATCGTAGCCTTTATCATATGTTATTTTTCGGGACTTGCCTTCCTTCCAGTAATCTGCTTTCTGGGAGAGCACTGCTCTTCTTATCCTTTCAATGATAATAGGGTCGTCCCAGTTTTTCCCTGTCTTCTTCTCCAAGTATTGTTCCACTAGCCTTTCAAGTTTCCTGGAAACACCGGGAGACTGGAAGAACATTTCATTCTTTTCCTTCTCCGGACCGGTCAGTTCTATATTACCTTTAGGTGCCCGGACTATCCTGAAATCCCCTTCCACCGGGATGGCGTCCAGCCCCAGGTCCATGAATGAGGCATGTACTGCCCTGTAAATGTCCTGCACAGACATCTCGCTCTTGATGTGATTTCGCATATCGGACAGCATGAACTCAGCTTTCATGCGCGAAACATACTTCAGTGCGGATATTACTTCCTTCTCAGTCATTGATGGGTTGATTGGCACAACTCCTGATAAAGTTAGTGATATAATTGTGGGCACTGTGAGCAGAGAACATTAAAATAATCGAAGGACAGAGTATCCAGAGTTTATTATTATGTGGGGTTGTTATGAACAGGAGAACACTTATATTAATTTTATTATTGGCACTTCTCAGTGCAGGTTGTGCTGAGAGGAATAACGATGTGCAGACTATATCCGACGATGCTGTCATCGTGCACCTGACATACGGTGCCTTCACCCTTCCGGAAATGGCCATCCAGGAGCTTATTGTGAATGAGACTGCTGTTAATCTCAGCATCTATGGTGGTGATCGCGAACTTACCAGCAGGTATGTCCGGCCTATAAACGAAAGCGTACGCAACGACCTTCTAAGGCTTTTCAGGGACAACCAGTTCCTGGAGATGGAGGAAACCTATGAGCCTCGTGAAGGCCAGCCGATTGTTGCTGATGTAGGTGTGGTGGAAATAAGCCTGATACAGGATAACTTCACCAAGACTGTCAAAGTAGATCCCTACTACGAAGATTACATGCCGCAGGAACTGCGTGAGATAGACCGGGAACTGGTCAGGCTCAGGATGCATTCCATGTCTACCTCCGCTGAAGAGGCACGTGCCATAGCCGAGGAATGGATAACCAATGCGCCAACTTATGCCTATGACGGCTCTAACCTGACCCTTACTGACCACGTGATCCTGGACTCTTTCCCTGAGCAGCATGAAATGACTTATGAGTTCATGAGCCGACAGGCAGGTTACGGAGACAGGTCCGGTGAGGCGCCAGCCCAGGTAATAACACAGCATACAATTGTCGTAAGGGTGGCCGGGGGAAAGGTCACATCTGCTATTACAGACGGCTTATGGGATGAGATGTACCAGAGAATGTTATCAGATTTGGTTGTAATGGAATCCTCGATGCCTTGCGATGAGGCTCCGTGGGTACAATGGTATGAGGAGGGTAATATTCAATTCCCCGCAGAACCACGCGAGGAAGAAATAGCCATTGCATATTTTGGCGAGATCTATTCCATCGAGATATCAAATTTTGAAAGCGACCGCTTGGACAGTGAAACATGCAATTACACTCTGCAAGTAAGGCAAAGGGATGTAAGGATGATGGAGGACCTTGGCTGGGTGGAAGCCCGGCCATCTACATTCTACCTGTTGACATGACCTTGCAGTTTATTTGGAGCCTGCCCTGGACAAACATATTTATCTAAATCCGCCCTTCTGCGCCACATGAGCATGGCACCCAAAAAAGCCTATATGGAGCTGATAGCAGGCTCGGTGATATTCGGCATGTTGGGGCTATTTGTAGACAGGCTTGAGGCCGTCCCTACTCTTTCGCTCATCTTCTACAAACAGTTCTTCGGGGTACTTTCCTTATTGGTATTCATTGTAATTGCGGGCAAGATATCTCTTATAATGCCGCGCAGGAAAAAGAAATACCTGCTATTGCTTGGAATTATTAACACAGCTACCCTGCTCACATATTTTGTCTGCATCAGGTACACTAGTTTCTCTGTCGCCATATTATTACTCTACACGGCTCCCATGTACGTTACATTGCTCTCTCCCCTTATCCTGAAAGAGCCCATAACCCGAAAAGGGGTGGTGGCACTGGTCATGTCTCTTACGGGACTGCTCTTCATTGTAGACCTGCAGGCAGCAATCAATGGTTTCAGCAACGGCGGGGTGTATATAATAGGAATAACAGCGGGCATCCTTTCAGGATTTATCTTCGGCAGTGAGATAATGGTCATACGCTACCTTAAGGACGATTACAGCAGCGTTGCGCAGTTATTCTGGTACACCCTTATTGGCGTGGTGTTGCTCTTTCCCTTTGGTGCAAAACTCTCGCAGCCAGTTCTGCTTGATAATCTTGGCATGCTTGTGTTCTTTGGCGTAATCAACACAGCACTTGCGGCACTGCTATATGTCAGCGGCATATCCCAGATCAAAGCTCAGACCGGCAGTATCCTGGCATTGATCGAGCCTGTCAGTGGCATCTTCTTCGACTATACTATCCTGCACACACCCCTGTATCTGAGCACGATAATTGGGTGTGTCTTCATTCTGCTTGGTGCGACTGTTGCAGTCCTGGAGAAAAGCCACAGGAAATTTGGGAAACTTTTCAGGTTGCAGGTCTAGGCAATATTTGAGCCTGGCAATACCGGGGAATTAGGCTTAAATATAAGGTGCTTCAACATGTTTTGAAGTGCCATTATTTGCTATGATACTGAAATGGCACTGCAATGTTAACGGCGTTAAAAAACTATGGCGGAGTCATCATAAATGAGAATGCTTGAAGAGTTCTTCCCCGAATTTACAGAAAAGCTTGACGAGATCGACAAGATCTATGCAGAGAAAAGACCTGTTGATGAGAAGACGTACCAATTCCTCTGTTTTGCACTTTCCATCAAGGCAAGGTCAAAGCCATGCGTCCTGAAGCACTTCAAAGGCGCACTGGAAGCCGGTGCAACGGTCAAGGAGCTTACCTACATCCTCGCGCTGACCATGAGGGAAGCGGCAGGAGCCGATGACTGCTGGACTCATGATGTCATAGGGGAATGGAAAGAGATACTAAAGGGCAATGTTTCCTGCTGCTGTGCAGGGGATGAAGACAAGTAAGGTTATATAAGCGAGGACACCGCTGACTAAGGTATCTCTGCTTAAATGCACATGCAGGCAATTGTGTGGCCTCCACTCAATTGTTTTATATATGCGGCAATCTATGAATCTATATAATACCTGTCACCTTTGTTATCATTTCTGGTGACATAATAAAAGAGGAATATCACATGCCAACAACAGTTACTGTAAACTCATCCATCTGCGGTTTTACCCACAGGATAACGGGGAAACTCGAAGGCAAGAATATAGTTGTCGATATTGAATCCCCATGTGGCAAGATTAAGAGCATGTCCCACATGGAGATACCCATGATGGAAACAATGGACATCAAGGACAACTACGTGATGGACAGGGCACAGAAAGCCCAGTGCACTCCCATATGCCTTGTACCCTCCGGCGTACTGCATGTGTGCAGGATGGAAACCGGAATGCTGTCAAAATCCCTATCCAAAAAGAATGAAAGAGTAAGTATAGAGTTCAATGAGGTTTGAAGCCTGGGCGGAGGCGTCGGGCTGGCAGGGAATTCTGATACCTGCTCCCACGCCCTCATCACACTCTCCCGTACTCATCCTCAAGCCTTTCAATATCTTCCTCTTCTATTTTATCCCCCTTTGCTATTTCAACGAAGGTAAGATTCTCGTCTCCCGTATTCATGATACGGTGAACAGCATTCATAGGTATGTCTACTGAATCCCCATCTTCCACTTTGAAGCGCTGTTTGTCTTCATCAACTATCCCTTTACCTTCAACCACAAACCAGTGTTCACTCCTGTGGGAATGTCTCTGGAGGGATATTTTTTCCCCCGGCATGACGGTAATGGTCTTGACCTTGAAGCCCGGGTCGTCAGATAGCACTTTATAATATCCCCAGGGCCTCTTTTCCTCCGTTTTGCGTTTTTCCAGTATTGCTTTGTAGATCTTGATGTACTCTTCTGCCATCCTCTCTGCTGAATAATGCTTCATAGCAATCTCACGGCATCTTTTGCGGGAAACAGAGCTTATCTTTTTCAGTGCATCCACAGCCTCATTAATATCATTGACCACAAATCCGTTCTCTCCATTATGTATAAGTTCAGGCATTGATCCGCGATTGTAGGCTATAACCGGTGTACCACAGGCGAATGCCTCGACTATTCCCAGGCCGAAAGGCTCATCAAAATGGACCGGATGAATCAAAGCATAGGCATTTGAAAGCAGCTCTCTTTTAAATTCGGTGTCGACGTGACCTTCATAGATTATCTGCTCATTGTCAATCAGATTTTTGACCTCTTTCTCGAAATATTGCATATCAGGGATAAAGCCCGCTATCCTGAGTTTCATTCCGGATTTTTTTGCTATCTCTATAGCATCCTTTATACCCTTGAACTTATCAAGCCGCGATAAAAACAGGATGTAGTCCTGTGGCTTTTCATTGAACGGGAAGCTCTCCACCTCGATACCATGAAGTACCGTACCCACATAGTCCAGTTCAGGGCATCTGTGCGAGTCACTGATGGACACGTAGAACGTCTTTTTGTTATACTTTTTGTATACCGGCAGGATAGACCTTGAAGAAAATCCATGTATTGTCGTGACAACCGGTGTGTCCACAAGCCCGCTGTATGTAAGCGGCAGGAAATCAAAATGGTTGTGGATTATATCGAATTCATCCGCCCTTTCGAAAACCTCGGATATATGGAGACTCTCATAGACCTTCACATTCATCTCTTTGTCTTCCTCGTAAGGTCTCGGGTAGACAGAATGTAACTTTCCTGAAGTGCTTGAATCCCCTGTTGCGAACAGGGTGACATCGATACCTTTCTTTATCAGATTCTCCGTCAGCAAGGACACAATATATTCCCACGGACCATATTTTTTAGGCGGTGTGCTCCATGCTATCGGCGATAACATCGCTACTCTCATTAGAATTCCCCTCCCCACTAATAAAAGATCAATCAGATTGTCATTAATATTTTGGACTTGTACTCATGTAGTCCAGCAGATCGGATAACCTAGCAGTTGCTACAGATACATACGTATCCGCGCTTCCGTAGTAGAGGCGCACTTCTCCCTTATCAAGAATCCATCCGCACGGAAATACAACGTCATTGACGTCGCCTGTTCTCTCATAAAGTTCGCGGGGTCCGAATATCCACCCCTCCGATCTGCAGATGACCTTTCTCGGATCCTCAATATCCAACAGCGCCAGCCCAAGGCGATAACTTATCTTTGATGTAGTGGCGCGTACTCCATGATACATGATCAGCCATCCGTCATCTGTGCGAATTGGCTGAGGAGAGAGACCGATCTTATTTGCATCCCACCAGCCACCTTCACGGGCATTCAGGAGAACCTGGTGTTCTCCCCAGTATCTCATGTCCGGAGAGAATGATATCCATATATTGGATTTAGCATTGGATATGCTGGAAACAGGCCTGTGGAGCATCGCCCATCTGCCATTGAACCTGACAGGGAACAGTGCCGCATCCTTGTTCTCAGGAGGCAGTGTGGCTCCTATCCTGTCAAATGTTTGAAAATCTTTTGTCATTGCCAGTGCTGTCAGAGGGCCGGACTCTGAATAAGCCGTGTATGCCACAGCCCACAAACCCTGTTCTTCGATATGGGTTATACGTGGGTCCTCTATACCATACTGCTCTTCAGGATATCTCTCCGGGTCAGCCGGGAATGTCGGATGGTCATCTATCTTCCAGTCATCGTAACCGTTCCTGCTTCTGGCTACTGTAAGATGTGAGAAACCCCTGTGGTCCTCGACCCTGACCATCAGTAGTGTTTCCCCGTTCACCAATACAGCTGCCGGATTGAACACAGAATTGGCCGGATAGGGCCAGTCTTCTGCTTTAAGTATAGGATTCCCATCATAACGCTTGAAGAGTTCTCCGCGGTCTTCCCATTCCATAATAACTCCCCCTTACAGACTTCACTTAACTCAGGCCGTTTGAGGAGAACTCTCTCTTCTCGTAGATTCCCATCAATCCTTTACCAGTTTCATGTTGTTGATCAACAGCGATATTGTCGGAATACCTTGCCAGCATCTCTAAAGCCATAATGAAGCACACGACCGATTCAGCTCCCTGGTTAGGGTTCATTCCTTTCAGGTCAAGTCCGTCACATACCGCTCCGTTGGAGTGGTCGTACATGATAGCTTTTAGCCTGTTCCTTCCAAGGAAATATTCGAAAGAACGGTTTGCAAGCTGGAGATATTTTTCATCCTGCGTAACCTCATAGGCAGTGACATAAGCCTCCGTAAGATAAGCGGCATCAATAGGCTGTTGTCCAAATATCGCCTTATCGCCTTTCTGTTTGTACCAGCCTTCATTCCCTATAATATCGAAGAAATCCCCGTTCCACTGTATTTCCGTAAGGAAATCCAGGGCTTTTATCCCTACTTCCTTGTACCTTGGATTCCCGGTAATGTTATATGCCAGCATAAGGGCTTCGCACATCTTGGCATTTCCATAGGTCACTTCAGTTTCGAACCATTCCCATTTGTCCTGCATGTTATTATCGTATAAGCTGACAAGGAAATCAGCATATTTTATAAACACCGGAAGGAATGTGGCCTTATCTATTCCCTTATCCAGCATCTCATACAAACCGCACATGGTGTAAGCTTTTGCCCTGGGTGCATGGATATCTTCCATAACGGGCCCGGACCTGCGAACAATCTCAAGCGCGTGGTTGCGCAGGTTTTGAGGCAGGTGTGAGGAGGCACATACATGCCCCAGCCCGTATAATGCACGCCCGAATGTGTCATCACTGCCTTTATCATCAAGGAATTTCCGGTCGTAACTCATGAAATTATGGAAATGTCCGCTCTCGGTCTGCGCATGGTCCAGATAGCTGAGGTAAACAGTAACAAGTCTTTTTATCTCCCCTGCCTGTGAATTGTCTGCAGATGTCGCCTTTGTCAGCGCGACAAGTCCCCTCCCTACATCATCAGTACTGTAACCGTGTCTTCGGCTTGGCACTCCCATGGTTGCATGCTGGAAAATGCCGACATCATCTGTCATCGAGATAAGATATTCAAGATTCGTTTTGGGTAAGTTGGAAGGTATGGAGAAATCAGTCATGGTCTCAACAGCAGGTTGAGGATTCTTTTCAAGTGTCTGCTTAAATAAACTGACGTATTCTTTGCCTACGTTCTTCCATATCATCTGCCTGCCAAAATCATAGGCTTTCCTGCGCATCTGGTTGCACTCCTGCGGATTTTCTATCAAATGCAGCAATGAAGTGCTGAAACCATCGCTATCCTTGAAACCCACAAGCATTCCACGACCATCCACCAGCATTTCCTGAGCATACCAGTAAGGTGTGGAGACTATTGCCTTACCCATACCAATCGCATAGCTCAGGGCACCGCTGACAACCTGCTCTTTGGAAAGATACGGAGATACGTAAACGTCACTGGCAAGGATATATTTGTACAGTTCCCTTTTCTGGACGAATTTATCATGGAAAACAACATTCTTCTCAAGACCGAGTTCATGAACTTTGTTTATAAGATACTCTCTATACACTTCCCCAAAATTCCTTTTAACTTCAGGATGAGTGGCCCCCAGTATCAGGTAAGTCAGGTCCGGATACTTTTCAACCACCGCAGGCAGTGCATCCAGGATGGTCTCTATACCCTTATTCTGGTTCAGAAGGCCAAAGGTAAGAATCAGGGGCGACCCTTCTAATTTGAGCGTTTTCTTATGTTCCTCTGAGCCTGAAAAAGGGCAGTCCGGGATTCCATGATATACAAGTTCTATCTTGTCTGCAGGTGTATCGTACACCTCGCGCAGTATATTTTTTGCTGTTTTGCTCATTACGATTATTTTATCAGAATACTGCATCAGTTTCTCTGTTGCCCTGCGGTATGGAGGCTCCGGGTCCTTTATCACAGTATGCAGTGTTGTAATGATTGGTTTATCTATTTTTGAGAGTAACTCAAAAATGTAATCGCCGGCATCTCCCCAGTAAAGGCCGAACTCATGCTGAAGACACACCACATCGATATCTGTTCCATTGATATATTCTGCTGCAAGGTTGTAATCTTCAAGCTGATCCCTCCTGATCTCAAAAACGACTTCATCAGGATACTCATAGTTTTCACCGATGCCGTTGAGAGCTATGACTTCGCATTCAACAAGATCCTTTTCCTGTGATACGGAAGTAAGCAAATCAGAAGTGAATGTAGCTATCCCACACTTTCGCGGAACATAGGTTCCGATAAATAGTACTTTTAATTTTCGTTTCAACTAATTACCCCCGGTTGCAGTAAATTTGAATATGCCATTGAAAATAATAAGGTGTCAACTCTACTCAAAATCGTGTATGTGAAGTTGCAACTAACAATTCCATTATTCAAAGATACTATCTGAATTGTAACATCAGTCTTTTCGTCCCCACCCGACCACAAGCTTTTGTTTTTAGATGGCCAGGTACCCTAAATATATATTGGGCGAAATCGTATTTAACCTTATTCACAAACAAATTTCTAAGCGTGTTTATTTTTGAGAGAGTTAATCTTGCTGATTATGGTGATATTTTAGAAAAAACCACTTTTATAGGGGTAATGTTATCTGCTGAATAGAATGCATTCAATTGACTTATGAATAAAATATATAAGTTGCATCACGGTTATACCTCAGATTTTCCTGAATGTTTTTTAGTATTTACATTAACAATTAATTGTATATGAGCACATACTTATAATTTTATAAGAGACGCGCCATAAAAACCTATTTATATCATGTACATGTTGTCGACTAATTGCTCAACAAACCACCACGTGGAGCATATAGAAGTGATTACAGCTGAACGTCTTTGCTAGCCGTGGCTATAAGTCCACCACTAAGTACCAAAGGTTATTGAAAGACTGTATCAATCCCCTGGATCATGGCTCATCCACAGACTGGTTACTAACAACAAAGGGGTGGTAACTAGATGTCACTTAACGAATCCGTAAACAGAATAGTAATAGGTTCAGGAGTTATATTCGCAGGTACGATCAGTGGACTCCTATTGAACATCCTCATCAAGGGAGTGCTGACAAGGAACCTGTCCCAGACAGATTTCGGCACTTACTCACTCGCACTTACAGTTATTTCCCTCACAGGTGCTATTGCCACGCTGGGCCTGCACGAAGGTGTACCCAGATATATAGCATACTTCAGGGGAAGGAACGAAGACCACAAAATACAGGAAATTGTCGTATCCGGCCTGCTCATGGGCCTTATAGCGGGAGTGATGGCTATGTTCATCTCCCCGATAGTATTTGAACGCGCTGCAGCCGGTATGTTCGATACCCAGGACAATATCTCTGCAATAATAAGGATAATGATCTTTGCAATTCCGCTTACGATATTCATGAACATAGCCATAGCAGTATACAGAGGATTTGACCGTACCAACGTCAACATGTACTTCTATGATGTAATCAGACCCGTATCCCTGTGGGCCTTTGTATCTATAGCAGTACTTACAGGGGTATCCCTGCACACATTTGTACTTGCAGATCTCCTCTCAATGGTGTTCACATTCGGCCTGATGGTGGTGTATTTCATCAAGAACCCACCATTTAAGCCAGAGCTCAAGGTCCGTTTTAGCGAGCCCACAAAACAGCTTGTAAAGTACTCGTTCCCGCTGCTTATAAGTGCGACTCTGCTCAACCTTATGACCTGGACCGACACCATAATGCTGGGATACTTCAAGTCCTCGCAGGTCGTTGGCATATATAGTGCAGTTTATCCGCTGGTCAGCTTCCTCACAATAATAATAACCTCTATGGGCTTTGTTTATATTCCGGTAGCTTCCAGGATTTGGGGGGAGGGTCGCAAAGACATCCTTGGTTCTCTCTACACGGTAGTAACAAAATGGTGCTTTGTCCTTTCATTCCCCATATTTGCGCTCATGTTCGTGTATCCGGAAGCCATACTTACCAGACTGTACGGAGCTGAATACGCAACCGGAGCCACAGTATTGAGAATACTTGCAATTGGTTTCATCACAAACGCGTACTTCGGGTTTAACTACCATACAATAATGGCAGTAGGTGACTCCGGTTTCCTCATGAAGTGCTCAACTGCAAGTGCTGTGATCAATGTAGTGCTCAATTTCATGATGATACCCCAATACGGCATGATAGGGGCAGCTGCAGCATCGGCAGCATCATTTGCAACCATTGAGCTTCTCATGACCCTGAGAGCATGGAGAACACACGGAATGCACCCGTTCACAATGGCTTACAAGAAGTTCACGGTCATCTGCATAGCACTCATATCGATCATGATGGTATTCAAGTTAATACTCCCTACAGTTGGTTTGCTATGGGTTTACGGCGTGTTCGCAGTCGTGTACATTACCATCTGCCAGTATTCAGGTGTGATCAATGATGATGACAGGACAATAGCTAAACAGGTACGTACTCAAGTACGCACAAATGTCAGGCGTAGTATCGGATTCTTTGTGCCACGAACTCTCAGGAATCTTTGATACAGAATAAAGACCCAAAAAGTTGCTATATTATGCTCAACAGTAAAGTAGTATTGAGTATTCGTTGATAATATAGCGGGAGTATCAGCATGGGACTGGAAGAAGAATGTGCATTACACAACGGAAGCAGCAAAACAAAGCCCGGTATCTTCTGGAAGCCTGCAGGAAACCACAGGCTTTTCACAAGATATGATGGGAATCCTATACTTAAAGCAGAAGACTGGCCCTATCCGGCCAATTCTGTTTTCAATCCGGCAGCTGTATTGGTGAACGGGGAAACACTACTCATGGTTAGGGTCGAGGACCACAGGGGTTTCTCACACCTTACAGTAGCCAGAAGCAGGAACGGTTACGATGACTGGAAGATAGATGACCATCCGACTTTCACGGCTGACCCTGATAACTATCCCGAGGAAGAATATGGTATAGAGGATGCACGCATAACTTATATTGAAGACGAGAAGCAGTGGTATATAGCCTATACATCATTTTCTTCTTCAGGTCCTCTGCCCTCACTTGCCAGGACCAGGGATTTCAAAAAGTTCGAACGCATTGGTGCAGTCCTGCCGCCTGAGAATAAGGATGCAGCGTTGTTCCCTGTAAAGTTTAAAGGTAAATGGGCCCTTATCCACAGGCCTGTTGCAGGTGGTCTGACCAAAGCCAATATGTGGATATCCTTCTCGTCAGATATGAAGCAGTGGGGAGATCATCAGGTTCTCCTGTATGCCCGTGAAGGTGGCTGGTGGGATGCAAATAAGATAGGTCTCTCTCCTCAGCCTCTGAGAACTGAAAAAGGCTGGCTTGTAATGTATCATGGCGTAAGGCATACTGCATCAAAGATGAGTTACAAGCTCGGACTTGCTTTGCTGGACCTGGAGGACCCTACTATAGTGCTGAAAAGAACAGATGAATGGATATTCGGACCACATGAGCATTATGAAAGGGTTGGTGATGTAAATGAGGTTGTTTTCCCATGTGGCTGGATCGCTGACGGGGATGATGTCAGGATGTATTACGGAGGCGCAGACACCTGTGTGGCATTGGCAACAGCAAGCATGAAAGAGATCCTTGATTACATGGAAAAATACTAGGGATCCCTGAAAGGACACAAGCCATCTTCATGGATAAATATCCTTCATGTACTTATTTTCACATAAGTTCTGATGCACCCTCTTTAATGGCAATACTTACATTTTCTGTGCAGGAACAATGTTCATGTGACTCTATTAGAGTGATTAGGTTTATACCTGATAAGGATAGACTTTGAATGTATCCTTATCTAATGGGGGGAGGTGAAAGATATGGAAAAGTGCGGAGTATGCAACCATGATGTTGAAAAGCAGCCCCGAATTACTGCTGAGGGGAAATGTGACACCTGCGGTGCCAAGCTAAGTATGGTAGAAGAAGGGAAACATGAAAAAGGCAGATAAGCTGCTTTAAATCCTGTTTCTCTGACAGGTAGGAACCAGCAAAGTTACCTGTTTTCAGGTAATTTTTACATTTTTATTGTTTTTAATATTGATATATAAATATTATGGGCTATTCAAATATTGTTCACAATTTATAGCGCTTTCAGATAGTCTATCAGATCGCTCATGTCCTCATCCTTCATATCCCACCTTGGCATAGTCGGGTCAAGAGGGCGGCCTTCATGATCGACTCCTGATCTTATAGCTCTTCTGATAGTTTCTTCAGTGTATGGCTCGTGTCCTGCGTGTTCCTCCGAAGTGAGCCCATTATAAGTAAAAAACTGTAATATCCCTCTGTACGCCAGTTCACCAGACGCATGCGTACATCACAATAAAATCGAAAGAAAGGGCACCTTAATCGGTACCTTTCTTACGCTCGCGGATCCACTTCGCAAGTAAAACAGCGCCAATGCTCATCAAAAGCCACTTTGGAAGAAGCATCAATTTCTTCGCTAACCAACCCGTTAATAATGCTTGTATCATTTCTTCTATTCCCCCTGAGTAACAAACTCCTTTTTTACATTATTAATCTATTTTAATATCTGATATATCTTTTGATGTCTGATTCACATTTAAAGTATTTTACATTCGAAGTGTTTTTGCATTAATGGCAACAATAACCGTACTGATGCTCATCAGGAAAGCTCCGGCTGCAGGTGAGAGAAGTATGCCGGAAGTGTAAAGCACACCTGCAGCCAGAGGAATTGCAAAGGCATTATAGCCGGTGGCCCATAGCAGGTTCTGGAACATCTTGGAATACGTTTTTCTTGCCAGCACTGCGATATCCGCAACATTGCGAGGGTCGTTCTTCACCAGTACGATGTCTGCGCTTTCAATAGCTACATCCGTACCTGCACCTATAGCTATTCCCACATCTGCCTGTACAAGTGCGGGGGCATCGTTCACACCGTCTCCGACCATCCCGACAATATATTTCTGCTGCACTTCCTTTACTTTCTCAGCTTTCTGATGTGGCAACACCCCTGCAAAGTATTCGTCAAGTCCAAGCTCTTCAGCCACCCACCTCGCAACGAACTCATTATCTCCTGTAAGCATCATGCACTTTATTCCCATGGACTTAAGTTGGTCTATGGCTTCCTTTGATTCTACCCTGACAATATCTGCAAGTCCCAGAGCCCCAAGCAGTCTGTCGTCCTCAAGAAGGAATACAACTGTTTTACCCTGCCCTTCTACTCTTCCTATGTTCTCATCATTTACGTTTATTCCTTTCTCGCGGAGATAGCCAGGACTGACAACTTTTAACCTTCTACCCCCAACGAGCCCCTCAACACCTTTCCCAGGAAGGGAATTGAAATTCTCCGGGCCTTTGATCTCAAGCCCTTTTATTTTGGCACTATTAACGATTCCCGCAGCAATCGGGTGCCCTGAATTTGATTCAAGTGAGGCGGTAAGTTTCAGTATCTCGTCCTGGCTGATATCTGCCAGTGTTACAATATCGGTTACCCCGAACTTCCCTTCAGTCAGAGTTCCGGTCTTATCAAATATTATGGCTTGCAGGTCTTTTGCTCTTTCAAATGCCTGCCGGTCTCTTATCAAGAGGCCGGAATTAGCTGCAAGGGAAGTGGATACTGCCACAACTAAGGGTATGGCAAGCCCGAGGGCATGAGGGCAGGCAATAACCATAACAGTCACTGCCCTCTCCAATGCAAAGACAAAAGGACTGCCAAAGTATACCCACGCTGAAAGGGTCAGTATGCCCACGCTCAGGGCTATTATTGTAAGCACCAGCGCCGCTCGGTTTGCCAGGTCCTGCGTCTTGGACCTGCTGCCCTGTGCACTCCTCACAAGCTCGATGACCTGATTCAGGTATGTATCCTTTCCTGTCTTGCGGACCTCTACATCAATAGACCCTTCACCATTTATAGACCCCCCAATGACTTCATCCCCGTCTTTTTTTGAAACCGGCAGGGATTCACCTGTAAGCATGGCTTCATTAACACTGGTCCCGCCTTTGGTAACAACGCCATCTACAGGCACTTTTTCTCCGGGCTTGACAAGTACCCGATCGCCCACTTCAAGCTCGTCAACCTGCACGTCCACAATCTCATCATCTTTTATCAGGTGGGCCACAGAAGGCATTATCCTTACCAGTTCTTCAAGCGCCCTTGAAGCCCCCATCACAGAGCGCATCTCAAGCCAATGCCCAAGCAGCATGATATCTATAAGGGTGACCAGTTCCCAGAAGAACATCTCCCCTTCAAGCCCGAATACCACTGCAGAACTGTATATGTAAGCCACAGTTATGGCTACCGCTATCAATGTCATCATTCCGGGAGTTCTGTTCTTAAGCTCACTGATAAATCCTGTAAGGAAGGGGAACCCTCCGTAGAAATATATCAGCGAGGAAAGTCCAAACAGCACAAGTTCAAAGCCTGGAAATGTTAATTCAAAGCCGAAGAAGCCCTGTATGGGGGGCGATAGAATAAGGACCGGAACGGTAATGACCAGAGAGATAATGAATCTTCTTTTGAAATCTTCCATCATACTTGTATGATGGTCTTTGTGGTGAGCCTGCTTCATTATCTCCTTTTGTTTTTCAGGCTCCTGCTTATCTGTTTTATCTTCATGCATGTGTTCATGATTTTGATTCATACTGCTATCACTACCTGTATCTCATCCATTCCTGTCAAGCTCCCTATCCCCTTGTAGCTATTAGATGAAAATGTCCGGATAGTTGTACTCTGGTTGTACTCTAATATCTACTCTAAACTGTTTGTTAGTGCTATTATATAAGCAGGCATCTTTGGGATGTAAAGAGTGCGAGCTTAGCTGTAGCTTAAACAATGCATAAATATCCAGAACGCCATTCTTAATGTATAGGAGAAAATGCAATATGAAAAAGACATCAGGTATATTACTTATTATTGGGATTGTTGCAGTTGCAGTCCTGACATCGGGATGCACTGATAACAGCAGAGGGATTGAGGATAATGGCGGAGCAGATGTTCCGGGTGGGCAGGATGCGCCGGCAAACGATGTCCCAGCTCTTGAACCTATAACTTCCGTGTACACAGACGATAACAACACAGAAACTGCCAGAGCTCTAAAAGGAGATACTATAATAATCGAACTTAAGGAGAACCCAACTACAGGGTATTCGTGGAACCTTTCGGCAAGTTCCGGCCTTTCACTGGTGGATGACAAGTATGTGCAGGACTCTGCAGAAGAGGGGATGACAGGTGTCGGTGGCGTCCATGTCTGGACTTTCGATGTCATTGAGGATGGTGCCCAGGAAATTTCAGCCGTCTACAAACGCCCGTGGGAGGATATCACCGGTGAAGAAGATACTTTCGAGCTCACTGTTCATGTCGTGCCTCAAGAAAGCATGATAATTGCAACAGGTACTGTAATCTATGTTGACCTTGAAGGAGGATTTTATGGGATAGCAGGTGAGGATAACACAAACTACGATCCAGTGAACCTTGAAGAGGAGTTCAGGGAAGACGGACTAGAAGTAGAGTTCACTGCATATCCGGTAGAGGATATGATGAGTATCAGGATGTGGGGTCAGCTAGTAGAGATAAGGTCTATTCAATCAGCTGCATAATGAAAATGAATGACCTGTCTGCAGCACTACCCTGCAGGCAGGCAACTTTCAGTTAATACTTATCAGGGAATATTTTTAACTTGCAGAAGAAGTATCTATCGGGAGAAAGTCAGATGAATAACAAAGACACGAAAAAGGAAACATCTGTAAAGGATATTGAAGTACCGTCTATTGACAGTGAAATAGATAGCTGGTGTGAAGTGCCTGAGGAAGGCCCGGATACAAAAAGTGCCGATGACCTTGCAATAGATGCATGGTGCAAAGGATCACGAACCAATAACAAAGATAATGAGCGCCCCAGGAAGTAATGCAGATAGGGCAGCAAGTATAATTAATTAAAAAGTGAGATTATCTGTATCCATGATCTGTAAGGACAGAGGCACCCAAAAGCGTGGTGGTTTTCAGGGTGCCTCACCTTTTCCTTGATCTCCGTTTTTCCGTTTTTCCAATGTACCGTTTTTCATTCCTATTCGTTTTTGCGACCAACCACCCAGGAAAATAATTTTCCCGGATTAGTGGTATAACGCACAGATTGTGCCTATCCTACAAAAAGATACCTATATAGATGTTTAAATATAAAAAATTCCTCTATATAGATTTACTCAGCCTGATATTTCCAGACTCAAAATGATAAAAAGGGTAAAAGAAAATATAATAGTCAGTCGAGCTTCATTTTCCTTCTTATTTCGACTATTCCTGACCAGCAAAAGAAGCACATCAAAAATTACTATGTTGGCGAAAGAGATATGAGCTTTACAAGCACAAACAGATGTCAGGTTGAAATGGGGTAAGAAGATGAGAAAATTCACAAGAGAAGAACTTTCAAAGTATGACGGAAAGACATCAAAAGAAATATATGTAGCTTACAAAGGGAATGTCTATGATATGACCGGCAGTGGTACCTGGATGGACGGGGAGCATTACGATCATGAAGGCGGACGCGACCTTACTCAACAGATGGATGATGCACCTCATGCAGACGAGGTCTTTGAGGAGTATAAGATCATCGGAGAACTAGCGGATTGAATAAGGCTGCACAGTGCATCCATGGCCAGATGTCATCAGGCTGTCCTGTTCCCTATTGAAACATCATTGAGTTGATCTGTCACAGGGCAGTCATTAAGCACCCTGCAATCTTCAGGAATGACAGGCACCGGATTGTCAATATCGGGATGACTGCAATAATATGATGTCCCGGCTCTGGTCCTTCCAGCAATCCCTGCACATTTGGTGTACAATGGTATGGATTTTCTATAATTGCATATTGAACAGTGTATATTATCATCTCCGGTTGTATGTGGAAGAATCGAATCTGTGCATGAACTATTATACATCCTATATTATAAATAATTTGCAGCGTTCTTATTCGCAACTGTTATTGCAACTGTTATTATGAGATGCTGAGTAATTATATATAGTACCCTGCCAGTATTAGAATGGGGAGAACGGGGTGCGAAATGTCCATTGAGACACTTTTCTGAGATATATGCAGACCAACCAACAGTAGTGCTAACAGACCAACTAGCATTAAGTATAAAGTTATCTCAGTTTCGCGCCTCTTACCCACAATGAACTTGTTTTGGTCCTGACCTCCAAAGAGCTTATGTAATTTTGTGCTATCTTCTCTTAAGATGCGCATAAATAAGAGTTTCCTTTACTGTATTATTACATTTGCTGCAGGTATTCTGATTGGACTGGGACCGGCCATGCTCGTTGCTGAGCCTGTCATGCTTAAAGAGCTAAGGATCACTGAGAGTTCGGCTGCAATAGGAATGTTCAATGAGAGCAATAGTGATCAGCAACTTTACTCCTATAGTTTTCTACTCCATAATGGAAGAGACCAGTCTGTACACATTGATACTGTTGAGCCTGTTTTTGGAGCGGACATTGCAAGCAGGATTATTACAGAGAATAAGTCACTCGATATTAATAGGACCGTCAGTCCCGATTCCTCTATCACAGTTGAAGGACAAGTCGTTTTTGATACAACAGGCCTAACAAAAGAAGATATCTTCGGGTTTGAGCCTTTTATTGATCGTGTAGCGGTCAGATCTACAGAAATAGTTGATCATCCGTAGAATTTTATTGGTAGTTTGGCATTGACTTTTTAAAGTTTACGCGCAAAAGTGCATTTATCACGGTAATTATATATAAATCTAAGTTTATACTATGCTCCATATATGATTTCCAGAACCAAGTATAAAATACTCGTTGTCGATGATGAGCTGCTGAATGTAGAGCTTATGCGTGCATACCTTAGTAACGACTATGATGTTATTACTGCCTACAATGGCAAAGATGCGCTTGGAAAAGTCAAAACTGAAGAACCGGACATTATTTTACTTGATGTGATGATGCCTGACATGGATGGCTATGAAGTTTGCAGAATTATCAGGCACGATTACAAGATAGATTTTATCCCGATAATTATGATAACGGCACTTACCTCAAAGGAAGATCACCAGAAAGGAATTGAGGCAGGTGCTGATGAGTTCTTGAAAAAGCCAGTTGGCAAGTTCGAACTGGACCGGAAACTATCATCTCTTTTAAGGATTAAGCAGCAGCATGATGCTTTGCTCATGGATCGCAATAAAGCTTATGACTATATGGATTACGTAGGTGTGCTGATTGCAGTACTGGATAAGAACTACAATCTTGTGCACATCAATAAGAAAGGTTCGGACTTCCTCGGATACAAAAAAGAAAGGGTAGTTAATAAGAACTGGATAAGTTCTTTCGTACCTGAAAATTATTCTTCAGAAGTGAGAAGGTCCTATGATGACCTGTTGAGTGGCTTCACTAAAAAGAATGAGTATCAGGAGTATCCCCTTATAGTAAGCAGCGGCGAGGAGCGACTTTTCCTATGGTATGATTCTCTGCTCAGGGATGAGGAGGGCAACTTCTCCGGGATTCTGATATCCGGTGAAGATGTAACTGAAAGGAGGAAGGCAGAGGTCCAGTTGCATGAATACGCCCGTCAGCTGGAGCGCTCCAATGAACTTAAGGATCTCTTTACTGATATTCTGCGGCATGATCTTTTGAATCCTGCAGGACTTATAAAGTCTTTCAGTGAGCTCCTGATAGATGTCGAGATGGATGAAAGCAAGAAATCCATCATTGAAAATATCTCAAAATCAACTAACAAACTCATCGATCTTATAGAAGGTGCCGCTCATCTCGCAAAACTGGAATCAATTGATGAAATAGGATTTGTAAGGATGGATGTTGCTTCTATGTTAACGGATTCTGTCCACAATTTCTCACTGGACATGCAAAATAAAGGAGTTAATATCGATCTTCTGTTCGAGGGAGCATATCCTGCTGTAGTCAACCCTATGATAGAAAGAGTATTCAGCAATCTGGTGTCAAACGCCGTGAAATATACCGCTTATGAAAGTAGCATCAAAGTAAAGATAGATGATGTGGGTGACAAGTGGAAAATAAGTTTCACGGACCAGGGAGATGGTATTCCTGACAAGGACAAGCTTGCTGTATTTGAGCGCTTCAAACGCCTGCATAAAGACAGCGTAAGAGGCACTGGTATAGGGCTTGCAATTGTCAAGAGGATAATTGACCTGCATAACGAGCAGGTTGGGGTGCTTGACAACCCGCAAGGTCAGGGGAGTGTTTTCTGGCTGACCCTGAAAAAAGCAGAATAAGGGTTCTGCAATTATAACCGCGGCATCCCTGTGCTCGCGTGCATGCTGATTTTCGAAACTTATATATGCTTACCTGTACAATGACAGGCAATCAACTGTATAAGAGTGATAATGTGATAAGTGTCAACGAAAAGGGAATTGCGATCATCGATGAGATGCTTGACTGGGAAGAAGAACTTAAGATAAAATCCACTGAGCTTGACAACGGTGCAACGATCATCGACTGTGGTGTCGATATGGAAGGCGGCTATGATGCGGGCATGTACCTGTCACGCTTATGTGTTGCTGACCTTGCAGATCTCAGTTACACTAAATTCGATATTGGCGGGCTCCCAATGCCTGCAATACAGGTTGCCACTGATCATCCTACAATTGCATGCATGGCCTCCCAGTATGCAGGCTGGAGAATCTCCGTGGGTAAATACTTCGGAATGGGCTCCGGTCCTGCAAGAGCACTTGGTCTCAAGCCAAAGGAGCTCTACGAGGAGATCGGTTACAAGGATGATTCCGAATTTGCGGTACTTGTTATGGAATCAAGTGCCCTTCCAACCGAAGAGGTAGTCGAATATATAGCCAAGCATTGCAGTGTCGACACAGAGAATGTTTACATTGCTGTTGCACCCACCGCTTCCATCGCAGGCTGCGTGCAGATATCAGCCCGCGTAGTTGAGACAGGCATACACAAGCTTGAATCCATCGGCTTTGACATTAACACCATTAAGAGTGGCTTTGGTGTTGCTCCCATAGCACCGATAGTAGGAGACGATACAAAGTGCATGGGCTCCACCAACGACTGTATCATCTATTGTGGTGAGACCTATTATACCGTAGAGTACGGAGATGCCGAGAAGCTCGAGGAATTTGTAAAGAAGGCGCCATCCACAACCTCTAAGGACTTCGGTAAACCCTTCTATAACACTTTCAAAGAGGCCGGCTTTGACTTCTTCAAGGTGGATGCAGGCATGTTCGCCCCAGCAAAGATCACAATAAATGACCTCAAGTCCAAGAAGTCCTTCACCAGCGGAAAGATCAATCCGGGTATCCTCCTGGAATCCTTCAAGGTAAAAGAGGTATAATTAGGAATCCTTTGAAAAGGGTATAGTATTCAATGATTGAATCAATGGTAGTATCTTTTGATACTACCTATCACCCTCTATAATCTCCTATAATTCCCGCCATCATACATCCATGCATTGACCTCATTCTATCCTGAAGATCTCTCCCACGGTCTCTATAAATGCACGAAGCCTATTTATTTTTTGGCAATTAAAGGGCACGCCTTAGCCATCACCTTAAAAAGTTAAAGAACTGGGGATTCATTGAAACTGAAAAAAACAGCAAGAATCTCATTATTCAAAAAAGTAAGCTTGGAGTGATACTTCTTAAGGGCCGGGAAATTAAGATTCTTCCGGAACATTGATTATTAAAGTGCGACTTAAAGATATGTTGTTATCAACTAAAACATTCAAACTCGCATTATATATCCCGGTCTCATTATAAATGTAAGTAAAATTACTGTCACGGGAATCTGTGTTTCCGTCTCCATCAACATCCCATTCCCATTCAGTTGCATTCAGGGTATGATCTGTGAACTGGAACTCAAATGGGTTTGAAGTATTGTGAGCAGTAAAATTAACAGACTCGTTCCCGGAAACTTCTTTGCCTGCTAAAAATGGAATGAATGAGCCAAGTTTGTCTGTAAAGTCACTGATTCGAGCATCTTTGGTTGAAGAATTCTCACCAGGGAATACACCAGGCATCAGGAAATATGTCATTATTGCGACGAACAGGCAAAATATGAGAATGAATGACCCAATGGTCAATACCTTTTTTCTGCTCTTGTTATTTCTGCTTTTCTTTTGAGAGGAATAACTAGATCCAAAATAGGAATCCAGAAGTTTAGCCTCATTTAGGCTCAATTTATGTGCGAAATCATGTGCGTGGGTGTACAGCAATGTTCTAATGGAATCATGAAAGATCCTGCCTCCTTCAGCAGGAGTGGTTTCAAGTGAGTTTGCGGTAAATCTCAGGACCTCGATCAATTGCTCATTTTGAAGTGACGATAAAGCAGCAGTGACGTATTGTTTAAATTTTTCTTTCCTGCGATCATTTTGTTTGAACTGGATCCTGCACAAGCTATTCAACAATACCGTATCCTCGTTATATATTCTGGAGACAGCATCCTTTATAGCATAACTCAAGAAAATACCATTCTCAAGTAGTTTGATCTCCAGATTTCTCTTGATCTTTTGATTCCTTATTTTCGAAAACAAGCTCTTTATTGACGCGTTTTCATGAGAATTATGGTCTAAAAAGGAGAGATTTGATGAGCTTTGAAGACTACACAGTATAATTATGTTTGCTACCGCGATTTCATCCTCTATCGTCATTGACTCTATCTGATAAGGCTTCTCTTTGAATACTTCCATCAGCACATCTTTATCATGTTTGTAAAGATTAAACAATTTGTTCATTGACTGAGAAGTAGAGAAAAGGCCCAGCATCTCTTTTTTGTAAAGGTGGAAGGCCAGTTTCTTAATGTCTGATGATAAAGCATCCCGGGTTTTGGATGTTTGTTGATTCTCGTCATCTGCCAGATACTCCCAAAAGACCTTCGAGATTATCCGATAATAGTCATTGTATGCAGGAGCAGCTTTCCAGCTCAGACCAGACATGTCCAGTTCAAGGTCCGGATTTGGTTCTATGGGGCAGACAGACATATCTGTTTCGTAAGGATATTGAGATGCGGTGAATTTAAGGTCATACCCCGAAAAACCCTGCAATTTATTGAAAATATTGTTTATTACCGAAACTGCAGCCAGAGTATCTTTGGACTTGATAGAAACATGCTCGTTTGCAACCAGCTTCCCATAGATAAATTCTGTTACATCTTCATTTAGATCGATATCCCGCAATGTCCCAAAGTCATGAAGATCGTTCTCATTCCACAGGCCAACTATCCTGTAATCAAACTTTGGGATGCTCTTTATTTCTGCTATGACCTTTTCGTAAAATCCTGTTATCACATCATTCTCATGGCCGTGGAAACCGGAGCATACTCCTATACAGACGATCCTTTCTTCTCTTCCGCCAATCTGTTCTACTCTGACACTGCACCCTAAGATCAAAACCGTGCCGTTTTTCATCAGTTCGAAGTACAAGGCATTCCTTTTAGCATCTATTTGCTTAGCGAGGCTGCTGAATTCATTTGTATCCTGGCCTCCGCTGATGAGACGGCCAGTAGAGTTATAGATGAAAAAATCAGAAACCAAACTTTGCAATTTGCTCAACTCTCCATGGGTAAATGTTTTTCATCGTCTCTTCCTGGTTGCCAACACTGCGAAGGGCATTTGCACTGACCGCATAGAAATGTATAGGTTCCTTGGATGCCCGGTTCTGTATCTCTTTGAAAGTATCGATCTCGGTCAGCATATTATATATCTCCTTTTCAATGAGGTTTGCCTCTTTAGAATTATCCATGACATCAGAGATATTCTTTATTTTATCTGCTTTTGTGACCACAATAGCATAGGATTTACCGTCTCCAAACTGCTCCATTATCCTTGAATACTGACCAAATAATCTAGTCAGATAACTTGCACCATCTTCATGATATGAAAGGATATGTTCTCCATCAACGAGAAAAATAACTTTCCCGGCGCGCTGGAGCTTTTTGTAGACATGTGCCAGTACCAGCTGGTCCAATATATACACAAGTTCATCAGAATGATTATCTTTCAGCTCTTTTATGAACTCATGGTTGCTGATCTTTTCATCTAATGTGGTTTTATTGATTCCGGGAACCTGGTTACTCATCTCAAGGATAGCTTTGAGATATTCCTCCTGATTTAGATTTTCAGTGAATTCCCCGCCATAGTCAACAAAAGAGAACTCTATGGGTTTTATGAATTTCTTGCCCTTGAGAGTATACAGTGCCATATCCGTTTTTTGATTGCTTTTTGGCTGTTTGCCTTTTCTCAGCTCAGCCAGCATATTCTCAATCCTGTAATAGTCTTCATCCCCTGATGAGGAAATTATGGTTTCGCTTCTTTGCCCATGATAATAATGGACAAACTGATTGTATAATGCGAGCAACAGCAACGTTTTCCCTGATTTTGAAGGACCATATACAAAGACATCAGAAGCTTTGATCCCATGCAAATGTCTCATCAGGACCGCAAATAAGATCAAAAGAATGAAAAAACTTAATATGAACATGAACAGATCATTTGAACCTGTCAGAGTATACCGGGCTGCCCCTCTTGCGCTTTCTGCATCGATCAGTCTCACAAAGACGTAGAACAAGTAAAGCAGCATTCCGACAAAGAATACCTTAAATAAGGACCGTGTTTTTTCAGCAACGATGTCAAATCGATTATTGACAAAAGCGTGCAAAATGAAACCCACTCCTAACAGCAGACCCGGAACCATACCATCAAGTCTTAGAACATTGCCCTGATACCCGAATACATATAAATACGGTAAGAAAACAGTCAGTAACAGAATTCCACCGAGCTTTGACCTTTCTTCAAACAGCATCCCAAGACCGCTTGAGAGGAACAGGGCCAGAAAGAAGCTTAATATTGCAGCCAGATACCATGTGATAGATGAAACGATATACTGGCCGGTTACAACAAAAAAACTGACCGATAAGAAGCAGCACAATAAAAAAATTAATGGGCTGTATAAGCTTCGTTTTCCCCTTATCCTCATAACTGTCACCCCAATTAAAGAGCCTCACGGAGCTTTTTGATCTCATAGAGATTCTCAATAAAAGGGACAACATTCTGGGAAATCCTTTCGGAGTTAGCTATTTCGCCTGCTGATTTTACATCTAGCAATTTTTTCCTGACGATATACTGGCCATTCTGCAGTTTCAGAACGTGATGCAGGATATTATCACAATTTCGTTCATATATTTTCCAGTATCCTCCGCCTGAGGTCAGGGGGGAGATATTGTCAAGGAAACTTGTGGCTGCAAAGAAAGTCAATGTTATTTCCCATGGTTTAGCATGGTTATGGGTTATCACATGGGCATCCTGAGAGCTCTTAAGGGACAAAATATCATTGATATCCGAAGATATCGTACTGTTCGCTACTAAAGAGGAAATATAAGAGGACCTTGAACCTATCACTAAGCCAACCTTACCAAAGTTCCACCTTTCAGTAGCACTTATAGGGATCATTTGATTATGGATTCCAAGCTTGTAGTTTTCAAGCAACGACGGATAAGTTGACTTAACCTGGTGTAGTAAGTTATTGAGTTCCTTTATTCCATTCTCATCGTTGTCAAGGTTGGTGAGATCGGACGTTTCCCCTATAAGGGATAAGATCTTTGGATTGATCTCCCCTATTCTGGTCTTATACAAGCCCTTATCGGTCTTGTTCTGAGATTTTGCTTTTTCGTTAATCGAAGACAGGAACTGGTAGAATGTCTCATATTGTCGGTTAAGATTCCTTCTGGAGTCAAAGGTCCTTTCATGAAGTTCATCAGCACTTGACATCATATCGGACAGGGATTTTTTCTCACTGATAGTACCCTTAAGACTTTGGATCTCATCAGAGATTGTCTTGGACCTGGTGAAGTAACCATCCTTTTGGAGGTACATTTTTTGAACATGCTCTTTTAAAGCGTTCTTCAGCTCATTTTTATCGCTTAGATCAAAAATAGCATTCAGGTTATCATGATCCACTGAATCTCTGCCAACATCGGATACCAGAGATGCGAGTATCTGATCCTTAAGTATGCCTGATTTTTTAGCGAGACCCTTGTTCAAAAAATCATCGGGGATGTAAAACTCAAAAGGACTGTTGATCTGGATATTCCAGTGTTTTACATTTGATTTTATGTAATCCTCTTTTTCCTTCTTCAGTGCTTCATATTTCCGGACCTTCTTCTTTTTATCCCCTTTTATTAAACTTACCAGACCGCCCTTTTCCTGTTTTGTCCTTTCCGAATCATAGAAATAATACAGAGCTATTGACTCAATTAAGCTTATCAGCCCATCAGTGCTAGCGCCAATCTCATCTGAAAGGTCTTTGACTTCCTGCTGCATTGCGGGAACATTTGCCAGTCGTAACCAGGTGCTTTTATCCCGCGCCTTGATCTCATCACTTTTGAGCCGGGCAATGAACTGATCCAGCTTTAATTTCAAGTCCTTTTCTTTCTCATCAAGGAACTGGATCTTCCTGTTTATCACGAGATGCTGTTCAATGTCTTTCTCGTTGTCATACCATTTTTGCTCTGCTTTCTTCAATATCTGGCTCCTGAGCAGCTCTGTCTGCTTATGTTCATCTTCCAGGGTCAGGATATCGTTCTCAGCATTGCGGATCTCATCTTTCAGTTTCTTTGCCTTTGAGTTCATATTGCTTATAGTCGAAACCATATTCTGGTTCCCTTTAAGCATATCAATAAGCGTTGACCTTGCAGACTCTTCATTGATCCCGGATACTCTCTTGAACAGAATGGCAGTATCTTCCAGGACATGCAGGGTTTCAGGGATCAGTCTTGCCAATTTCTTATCGTTCTCATCGATCAGCTCACTTTCCTTTACATTTAGTGATCCTGCTTTAACCTTGGAGAGATAGTCGATCATCTCATCGAAGGTCTTTATTTTGTCGATCTGCATTTCAGGAGGGATCTGGTTTGCAATGAAATACTCGATCGTATCCACGCTCTTATAGTTAAGCAATCTGCCAATCTCATGTTTCAAAACATTTTCAACATTCTTGTATTCCTTCTTAATGTATTCGAAATTCTCCCTGGTAGGGGGCATATCATTAAAAGAAGAATAGTTCTCCAGGAAAGATGAAACATGCTGGTTGAGGTCTTTCCTGGAAAGAGTTATCATCTCAAGAGAATTAATGATCTCTTCGTATTGGTTCTTTAGTCCCTTCAGGTCTTCTATAGGATATTCTATCACATGGGAATCCGCAAAGATAAAAGAAGAATAAGAACCCTTCACGTCACTTATATTGATGTCTCCTCTTTCGACATGGAAAAAGTTAATAAATACATTGGGGAACATTGAGTCGAACTCATGTACCTCTTCCCGGGCTTCTTCACCTTTCTTATATCCGGTGGGTCCCAGAGATGTCACTATAATGTTATTGAAAAGCCTCTCGTTCATATTAAGATATTCAAGCTCGGTCAAAGCGATCGCAGCATTCAGCTGTTCTTTTTCTCCTTCTTTTGTGGTCGGCAGCACAACAAAAAGACATAGCTGAGTAGAATCACCTTTAAAAGAACGGATATATCTTGCAAGATCGATGAACATGCCCGACCCTGTTCCTCCGCCAAGTCCTACAACAATAGCTACACTGCCTCTGCTTGAGAAGGTAGGAAAACCACTGGCTTCACCTTCAGTGATGACTTTGTAGAATATAGCTTTGGAGATAGCCCTCCTTCTATGGACTCCACCACCAAAATCATCCATGACAAAAGGATCTATTTTGGCCAGTTCTTCAAAGGATACACCGCCTTCGGTAGTGTCGTTCAACCACCAGTTTGTCACCTTTGGTTCCGACCTTTTATTCCTGACCTTTTCAGCAATTTCCATGCTTGCCAGATCCGAAACCTGACTTATGTTCGCAAGGGAAGGCAAATAATAGAACTTGCTCTCTATACTTCCCTGGGCGACGCTGGAAACAATTTTTGCAGAAAGCTGACCATTACGTTCCTCATCTCCCATCTTTTCATTTGCATCTGCATCCATTGTGTAGACTTTAAGACGCCTTCCGTCAACAGTATAATGTTCTAAGAACCAGTCGTTGCTGCATATTTCCATTGCAAGCCTTTTCCCACAGCCTCCCACACCAACAATGGTGAGGTCTGTAGGCAATTGCAATGGAGCCGGGATCTTTCGGAAACTCATAGTTCATCATCTTCCTCTGAATTGCTCAACCTGATGCCAATTATAACGCCTACTACTAATGCAAGTACCAACCCTATTGCTGCCCAAATTAGTGGAACTACAGAACCTTCGTCCCTTGAATTCAAATGATCGGCAAGTTCATTGGACTCATAAACCAAACCTTTATCGAACATGCTTGTGAGGTAGGTTCTGAAAAATGGATCTTCGATCGTAACCAGCTTACTTTGAAAAGACTCGATTTCGGGGACGGATATTGAAAATGTTTTTGTGTCACCGTCTTTCAATGGATTCCTTTTATCATCCATGAGCTTAACGCGGTAGTAGGCATAACCTGTTCGTTTTGAATCCAGCTTTACAAGAGTTAATTTGTCTACCTGTACAACTTCCTTGATCACAGGTACTCTGCCGTTTACCTGTATAACCACTGTACCATCGGTATCATTCAGATCAAGAACATAGCTACTCGAATTGGTTGTAACATTATGATCCGGGAAATAATAAAGCGGAGAATTACCATAAGCTCCCAGGTCTGTCTCAAAGGAAATTAACCCGGCTGCTTTTGGTATACCTGAGATGGTCAGGTTGAATTCAACAATATCCCCTTCTTTTGCCTCAGCGGGTAAATCGCCATCTATGTCTACAGCTATAGCCGAAACTGTTGGAATTAGTGCTAGAAGAATAAATAAGTAGATTATCGATTTAACAAATGATACATTTCCTGTTTTCATAATTTCAGCCCTTATAGAAGTTATCAAATGCTGGTTTTGCTTTGTCGGACGTGGCATTAATACAGCTTATTTTCGATTATAGATTAGTATTCAAGTTTCTACTATTTCCCCATCTAACTATATAACCATTCTGATTTTAGTGTAAAATATTAAAAAAGATATAAAGAATGAATGCAATTATAGTGTTCAACGCAACTTACTACACGTATTAATGTTTATCTTATCTTATGGCGGGGAAAGAACAAATTCTGATTGACCGAAAGGTAATTCTCGACGAGATTAACGATTTGATCACACACGAGAACAATTCAAGAGTGTTGAAAAGGCTCTATTTTGTTAAATTTAGATATTTAGGGGATTCTGTAGAAGAAGCTGCTACTAAAGTAGGAGTGACTAAGAAAACAGGATATTGCTGGCAAGAAAGTTGGAATAAAGGCGGCTATACCGCCTTAATGCCAAATTTTGGCGGAGGTAGGAAATCCAAACTTACTGATGAACAAAAAAAGGAATTAAGAGCTTTGTTGGAAAATAAGGATTACTGGACTACAAGAGAAGTCTGGAAGTTAATAAAGGAAAAATATGGCGTAGAATATTCAGAGAAACAAGTAGGAGTTATACTTCACAGTTTTAACATGTATCACTCAAAGCCATATCCCCTTGACTACAGAAGACCTAAAAACGCTGAAGAGATCTTAAAAAAAACTAACCGAAGCAATTCCAAAACATATTGGTCAAGATGAGCAGTATATCATAGGTTTTCTGGATGAATCTTCACCACAAACAAAAGCAAACACGCAAAGATTATGGTCATTTAAAAAACCGTTGATAATAAAAAATACGGATTACGTTAAAGCAAATGCATTTGCGTTTTATTCGATCAACGGGAACAGTATCATTGATTTTATGAAAAGCTCAAAAACAGAAGATGTGTGTGAATTCCTGGAAAAAATTGTAGAGCAAAACCCAGGGAAAAGAATAATTCTTGTTCTCGATAATGCAAGATCGCATCATGCAAAGAAAACGATAAGTAAAGCGAGAGATTTAAAAATAACACTTGTGTTCCTACCACCTTATTCACCTGATCTAAATCCAGTAGAATTTGTCTGGAAAACAATCAAAAGAGAAGTGTCAGTCAAATTTGTCAGATCAAAAGAACATTTGAGGGATATTATCAAAATGGAATTTATGAGGGTAGAGAGCTCATTATCGTTTGCAAAAAAATGGATAGAAACATTTAATGCACAAATAAAAAGTGTGATTTGTTGAGTTAGGGACTATAAATAAGCCGAGTTAAGTGAAAGTGACTACTGGAGATACAAAAAAGACTTACTGAAAGCATGAGTATTTAAAACAGGTTGAAAATGCCATAAGAATTAACCCAAGTTTGACAGTTTTCACTCCTTGATGAAGAGAATGTCTTCTCTTCGGACCTAGAATTTTCTTTTTTTTGTCAGGAAAACCTATTTGACAGTTTAAACAATTTCATGCAAAATTCTACGATTTTGCCCTTTTTTGCCTTAAGATCAGTTATTTATAGCATCAAAGTTGGCATAAATGTACTTTTTCGACCCTTCTTTCATGAAATCGACGGTAACTGTCAAATTCAATAAGCTATTTTTAATGAATTTTGTGGACTTATGTTTGAGTTCATTGAACTCATATCGCAACAGCGATATGAACAATTGTGCAATGAACCCGATAATAATAGCTCCATAAACACTAGCATCCGACCACACTCTTAGCGGTTTGATCTCAATCTCATTCTTCAGGGAATGGATGATCTTTTCTATTGAGTCCTTTTTCCTGTATGTTTGAAGAGCTTGTTTCAGTGTCAAATTCTTGCTTGATCTCAGGCAGAAAAATCCCTCTCTGCCTGTGATCAGATGTTCTTCGAGAAGTTTGATAGCTTCTTCTTCATCAAGATTCACCAGCTTTGTCTGCAATGAATAAACAACATCAACAAGGGCATTATTGATCCTGAACTTTTTAGGCAGCTTCTTATTCTTATCAATAGATTCCTGTATCTCTTTTGCTTCCTCTATCTGCCTCATTATTTTCCTTGTTCTTGATTCAAGTTGCTCTATCTGGAGTTTTTCAGAAAAATAAAAATAGTTGGCATTGGTAAGTATATATAGTTATATATTATGATAGCCTACACATAAAGCGTGAATTGTCCCAAGTGCAATAGCTTTAATAACAAAAAGAACGGTAAAATCAATGGACTCCAACGCTATCAATGCCATGAATGTAGATACAATTATACAGTAGAACTTAAGTCTACTGCCTCTCCTCCCTCCGTTAAAAGACAAGCTTTACAGCTATACCTTGAAGGATTGGGATTTCGTTCAATAGGACGTTTTTTAGGAGTAAGTCATGTTTCGGTTCAAAATTGGATAAAGACATTCGGACAGGAATTAGAGGATCTAAAAAGCGAAAACGAGATAGAGATCGTTGAATTAGACGAAATGCATACTTATATTGGAAACAAAAAAAATATTGTTGGATCTGGATTGCTGTTGATAGAGCTGGGAAAAAATTCATCAACTGCTCTTTTGGTAGCAGGGGAACCAAAACAGGACAAAAGCTCTGGGAGAAACTAGAGAAGAAAGAGATAGGGAAAGTGATGACCGATAACTGGAAAGCATATGCAGAGTTTCTTCCAGATGAGGTTCATACACGATCAAAAGCAGAAACCTATACAGTGGAAGGATATAACAGCATATTCAGGCACTTTCTGGCAAGATTACGAAGAAAAACAAAATGTTATACTAAGAGTCTTGAAATGCTAAAATACTCTGTTCTTCTTTTGATGAAGTATAGAAATAATGAACTAACTATACTTAATTAACAATGCCAAATAGTTAACACTACTTGGTTTTACTATCTTCATTCCATACATGCCATCATCAGAGTCAATGGTTTCAAGAGAATAGTCCCCGAAATTAGCTATTATCTTATCGTCACTCTTATTGAGCTTCCTTGCAGTCAGATACTGCATATCATCTGCCCTTATCATGGCAGTGTTCTCTATGCTGTGAGCTCCTTTATCGAAAACAACAAGTGATCCTTGCTTGATCCTTTTGTTTACTTGTTGATACGTTTTCCTGAAGTGTTTCTGATCATGCATATTTCCCTGTTCTACGGTGATGCCTATAGACACGTTTATGGGATCTGCAAGTTCAGTTATACCCAAAGTTATCTGTTTTTTGTCAGGCCTGTAATCTCTGCTATATCCATACTTTCCGAGAGGAGATTTATCCCCATACAGAACGATACTCGTCCAATCCATATTGATGTTGGTATGTTCGAAGTCATACCTGTCAAACAGTCTATCCTGAATGTCGGAAATAATCGTTTCACGATTATTTCCCAGGATTTCAAGAACCCTGTAAAGTGTCCTTTCACTGAAATCTTCGAGATCGAAGATATCAAGTACCTCATCACGGTTTATCCAGTCATGAGCTTTACTTATGCTGAAATTATCTGTAAGCTTGTAGCTTACAAGAGCCTTCAGCAGGTTGTTGATATCAATACCATTCTTTTTGTGTTTACCGAAAACAGTAGGAAAGTCAAGGATATCATAAAGTTGGTTTACTGCCACAATAGTTCCGACAGGAAAGCATATATTCTCGTTAGGAATAATGTCATATGTTCTTAGTTTTTGTTGCATTTTTTGTCGAATACATCAAGACTAAGAACACTATTATTACTTTTGACTGTCAAAGTTGGGAATTAACACTAACGTGATTTATCAACGCAGAAATATTTTGAATGAGGTGTGTGTAATTGGGAGTGGGGGTTGGTGGTAGAAAAAGACACACACCTCTATATTATGATGTTAACGGCGTTACATTATATATCATTTGTCGCTATAAATATTTTACACATATTCTTACTATTCAAGTGAATAGTACTTCCAAGTTTTTCATTTAAGATTTTTCAAATACGTCAGAATAAACTATATATGTATTTCAACAGTTGAATGGAATCTTTATAAGTAGTAGTTAAGATAAATACTAATATGGGAGTGGAATTAAATGAAATTACAAATATATGAAAGGATATACTTCATATGAAAAAGCCATTGCTTGATGTGATATTTGCATCTGAAAAGAGGAAGAATTTCATTTTATTACTAAAAGATGGACCTCAAGAAATGGGATATCTCCTCAAGTCACTCGACACCAACAGGCAGGCATTACTTCCTCAAATAAGAGTACTGGAAGAGCATCATCTTGTTTCTCATGATAGGGATACATATGAGTTAACAACTATTGGAAAACTGGTAGTTGATAGAATGACTCCTGTTCTATATACTATCGATGCTTTAGATGCGGATATTGATGACCGATCATCCACTGCCAAAAAAATAATCTTGTTTTCGTCTTGGAAATCAAATACAATCCTATATTTTCCTCCCCGATACCTATAATACTTAAAGCACTCCAATTGTTTTGTATCAGTAGAAAACGCATTCAGTAACAGAGTATTTTCAATGGAGTAAAGAATGTTTTTCACATCTTTTGGATGTTTTTTACAAATCGCTTCTAAATCCTTGTCAAAAGAATTAGTAAAAGTTGCTTCATAACTCATTCTAGACCATACTTCTCTTTAAGCTCCTTGAGCGTCCAAACATTACCCGTTTTGAGGTCTTCTTTTGCCTCTTCGATACGTTTGAGTGTTTCAGAGCTTAAAGGAATTGAATCAACACCTACACTACTTGGCCTGCATTTGCGTGTTATTGAATGTGGGTGTTTGTTTTGAGTCATGATTACTAGATATTTCATTTTTCAATAAATATCTGTTGCTATCTCCAATTCATATCTTTGCAGCTGGATAGTGCTCCTCAAGCCACCTGAAGATATTTGACTCCAGAATCAATTTTTCCGCTGCGCTCGTTCTGGCTTTTGAATTGCTGGGCCCGACACCGATCGCAAAGTGCATCTCATCTCCAAGTTTTATAGTGACAAGGGCCAATACGCCTTCAGAAGTATCGCATATCCAAGGTGCCCCTCTAACGTCATCCGCTCTGCTACTGAGTAGAACCAGCATCTTGTAAGCATCTTTCTTAGCCTTGCGTTCTGCCCAATCTACCAGCAACTCTCCATTATCAGTGCTCACCTCCATGGATCCGCTTCCGGAGGAAGGTTTGCAGAATACAAGCTCTTCGCTAGTAATGGATGTTTTTACGGTGACTGTCTTTTCTTGCACTGGTATGATATCATATGCAGGATCAAACTTGGGGTCTTCTCCGTTGATTTTACAGAGAACAATGTACGCAGCTTCCTGCTGAGCCATTCTCTTTCTAGGATACTGAGAAGTGCAAATATCATAGGTTATGCCCTCTATAGTAGTGCTGCCAGCGATCTGATAAGCAGTCCTTCCAGTGGGCAAACGATATTCTGTTGGTTCGCCAAGCAGTTCATTCAATTTTTTACCTGGGAACATCTCCAGAAGCTCTCCAATGTAGTTTCTCGACAGGTCAAACATGCCTTCTTCCTGCAACCTTCTCTGTTCATTCAGAGCAAATTCGATAAAAGAATAAACAATTTCCTTGCATGCCCCAAGCCCATTGACCTGAAAAGAAGATCCAAGCAAGGCCTCAAAGGTTTCAGCCATATCCCGTTCTTCCGGACTATATGTTTTGTCCAGAGGAGACATAATTGCCGAAAGGCCTAAAACTTCCTCTGCAAATGCTTTGATAACAGGTTTTTGGTGTATTGTTCCTTTATAATATGAGACCTGTCCTTTCAGTATCAGTCCCTTGTCGAACAAATAATCGTACAAGTGCATGTCGAGTACGGAATCTCCATATAAAGCAAGCCGTTCATACTTTGCATTCCCTCCACATGACCGAGGGCTGAGAGCTGTCTCAAACAGCATCGGATCATTTTCAAGATGGAATAATCTCTGGAGCTCATCCCTGTTCATCATAAATATAACTATACACTATTAATATATTAATTGGTGTAGTCTTTTTCTGAGATTATCTATATTGTTCACTCCGACAGGAAGGAACCCCTTTGTCGAAGTAAACAACTTTCTAATCCACAGGCAATTACTCAGATCAACTGCCCGATATCCTCCCATTAAAATGGTAATTTTCTTGGTACAAGGTCAACTACTAATTCATTACTTTTTGGTAGGTTCTGATAGTATGGAATTAAGATTTGCCACCAATATTGCACATACGCAAACATTATATATTTTCTCTCTGATTATCAATAGAATTTCCTAGAGGATATAATCAAAAAATCTTATAAAATAATTATGGGGCTTGTAATCGTATTAGTGTTTTTCTTTGTAGCCTTACCATTCGCTTTTGCTGGAGCACTAACTTCTCTGTTTACGATCGCTGATCATGATGCTGTAGATTCTGAAGTAACATTCGAAATCTTTGCTCCAAATAAGGAGTCTTTTCTTAAGAAATAATATACCATCCTTCTGCTTTCGGTGATGGCAGAAAAGCATTTTACTTACATACAACGTTTTTTATATTACAATATTATATATAAATTCTAGTTCAAATTACATAGGTGTTTTTATGAAAATAGACAGAAACGTAATATTTAAATACTTAGTACTATTGTTTGTACTGGCTTTATGCATCAATACGGTGTCCGGTGCCGAAATCCGAGTCGGTGAAAGTGAAACATACTCGACTATTACTGAAGCATATAATAGTGCAAGTTATTATGATGTTATTATTGTCGGAGATGGGATTTACACTGAAAATATTAGCATCCAGAAACCAATTACGATTCGCTCTGAGAATGGTTCTGCCAGCACAATAATTCAGCCTGACTCTGACACATCGGTATTTGTTATAGCTGCCAACAATGTAACTATTGACGGATTCCATATTAAAAGTGGTACAAGCTCAACGATTAGCGTTTTAGCACACTCTGTTTCTAACGGCACTATAATAAACAATGAACTATCTCAATACACGAGTGGTATTGTCATCTTGGATTCAAAGAACATGACTTTGAACAATAACTCATTTAGTTCTAATTCCGTTTCTATTATTCTGATAGATTCCATAAATTGTACACTTAGTAATAATACAATGTCATCTGTCGACTATAATTTTGGTGTTTTGACCTCGGACCCGGACAATCTGGAGTATTATTTACATAATATTGATTCCAGCAACCAAGTTAATGGAAAAGTATTATATTATCTGGTCAATGAAGCAAACATAGAAGTGTTTTCCGATGCCGGACAGGTGTACGCTGTAAATTCCAGCAACATTACTGTTAAGGATATTACAGTATCCCATGCTATAGATGGCATAGCATTTATAAATACTAGCAATTCAAAAATCGAGAATGTTGACATATCATTTTGTGATGACGGCATTTTACTGTTGAATTCCAACTTCAATACTGTCACCGGCATAACAGTCAATGATAGTTACTACGGAATTCACAATCATAACTCCGATAACAATCGTTTGATCAGCAATACAATAAATAACAATGAGGACACAGGAGTTCAGCTCTGTTCTTCAAATAACATTACTATGAGCAGCAATACCGTCAGTGGAAATGGCTATCAAGGAATAGGTGCCTATGACTCAACTGGTATTATTCTGTCCGGTAATACGGCTAATGAAAATTATATTGGCCTTGGTCTTTATGACTCAAACAATAACACCCTAAGTAGCAACACTGCAAATAGAAATGCTCGTGCAGGCATTAGAATCAGTGACTCTCGTGATAATCTGCTTATCGGGAATACTGCTGACGATAGCAACAGTAACTCCATGATAACTGCAGTCCGTAATATGAATAGTGAACCCGTCGAGAACTTCTGGTTGACTACATACGGAATTGAAAGAAATTCAAAACGCGATGCTTTACAGGATTTTGTTCTTCTGGATAACTACGCGTCCATTATGGTAAGTGACCCTGTTTCATATGGCATAGAAGTTTTGTTTTGTTACAACACAACGTTATCCGAAAACCATGCAACCGGCAGTGACTATGCATTGCGTGTCAGGGAAACGGAAAACATAACTGTCAATAAACTGGTGGTTACCGGTGGTCTTGCCGGGATTTCTTTTGCTGGAAACTTTTATGATATACACCTAAGCGAAAGATCCTCAGCTCCTGCATCTCCGTCAGGAAAAACGAATGTAAATGGTTATGTGGACATTGCCTATTTGAATTATGGTATAGCAAGTATGGCCATGTATGTTCCTATGGGTATGGACATCAAATTCTCATATGATGATTCGGGAATGAGCACTGCCGGAGAATCGTCAATAGACCTGTATAATCTCAGTGGCAGTGAGTGGGTTAAAGTTCCGGGCTCTACACTCAATACCCAGCACAACTATGTATCTGCAAGCATCGATGCACCTGAAATTACCATTGGTGGTGGAACAGTACTCGCACCCGCTCCACGTATAGTTACATTGGCACTTTTCAAGGATTCACAACGAACCGGCAGTTCAGTTGTCGCAAGGGAAAGAAGCCAGGGAACTATAACCGATCTGCCTCGGGGAAGTGATGGAGGACTGAGCAAAGATACTTTTGTTTACTCTTCGGATTCAACCACCACCCTGACACTATTTGCGGGAACAAAAGCTCTTGACCCATTAGGTAACCCTGTGAACAGTATCATAGTGACTACTCCTTCCTCCCTGCCTTCAGATACTCCAAGAGAAGTAGTTGAATCCGGCCTGTACTTCAGGTTCGGTCCCTCAGGAACCACATTCAGCCAGGACGTGATGGTAACAATGGACTTCGACCCTGCAGACTTTGAAGGCAGGACTCCTGTGATCTACACATACACGTCAGAAGATGGCTGGATCGCCCTGGAAACAACCGTGGACTGGGAGAACGGCAGAGCAACAGCTTATATCAGTCATTTCTCACTATATGCACTGTTTGGAACTAATGCTGAGCCTGTAAAAGAAGTCTCATTAGAGCCAGCTCCAGAAACTACTGAACAGGCTTTGGTTGAAGAAACTCCTACAGAAGAATCCACTGATGAAAAAGGATTTGGTTTCGTTCCATGGGTAATTGGAATTGTGCTTGTGATTGGTCTGGGGCTCATCTATGGAAATAAGAAAAAGAATAACAAGGGGCTTTAAGCCCTTTCTTTATTTGTGAACCTTCATGACACAATCTACAATACTTTCACCATACTTACAATATCAATATATATTTGCAAAACAATGACTAACTGTACGCAGGTATGATTCGGGCGCCCTACGCGCTTCTGGGTGTTTCTGCATCATACCATCCCCTCAATTTTTCTATTCTACCATAAGTTCCTCTTTTATGAAGGACAAAAATATATTAACAAACAATGTTATAATTATAATAATTAAAATGATATATATGAGTGATTAAATGCAAAACAAATCTCTCCAAAAGCTGAACGAAAAAGAATACAATGTAGTCAAAATGTTACAAAATCTCAAAGTAAAAAAATCTCACGCGCTGGTGATCGTAGCACTTGCTGACCGGAGAGAACTGAAATCATTTGAGATCGAAGAAGTGACTGGCCTTTGCCAGCCAGATGTAAGTAACACAATGCATAACCTCAGAAAGAAGGATTGGGTAAGCGTACAGCAATCTCCATTTACTGAGAAAAAAGGCAGGCACATAACATATATCAGTTAAAATATCCATTGAAAACAATCATCGAAAAACTTGAGAAGCAGTTCCTCCAGGAGCAACAAGAAACTTTCAGGATTATAACAAAACTGAAAGAAACAACTTGAGAGCCGACAATCATACTTGAAAAGTCAACGTACCCTGTACTGTGTAATGCTGGAAGATTCCGAGGACTTCCGTAGAAATTCCCTGTAGCCTGACAATAATTAAAGCTCATAATAACTCAAAGTGTACTGTCAGTTGTTGATGATATTTGTTAGTTGTGATCTACAGCCGATAATCACAATAGGTTTTCTACAGAGCCTTTAAAGCAACCATTATTATAATCTTTTAACCTTTTAACTTTTAAAGTTATTATGATTTAAAGACATAGAGAACATGCCCGTCCAGAAGGAAGAAAGTTACGTGGAACACTTGATGTGATAGGACATATGATAACATTACTACCAATACTTAAACACCAAAAGTGTAACAAATCTATTTCAGGAGTCCTTTCACTTTCCCTCCTTGAAAAGTGATTTACAAATATATAAAGAAAAAGTCAATCACTCAAGGACACGGTCCTTTATTGCAGAGTCCATATATAGTACAAACGTAGATATTATAGAGATCAAAGATGATTACCAGATTCACCGCTTACATCGAGAAAGATGTAGAAACAGGTTGCTACGTTGCGATTGTCCCGGGCATTCCCGGAGCTCATACCCAGGCTGATACACTGGATGAATTGCATGTAAGGTTAAAGGAAGTGATCGAACTCTGCCTTGAAGAAATGGACCCTGAGGAAAAAGGATCAATACCTGAGTTTGTTGGTCTTCAGCAGATAGAGGTCACCGTATGAGCAGGCTACCACTGGTAGATGCCAAAACTATGGAAAAGATATTGTATCGGCTTGGGTTTGAAAAAACAAGGCAAAAGGGCAGTCATGCTTTTTACAGGCATGTAGACGGCAGGACAACTACTGTTCCCTTCCATTCTAGTAAAGAGCTTGCCAGACCTCTGATAAGAGTTATTCTTAATGAGATCAATATTTCGATTGAAGAATATAATGAGTTGATCAGGAATGTTTGATCTTTTAGTTCTGTAGAAAATCTCGATAATCAAACAATTTATTATGCTCTGAATATTTTCAGATGTGCTCTTTGATATTGCTTATATATACTGAATTAATCTGAATGATAGTGATTTTAAGAGGATTTCTACAGAGCCAAAACTTCAACAATTGATAAGCAAGATTTAACTCAAATGAAAAAAATATTAAGCTAAGGTTGAAAGAAGAATATCCCCATCTTTATATTGAAATAATTGCTAATGATTGCTTTTTTATTTTTAGGTTGTTAATGAGCAAGCCTTTCTTTAATCGTGGAGGTTTTTCAATGCAAAAATACGAATACAAATGTGTTTTGATATTAGGTATAGGCGAAAGAACTACAAAAAAACTAAATGAATATGGTCAACAGGGATGGGAGCTCATTGAAGTTTTATGGGCATGGCATTATTTCAAAAGGCCAATTGAATGAGATGAATATATTGTATTCGAAAAGTAAATTGCAGGTCTGTGGAATATGCTAGATACTTCCAATAGATAACGATTTGAACAGGTTCTTACAGAGCTAAACTTTAAATACCTCTTTAGTAAACAAAAACGAAATCATGAGATTATGTCTATTTTCACATCACCATTATTTGTTTCTATCGACATCAGATATCCGCCATCCCCAAGTCTTCCTTCTAGGTGATTTCCACCAGACCACCGATTCATCCACCGAGCAGCCGTGGATATTATATCCCTAAGTCTTCCTTCTAGGTGATTTCCATCAGACCTTTCATTTTTCAGTATCCTATCATTAACCGTTATCCTATCATTAACCATTATATCAGCATTGGAGGTCTTGATCACGAGGTCAGCATTGAGTGATAGAGCTGTATAAATAATTATATTCCCATTCCCAGACACTATGTTAATATCATCCCTCAGATCGAATATCTCTGCGCGGATATCCCCGTTAAATGTCTGAAGGTTACCAATACCTCCTGTTCCCCTTACATCTATGTCAGCATTGCTGGTTATTGCTTCTGCATATCCGTTGACATCGTCTATTACTATATTTCCATTCGAGGTCGTTGCAGAAATGTTGCCAACAACGGCTGATACATCTATTGGGGCATTGGATGTCTGTATCCTAGTATCACCTTTTGTACCTGTGACCTTTATAAATCCGTTCGATGATTCGACAAAGTCCAAAAAAGCTCTCTTAGGAACCATTATATCCATATGTACAGCAACCTTGGCACCCTCAGGGGGGAAAATTGTCTTAATTTCAAGTTCCTTTGCTCTTTCAGTAACTACTATCTCTACTTTTTCGAGTTCATCCGTACCATCCCTATTCCATTTCGTACTATACGTCCATTTTGTAGCGTTTACTACAACTGTATCTCCATCCCAACTGCTGATGTTAACCCGGCCATTCTCATTGCTTATCTTGAGGATAGTCTCGTTGCTTGCCTGATATTCTTCATTGAAATTCTCACTTTCCTCCATTCCCGGCATAACACATCCGGAAAATAAAGTTATCAGCAATAGGCAAGATATTAAAAGTATGATTTTATCTGATCCCATCATCTTTTCTCCCCGAAAAATAGAATAGCAGTTTATTTTTCATGATATTCCCCGATTAGTTGCTACACTTATTAATCGTGAATATATAGGAAAGCGATGCACCAACAAAAGAAGATACATAAAGGTTTTTTCTAAACTCCATATACTATCTTCCTTATTGCTAGATTTATGTATTTCGGATGCTGAAAAGCTCACACATATTACCTACATATTCTTGGCCGTTAGAGTATGAGCTCGATTTATCTGTTACTGCGACATTCAGAAAAAGCCAGTAATGCATGGAATTGCCCTGTTTTACTGGTTACATAACATAAATACTATTATTTTTGAACAACAGTAAAAAATCCCAACAACGTTACTGCCAGACTTGAAAGAATGAACTATAGCAGTTATGCGAACGAAGTATTCATCGGAAATGGAACCTTTAAGGAGTCCGTTGAGATACCCCCTCAGGAGGGAAGAAGAACATCGACTAACTTCATTACGCAAACAACATCAATACCTTCCACGATTGTTAGATATATAGTACAAATGAGTCACAAACTTCAGGTTTTCATCACTTTCCCCGCTATTGCCACATACATGCTGTTAGCTGAAGTGGCTCTACTATTTAAAAAATCTAATCTTATCTTTTGCAGCTGGTATTCTTTTAGTGACAGTAACCCAGGTGTTTTCCAGAAAAACTTCATAGTCTTCAAAAGCACATGGAATTCCATTTGCTTCCAACAGGTCACTATTATCCATAAGATGAAAATGCAAATGTGGGGCAGTTGAATTTCCGGAATGTCCTACTTTCCCTATTAATTGCCCTTTTTTTACATTTTCCCCAACTGAAACATTAATTGAGCCTTTCCTGAAATGAGCAAAGAATGCATATACTTCATTTCCGCAGTCCATAATCAAATAGTTTCCTAACACAGGTTGCCATCCTCTTTTTAGGTTAAAAAACAGCGCATTCTTTATTACAACAGCCATGTCAGTAAATAAATGGACTATGCGTCTTTCGTTAAAACCATCTTCACACTCAATTACTTTTCCATCACATGGAGCATATACTTCTTTATCCCAGCAAAAACATTTACTCAAAGGGACACCTAATAAAAAGTATCTTAGTTTACTAGCATTATAAAAATGCATTCCTTTTTTATCCCAATCAATCTGAAGAAAATCAAATGCATACTTTTGACCAAATTGCTCTGTGCCATGGCTTGGCACTTTTGTCCCCGGAGTATTGGGAGCCATCCACTCTCCTCTTAAAGGGAATTCAACAATAACTGGTTTTTCTAATTCACTCATTTTATCATTCCTTTCTTATTTTTAAGCCATTTCAGCTAACGGACGGGGCGTGTAAGCGAAGTTGAAGAGGTGAAAAAGCCAGTGAATTCTTCACCGATTCAATTTATAGTGTTCAACGCAACTTACTACACGTATTAATGTTTATCTTATCTTATGGCGGGGAAAGAACAAATTCTGATTGACCGAAAGGTAATTCTCGACGAGATTAACGATTTGATCACACACGAGAACAATTCAAGAGTGTTGAAAAGGCTCTATTTTGTTAAATTTAGATATTTAGGGGATTCTGTAGAAGAAGCTGCTACTAAAGTAGGAGTGACTAAGAAAACAGGATATTGCTGGCAAGAAAGTTGGAATAAAGGCGGCTATGCCGCCTTAATGCCAAATTTTGGCGGAGGTAGGAAATCCAAACTTACTGATGAACAAAAAAAGGAATTAAGAGCTTTGTTGGAAAATAAGGATTACTGGACTACAAGAGAAGTCTGGAAGTTAATAAAGGAAAAATATGGCGTAGAATATTCAGAGAAACAAGTAGGAGTTATACTTCACAGTTTTAACATGTATCACTCAAAGCCATATCCCCTTGACTACAGAAGACCTAAAAACGCTGAAGAGATCTTAAAAAAACTAACCGAAGCAATTCCAAAACATATTGGTCAAGATGAGCAGTATATCATAGGTTTTCTGGATGAATCTTCACCACAAACAAAAGCAAACACGCAAAGATTATGGTCATTTAAAAAACCGTTGATAATAAAAAATACGGATTACGTTAAAGCAAATGCATTTGCGTTTTATTCGATCAACGGGAACAGTATCATTGATTTTATGAAAAGCTCAAAAACAGAAGATGTGTGTGAATTCCTGGAAAAAATTGTAGAGCAAAACCCAGGGAAAAGAATAATTCTTGTTCTCGATAATGCAAGATCGCATCATGCAAAGAAAACGATAAGTAAAGCGAGAGATTTAAAAATAACACTTGTGTTCCTACCACCTTATTCACCTGATCTAAATCCAGTAGAATTTGTCTGGAAAACAATCAAAAGAGAAGTGTCAGTCAAATTTGTCAGATCAAAAGAACATTTGAGGGATATTATCAAAATGGAATTTATGAGGGTAGAGAGCTCATTATCGTTTGCAAAAAAATGGATAGAAACATTTAATGCACAAATAAAAAGTGTGAATTGTTGAGTTAGGGACTATAGTTTCACACGCTTGTTAGACGAGGTTGGCGAGCATTTAAAGCCAACTGAGTCTTGCAAGCGGGGCAAAATTTACACACGCCCCGTCCATTAGTCAAGAGGGCGAGCAAGCGAGCCAAAACGGCCTGAATTATGAGAATAATTGCCTTGAAAAGTGTTATTCCTCATAGGGAGGAATGCATTTTATTATTTAAACTTTGCAGGGTAAAAACGAATACCATGATCTATAGGGTAAGGCCTTCTGTGGTCATTGTCACCGTGCCAGATTTCTGCAGGGATACCATCGGGGAAAGCATCACGTGCGTTGACCCCTGAAACTCGAATACCTATCCGTAGATGAATACATTTGCCACAAGTTGGGCTGATGATAACCTCTTCCAAGGAACGATTGTCGATTATCATTTGTGGTTCACTAACCGTCATTGTTCATCAATCCACGTATATTTATATCCAGGAATAATATTTGATACTTTCTGCAAATATCATGTCAGAAAGTCTTTGTTGACTCCTCTTCTGCCAATAGGCCAGCTGCATATCTTCTCTGATGATTTATCGTGACTTCATATCTTGCTTCCTGGAAAGTTCGATACCCACGTTCCCGCCATAATGCATAGTCTAGGTTAGACCCATCAGAGGTTTCCATCACATATGTACGGTATTTCCCAGTTGCAAATATTTCACGTACCGCGAAGTAGGATCCTGTCAGGATGTCCTCCATGGAGAACGAACTTCCACCTGAGTGATTGTGAGTGAACACCGTCCCCGGGGTAAGCACCCTTCAGCTTCTGTTATCTCTATCTGGTTTCTTGTTCCTGATTTATCTAAGACGATACTTCCATTAAAGTCGAAGGCAAAACAGTTCTCATAATTCTTTTTCTTGATTTTGACCTCGTACCTCCTTACGCTGGACTCGATTCTAGGCGACTGAATCATCAAGAGCCTTCTCAAAGCCACTAACGTCCCTGTTCTCGAATAACAGGCTCTCATCTATCTCTTTGGTGATGGGGATTGGCATCAGACCACTGCGGCAATGGTGATAAAGTGGAGGATGATATAAGTATCTCCATTTGACAGATCAAAAATAGTCCCATGTAAGGCCCTGAACTGATCTGTAGTCCTGTCATCAAGCTCTGCATCGAACTCAACATATTCCGCTCCACGCTGACGATACCGATACACATTTGTGTTGGTGGCGACATCTGCAGTGAAAGTCCTGGCAAATCTTACAGCTTTGTATCGTTCTCCTCCCCAGAGATCTTCTCTCCTTTTTGCCAGATGGTTGGGATGTGTTGTATAGATAGCTTCATCCTTGAGCATCTGGATTATAGATTCTACAACGTTTTCTGCAAGACCAGTGGATAGCTTCACAGCCTCTTCTGTAAGCATGTATGACTCTTCGATCGCAGCTGCAGATATATGCTTCATTTGATTATCGGCATACTTATTCATGAGCCGAAGGCGCATATAAGATTATCCTGGAGAGCAACAGCGTCCCGGACAGGGACATCATGGGTCAGGTCAACCCGGAAAACGGCGTCTTTCAATTATTCACCCAGAATGCCATGTACGACCGCAGATGGCTGCTTGTAGAATACTAGGGAAAAGCCGCAAACATAACCCTGGCAGGTTATGGAACACCGGCGGTTCTGGATGGCACCAAAGGTCCGGTCGACAACCAGGATATGCAGTTCTGGAAAGTTCCCCTCTGCACAACAGTGGCTCATGTGGATTCACTGGTTACTTATTCAAACTAAAAAAGTTAGGGAACTAGATAATCTTTAAATGTATCTAAGTATCATTATATGTAAGTTCTGAAACTAAAAGGAGGAATTTTATTGAATCAAGAAGTGATTGAGAAGTTGGCTGCACTCATAACTGCAGCATTTGGATTGATAGCTGCACTGGCATGGAACGATGCCATAAAGTCATTATTTGCAGAGGGAGGACCACTATATTTCCTTGCTTCCTCAGGCATCTGGGCATATGCAGTCTTTGTGACTATCCTTGCCGTTATAATGACCCTCTGGATAGGAAAACTTGCAGAAAAGTCAAAAAAGAACGCTTAAAAAATAAATATTGGAACAGACTTATTTTCCATTAGAGAAATGTTTTGGAAGAGCCCTGTCTGCACGACAGTGGCTCATATTGATTCACTAGTTACTGATACTAACATGAATAAAGTTGTTTGAATCTCCCAAACATGACAAATAGTGCGCCTACATCTAAAACTTGAGTCAACTAATGTCTTTTTTTGATTGCTGAGATTCTCTTTGTTTCTGAGGGTGCATTCTTTCTTTAACAGAGAGAATTGTGATGCAAAGGTTTAATTCTAATTGTGTCCTGTGTTGTTAACGGGGTTAACATCGTACTTGATGTCTTTTAAAAGCTGTACTTGGTTATGACAACGGTGGCGTGTAGAAGTGGACTTGCTGGAAAACTGCAAGTGGGTAGAAGGCGGTCAGTAGCAGTGCCCAAGCTAATAGTCGGCAGTCTTATTGTAAAGATGTGGAAGAAAATCACAGATAAGAATGTTGCCAATGTTAGCGAAGAGACATTAAATGGAGTTCTGAAACTCTACAGGGAAAATTTCACGGAGATAAACGAAGCTAGATTCAAGTTATATACTCGCTTTTTCAAAAGAACAACTTATGTATATGTAGATGAAAACGAAGTTAGAGGTTACTGTCTTTACTATGTGATGGCTTCTTTATCGAAGAGAGGGCTTGCAAGAGTAGCAACTCTTTACTCCTTCACAGTTGATAACAAGTACCAAGGATTGGGTATTGGGACCAAGCTTCTTGAAAAAAGTTTACTCGAGATGCAATTGCATTCAATCGATCGTGTTATATTATACGTTGCAGCAGACAATGAACCTGCAATCGGCCTGTATGAAAAAATGGGATTTAAGGCTACAGAAGAAGTGATGGATGTATGTGGCCCTGGAAAGCAGTGTTACCAAATGGAGTTATTTTTTAGCAACTAGCATATTTCCATGATTTAGTGCAGCAGTGCATGCACACTAACTACCTTGTTTTGACTGCTGCACTGCTATTGTCTCTAAGAGAGTATATTTAAAATCATTCAATCGGCCTTTTGAAATAATGCCATGCCCATACAACTTCAATGAGCTGCCATCCATGTTGACCATAATCATTTAGTTTTCTTGTAGTTCTTTCGCCTATGCCTAATATCAAAACACATTTGTATTCTTATTTCTGCATTTAAACTCCTCTTAGTAAACCTGATAATTATATCATGGATTAAACAATTACTTATCTACAGGCTCAGTATAAAGTCAAAGAAATCACAATAACAATCCATGCTCTACTCCATTAGATACTTGAATGGTCAAAGGAAATCCTTCACAGCTTATGGAACAGAGCACGATAGAAAACATTTCATTGAAGTAATCGAAGATATCAAGATCAAGATTAAAAGAAGACCGAGAACAAGACCCTTACAGGTACTGGCAGATGCAGCTTACGATGATGTAGACATAAGAAAACATTTAAGGTCTAGAGGAATACAAAGCAACATTCCGATAAATCCGAGGAATACTAAAACAAGAAAAAGAGGAAGACCTACAAGATTCAATCCAGAAACTTATGTTAAAAGAGGAGCAATAGAACGATTCTTTGCATGGCTGAAGATGGGATTTAGAAAATTAGCAACCAGATATGAAAGACTTAACATCGTTTTCAAAGGATTCTTAGATATTGCATGTTTCATGTTGTGCTGGAAAAGAGGATTCAGAGAAGTTATGAAATAGGCTCACTGGTAGATTATGTCCGTTCCCAACAGAATCTCCCTGAATGCCTTTTTACACTTCGAACAGATTTTCTTTCCCCGTTTTGGTATATTACCACCCCTATGAAATACCATCAAAGAGTCCAGTTTGGCTGTCCCCTTATGGGTCCGGTATCCACATGTTGCACAATGCTGTATATTATGGTAAAGGTCACGCAGACGTGCCTTACATTCAGGACATTTATTTAATTGCTTCAACTTATTCACCCCGCTTGTATCAGTAACTTTTTCTCAACACGATTGATGAAACCCCATCCTGACACTTAACATGTAACTACATATTTTTACTTAATATAAACCGTGTTTAAATTCAGAAGCCTATCTTAAATCACAAGTTATTCAATTATCTGACAAAACACATTATCTTATTTGGAAATAAATAAGGAGTAAATGCTTATTGAAATTACAATTCCATTGAATAAATGGATGAAATGTAAGTATTGTAGACTATTTACAATTCCAATTGTAATTGAAAAACATGGCTTCAACAAAAAGAACCCCACGTTCAATATTAAAGTGGGTTTGAGTTAAGTGAACTACCGCTCAGCTAAAGACTAACCGGCTTCCTACTTCATTCTTCTGACCACCGCCAGTAAGTTCATAGGCTCTTCCTGCAGTTCCTGCGGTGATTAAGTTATTCAATGCAATTTTTTAAGAGTATTTGCTGTGCTACTTATCAATAGTTACTTTTCTATGGCTTAATTAACTTTAATTAAGGAAATTTAATAGCGGGAATCATAGGTTTTGTTGGGTAGAACTGGCTCAATAATTTTCCAGCACCCTCTGACATAATAAAGACCTTATTTTTCTTCAATTAGCACATGAAGGGCAATCATGGTTGCACGGGCAACAGTTGTCAGAGGTAAAATTGGGTGGAGTATAGCCGAATACTTGTATACGCCACATTTATATATTATTATTTATATGTTTATAGTACTTATAGTAATTGTTGCTAATTTGCTCATTAATTAATCTGTTGTTTTCTGATCAATTAATGATCAATAACCCACAAGAGGCTGAATTATATTAATGCGTTTGACGTGGAGAATTAAATATGTTTGAAAATGTGAAAATAAATAAACTGCTGGTGGGAAGCTTTGCAGTTTTGCTATTATTAATGGCTGGTGTTGCATATTCTGGCTATTCGGGAATGTCGGATACGGACTTAAGAGTTGAATCCTCAAATGACATGGGCAGTATAGTAATGGATATGGAAAGTGCCAGAGTTGCTGAGAAAAACTACATCATGAGGGGAGACATATCTTATGTCAATGAAGTCAGTGATCTTGTTACTAAAATAGAGCTTCAGACTGCTGAATCAAAGGAGTATTTTGAGGATCCTGTGAATGCTCAGCAAATGGATGACATCAAAGATGCAGTAATAACGTATCATTCAGCATTTAATACATATGTTACGCTTCAAAATGAAAAGAACGCCATTGAAAGCTTATTGATAGAAACGGGGCTTTTGCTAGACAGCACGACAGGAAAACTGCAAAGTGAGCAAAGGGCCGAGTATGAGGCGCTGGTATCTGAAAATGCAAACCCGGACCTTATACAGGCCAAGCTTGCAACAGTTGATGCTGCCAACCAAATGGCAATATGGAACCTTGAATCCCGTGGAGAAAGACTTAGGTTCATGGTTCACACCGATCAGATCTATGCTGATAATGTCAATTCTCGGATGGATAATATAATTTCCCTTGCAAAAACCCTTGAATCCCAACTCAATGATCAGGCAGATAAGGAGGCTCTCAGGGAGATAGGAGCAGCTGCAACTGAGTACAAGACTGAATTTAACCAGATTGTCGCAAATCAAAGGCAGCAGGAGCTGGCTACCACGCAGATTATTGAATCTGCAAGGATTGTTGAGGAACTTGCTAATGAAGCACGTGTGGATCAGTTGTCAAAGATGGAGGACGGGATGGCAAGTTCACAGAGTAGTTTACTTGTGATTACTCTGATAGATACAATTATTGGCATTGTCGCATCCCTATTCATCTCCAGAATGATATCAAAATCAATAACTTATATTGTAGATAACTTTAATCAGGTAGCTAATGATACTCTTGAAGGTAAACTTGACAGAAGGGCGAACTCTGATGTAAGAGTTGACTTTGAGGCAATACCCAGAGGTTTTAACCAGGTACTGGATGCTGTAATAGCCCCACTCAATGTCGCTGCTGAATATGTTGATCGCATATCCAAAGGGGAGATACCTCATAAGATCACAGATGAATACAAGGGTGATTTCAATGAGATCAAGAACAACCTTAACCAGTGTATCGATGCAGTAAATGCTCTTGTCGCTGATGCCAATATGCTGTCAAAGGCAGCTGTTGAGGGTAAACTTGATACCCGTGCTGATGCTTCCAAGCACCAGGGGGATTACAGGGCAATTGTTGAAGGTGTCAATAATACCCTGGATTCAGTAATAGGTCCACTTAATGTAGCTGCCGAATATGTTGACCGGATTTCACACGGGGAGATCCCGGAAAAAATCACTGACAATTATAATGGTGATTTCAACGAGATAAAGAACAACCTTAATCAGTGTATCGATGCAGTCAATGCTCTTGTTGCTGATGCCAATATGCTGTCAAAGGCAGCTGTCGAGGGTAAACTTGATACCCGTGCTGATGCCTCTAAACACCAGGGAGATTACAGGGCAATTGTCGAAGGTGTCAATAATACCCTGGATTCAGTGATAGGTCCACTTAATGTAGCTGCCGAATATGTTGACCGGATTTCACACGGGGAGATTCCGGAAAAGATTACTGACAATTATAATGGTGATTTCAACGAGATAAAGAACAACCTCAACCAATTAATGAACGAGCTGAACTCATTTGTTAAGGAAATGAACAAAATGAGCCGTGAGCATAACGCAGGTGATATTGATGTCGTTATGCCGGAACAGGAATTCAGCGGTGTTTATGCTGAAATGGCCAAAGGTGTTAACGATATGGTCAACGGCCACATCGCGGTCAAGAAAAAAGCAATGGCATGCGTAAAAGAATTCGGGGAAGGTAACTTTGAAGCACCTCTTGAGAAGTTCCCGGGCAAAAAAGCCTTTATCAATAATACTATCGAAGAGGTCCGAACTAACCTTAAGGGTTTGATCCTTGATGCCAACATGCTGTCTGCCGCTGCTATTGAAGGTAAGCTTGGTACAAGAGCTGACGCTTCAAAACACAAAGGAGACTTTAAAAAGATCATCGAGGGTGTTAACGGTACTCTGGATGCAGTTATTGGCCCACTTAATGTGGCTGCTGACTATGTTGACCGCATTTCAGATGGTGCGATCCCTTCCAGGATAACTGACCAGTACAATGGTGATTTCAACAAGATCAAGAATAACCTCAACCAGTGTATCGATGCAATCAATAGTTTAGTCAAAGATGCTGATATGCTGGCTCAGGCAGGAGCAAACGGACAGCTGAGTACCCGTGCAGACGCCTCCAAACACAATGGAGACTATCGCAAGATCGTGCAAGGTGTCAACAATTGCCTGGATGCTGTTGTAGGCCCTGTGAACGAAACTGCAAGAGTGATCACAGCCTATGCTGAAGGTGACCTGGACACGAGAGTGACAATAGATGCGAAGGGCGATTTCAAACTATTAGGTGACACGCTTGACGGATTTGGAGATACCCTGCAGAGCATTATCAATGATTCATGTGAGGTCCTGAACTCCATTTCATCCAATGATCTGACAAGGAAGGTAACTGTTCGTGGAGTTGGAGACTTCATACAACTCACAGAAGGTGTGGAAAATTGCAGATTGTCCCTTAATGAGATAGTTACTCTCGTAAGTGCCAACGCTGATAACATTGCATCCACTGCCGAGGAGATATCCTCATCAAGTGAGGAATTGACAGCTGCTTCCGAACAAATAAGCAGTACTGTGAATGAGATATCCAAGGGTACACAGATGCAGTCTGCCAAAGCCGAAGAGGTCTCAAGGGCAATGGCCGATATGAACAGCACTGTTCAGGAAGTCGCTAACAACTCCGGGAAAGCTGCACAAAGCGCTGTTGAATCCAATGATCTTATCCAGAGCCTCGGAAAGATGTCCCAGGACCTCATGATAAAGATGAACGGCATTAAATCTGCTGTAGGGGATTCTTCCGATGTCATCAAGGAACTTGACGGTAAATCCAAGCAGATCGGAGAGATCGTCAGCCTCATCACAAGCATTGCAGACCAGACCAACCTACTTGCTCTTAATGCAGCAATAGAAGCTGCAAGGGCAGGAGAACATGGCCGCGGGTTTGCTGTGGTTGCAGACGAGGTTCGCAAACTTGCTGAGGATTCGGGTAATGCAGCCAAGCAGATAGCACAGCTCATTCATCAGATGCAGAGCGGGACCCAGAATGCAGTCGCTTCCATGAAGATTGGTGCAGATGAAGTTGATACTGGAGCTGCTTCTCTTGAGAAGTCGGTCGTTGCGATCGGAGGCGTGGTCGAGGCTGGAAATACTATTGTACGGATGGTCCAGGAGATCGCTGCAGCAGCAGAAGAACAATCCGCTTCTATTGAAGAGGTCACCTCCTCTGTGGAAGAGGTATCTGCCATATCTGAGCAATCCGCAGCAGGAGCACAGGAGGCCTCAGCCTCTGTTCAGGAACAGACCGCTTCTATGCAGGAGCTCTCAAAGTCTGCTCAGGAACTTGCAGAAGTAGCGGCCAATATGCAGTCAGTGGTATCTAAGTTCAGGTTAGACACTGAAGGTGCCGAAACTGCGCGGGAATCCGATGCTGCAAGGAAAAGAGGACCAACGCCACCTTCAAAGGTGCATGCAAAGCCATCAGGCTCTTCAAAGAAAGCATTAGTCTGATGCAGTGAGGTTTTCAAATGGCAGAATCGGTTATAGTGGACAGCAGCTCTTCTAAAGAGCTGCTTCAATTGGTCATATGCCAGCTTTCCAATGAAGAGTTCGGCATTGAGATATCCCGGGTCAAAGAGATAATTCGTATACCTAGCATCACTAAGATCCCTCAGGTGCCCAGTTATGTTGAGGGCATCATAAACCTCCGTGGCAGCATAATTCCCATCATCAACCTTGCAGCAAAGTTCAATCTTGCTCATGAAGAAATGAGTGATGATTCCCGTATAATGGTTGTAGAGATCGGAAATATGGTTGCTGGAATGGTCGTCGACTCAGTTACCGAGGTATTAAGGATATCTAGTGAAAATATCGAACCTGCACCTGAAGTTATAGCATCTAAGATCACGGAGAGATACATCCAGGGCGTAGGTAAGATCGATGATAGGCTGCTCATATTGCTTGATATCGATAAGATATTCACTCAAGAACAAAAAGCGCAAATTGGCCGATTGGAAAACGCAGGCCCCATTCCTGCGTAATTTTTTAAACTTCCTCTCTTTTTTTAGTTATCCTTGTTTATTCCCTGTTAAGGGGTAGTTCAAAAATAAATGCACTACCTCTTCCGACCTCACTCTCAATCCAGATGCGCCCATTGTGCATTTCAATCAGCTTTTTAACCAAGGCAAGCCCAAGCCCTGTACCTCCATATCTTCTGGATATCGATCCATCTATCTGTACAAATGGTTCAAACAAAGTCTCAATCTTCTCCCGTTCAATACCTATCCCAGTATCCTGTACCAAAAACTGGACTGAATCATTTCTGCTTTTCACTTCTATTTTTACAAAACCATTGGGGTCTGTGAACTTGATAGCATTTTCCAGAAGGTTGTACAGGATCTTCTGAAGTTTCTGACGATCTGCAACAATAGTTTTGAGATCAGGAGCTGGGATGGTATTGATTTTAATGTTCTTTTTTAGTGCTTTCTTTGAGAGGATATGTACTGTTTCCAGGACAAGTTCACTCACATTAATAGACTGCAGCTCAAGAGAGCTCATACTGCCGTATTTGGCATTTGAGTAATCAAGTATCCTTTCGACCATACTCAAAAGATTTTTCCCACTCTGATGAATGTGCCCCACATATTCCCTATGTGAAGCGCTAAGGCTTTCACCGTCATCACTGAGCAGCAGATCCGAAAAACCTAGTACTGCACTCAGCGGCGTCCTGAATTCATGAGATATATTGTTTAATAATTCATCCTTCATGCGATTAGCTTCTTCAGCAGCAATCTTGGTATATAGAAGAGATTCTTCTGCCATGACCCTGTCAGTGATATTGACCTGCGTCCCTATAAGGCGGTGTGGTTTCCCATTCTCATCAATTTCAACAGGTTTACCTTTGGCAGATATCCATATCCATTCTCCAGATTTATGTTTGGCTCTGAAGTCCACATTGAATGGTTTTACATCAACAATAGATTCACTGACCGTAGACATAACAGTTTCTATGTCATCCGGGTGTGCCAGGTTCACTACAGATTCTATACTTTCAGATAATTCTCCGTCTTCGTATCCGTTCATGGCATATATTTGCGGGCTCAGATACATTTTTCCGGTGTCAAGATCGACATCCCAAAAACCATACTCTGAAGCTTCCATTGATAGTGATAGCCTCTCTTCGTTCTCTCTTAGGGCTTTCTCTGTATTTTTGAGGTCTGTTATATCATTGTTGACTATAATCGCACCCATCAGATTCCCCTCATCATCCACCACAGGAGCCGTATAGTTCAGTATCGTCTTTTTCGTACCGTCAAAAGCATCTATCTCAAGCAATTCATTTTCAACAGTTGCTACTTCATTTATAGTGTGAGCAAGCGCCCAGTCATCAGGTGCGATTTCTTTTCCGGATGGAAGCCGGCGGGCTTTGAATACGCCATATTCCTCAATTGCTACATGTGGCTCAGCACCCCATATTTTAACTCCGGCAGGATTTCCTTTCAATAGTCTGCCTTTATTGTCAGCAAACCATAACCCGATCGGGAGTATTTCAAATATCTTATTGAGAAGCTTCTCACGCTGTTTTAAATCATCTTCTGCCATCTTTTGATCAGTAACGTCCCAGTTCGTGCCTATCATACGTAGAGGCTGGCCGGAATCATTACGCTGGACGATGGAAAGTGCACGGATGTAGCGGACATTTCCGTTGGGCCAGATAACCCGGAACTCGGTATTGAAATCATTTTCACCTCGAAGCGCCATCTGAGTTTCAGTATCGGCTCTTGATACGTCTTCTGGATGAACTCCCCCCCGCCATGCTTCATATGCACCTCCAAACTGATCAGGCTTGATACCATAGAGACGGAACATCTGCTCGTCCCAGAAGAGGTAATTATTAACAATATCGTAGTCCCATATGCCAACACCTCCGGCACGTGTCGCCAGCATCAGGCGATCAGTTGTCTGCCGGAGTGCTTCTTCGGCCAGTTTTTGCGCAGTGATGTCTGTTCCTACACTAAACATCTCAATCACTAGACCCTCTGAGTCATATATGGGATTGTTCGACCATGAGATCCAAACGCGCCTGCCATCCTTGCATATGTTCTCGTTGATGTTCCTCGCGTGCTCTTGCGGGTGCTCGAAGACCTCGTCCATTAGTAACGAAAGGTTGCGTCCGCTCGTCGCCTGTTCCGGCACGATCGTACCCATGACAGTCTTGCCTATGATCTCCTTTTCGCTGTATCCGAAAAACTGCTGCCCGAACTCGTTGAGAAACAGAACTTCTCCGCTGCGGTCCCATTTCAGGATGATGCTGTTAGCGTTCTGTACCAGTTCACGGTACTTCTCTTCGCTCTTGCGAAGCTCTTCTTCCATGCGCTTTCGCTCAGAAATATCCCTGCATACACAAAAGACCAGTTTTTCTCCGTTGCATATCGCCCCGTTAGTGCTGATCTCAACATCGAGCAAAGTACCGTCCTTGCGTCGTTGGCGTGTCTCAAAATGATCGCCCGATTCTTCAGTTTTTCTGATAATATCCAGCAGTTCTTCGCGTGTCCATTGAGTATCCCAGTCCCAAACATGCAACTGGAGAATTTCTTCCGGGGAATAGCCGAGCATATCAGCATAGCGCTGGTTAGCCTCGTAAACCTTACCGTTATCATCCAGGACAACGATCCCATCACTGGACTGTTCGATTAGGATACGGTGGCATATAGCTTCTTCTGCTAGTTTCTTTTCTGCTTCTTTTCTCTCAGTGATGTCTAGCGCAGTAAACGTCACACCTTTTGACAGATCGGAAGTATCGATAGGTGTTGAGGATAAGAGAACGTCAATTATAGTGCCATCTTTTCTCATCCATCTTGTCTCTACAATTCCCGTACCATTTCCAGCTATCTGCCGATACTTTTCCGTGCCAACATAATCAAAGTCTTCCTGTGTGGTATATAGCATGCGTGAAAGGGAGCCAGTAAGTTCATTGCGGCTGTATCCAGTCATCTCACACACTTGCAGGTTCACCTCTGTGAACATACGGTCGACCACGACACCAATTCCAGCAGGTGCGGCTCTTAAGATGCTTTGTGTCCTTTCTTCGCTCTTTTTAAGCTCTTTCTGTGCCTGCCGCTGTGCAAGTGCAATGGCAATGCTGTCGCCAAGACGCTCAAACAAAGCAATATTTTCCTCTGTGAATAGGCCTTTCCGGGCATCGTTCAACTGCATCAGTCCGAAAGTGACTCCATGAGCACGGAGCGGTATAAGGGCTACTGACTCATAGCCTTCGCCGTTGCAACGGTTGCGTGTACGTGCCTGCCTGTCAGATTCACTTGTGCTGGCCAGAAGTTCCGAGGTGGAGTTAGTCCAGAAACTGCCGTGCCCGGTAAAGAATGGCAGCTGAGGGCTGAAGTGTCCACAAATAATGTTACCGCACATGCATTCCAGAACCGGGTTACCATCTTCATCCCGGAGGATCTGGTTGTCGAGGTCGCGGGAGCATAAGTAATTCTCCGCCTCTACAAAAACAGCAGGGAACCCTTCTGTATAGTAATATGGATAGTCTTCTCCCTCCTTTAGCCTGACACCCACAGCTTCGCATCCTGACCAGTCCTGGAGTAGTTGTGTTACCGAAGAGATGAGTCCCTGCATATCATTGGAGGCGTTTAGAAGGCTTAACAGCTTGATGGTGACCTCACGTTCATCCTCTGCCAATTTACGTTCGGTGATATCCAGGCAGTGACCTATATATCCAATGAATTTCCCCGTGCTGTCGTAACGAGGGGAACCGTCATCAAGAATCCATCTGTATTCGCCGTCATGCCGAAGTAAGCGATATTCCATCGTGAACTGCTCGTGTTTGTCAAAGGCATCGGTATAGATCCTCCCACAGTAATCCCTATCATCAGGGTGAACACCCTCAAGCCATCCGTTGCCTAACTCCTGTTCCAGTTTGCGTCCGGTGAATTGTAGCCATGGCAGGTTGAAGTAGTTGCAGAGTTTGTCCGTTCCAGAAGTCCATATCAAGGCCTGACCGCTATCAGCTAATGTACGGTAATTCTGTTCGCTCTCTATCAGTGCCCTTGCCGTATTGATCTTGTGAATGGCAAAACCAAGGTCATCAGCAATCTCAGTAAATAGCTCCTGTTCTTCTTTATCATGAGCAAAGTAATAAGGGATCGAAACTGCCATTACTCCATAGATATTACCTTCAAATTGCAGCCTGTATGCCAGCCCGGATCTCTTCGGATAGTTACCTGACAGAGGACAATCCTGGCAATTACGGCTTGGGTTGTTGATAATAATAATCTCTTCTCGCTCCAGGGCCGAGATCATGCATTCTGGGAACTTCCCGCTTTCCAGTTGCGTGAGCATTTCAGTAAATCCGCCGTCATGGTATGAGGCAGCAGTGGCAGCAACGGAACCTTTCTTATCCAGCAATGCTATCCATGCATCAAAATAACCAAGCGTTTCTGTAAGATTCGCACATGCCTTCTCGATGAGGCGGTGCGGGTCATTCTCACGAACTATTAACTGGTTCACATTCCTTATTGCCAGAAGTACGTTCTTGAGGTGTAGTTCACGCTTTTCAGCCCGCTTGTACTGTGTGATGTCTCTGAAAAAACAGAAGAAGCCCGGACCTGCGCTTTCCGAGTAAGTCGCACTGACCTCTACATCCAGGATACTACCGTCTTTTGTGCGATGCTTTATTTCAAAAAGGCCACTTCCGCTTCTGATGATTTTCTGGATTCGGGCTGCTGTCTGTTCAGGGCTCTCAAGTGCATCAAGGTTGGATATCTGCATACTAAGCAGTTCGTCACGCGTATAGCCGCTGAGCTTGCAGTATGCTTCATTCACTCCCAGGATCGTGCCATCTATGCCAATATGTACGTACCCATCAAGAGCGGTCTCTATTGTTGTTCTATAGAGTTCTTCACTCTTTCTCAGGGCGTCCTCGGCTCTCGTGACAGCGGTGATATCAATACCAAAGATGGCCAGTCTCTCCACTTCTTTTTTGGAATTGAATACCGGATATATTGAGTTTAACATATCCCGTCCGCCGCGTACATCTTCAAAGTGAACCGGCTCGCCTTTTTCTATGACCTTATCAGCTTCTTTTTTTCTTCTTTGCGCAACATCAGGAGAAATAAAATCATAAACATTCTTTCCTTTCAGTGTTTCGACATCCGTTCCTAAGCGGTGAGCTACGGCTTCGTTGGCAGCAAGGACAATTCCAGAAGTGTCAATAAGCAGGACTGACTCTGTTGATGCATTCAGGATGGCCTTTACATCTCTTTCACTTTCTTTCAAAGCATCAATTGCCTGCTTGAAGTCAGTTGTGTCTATTATGACTCCAATAAGGCCTGCTGTTTCCCCGGATGAATCCTTAAAAGAAGCTTTATGGAAAACGACATTCCTCTCTGAGCCATCCGGACCTTGGACTTTACACTCATATATCTGAGTTCCTGGGTGCTTATATAATTCTTTGTCCCGAGCTTCATATATTTTAGCAACGTCACTTGGTACTATTTCATAAATCGTTTTACCAATAATGTCCTCACTGGGCTTTCCGATGAATTTCTCAAACTCCAGGTTACAGCCCAGATATCTCCCAATGATATCTTTATAAAAGATTGGTGCAGGAATAGTTTGCAGAATAATGGACAGTGATCTCAGATCCAACTTATTTTCAGCATAAATGTCTTCTGTAGAAGTTGAATCCTTTTTTCCAGACAATTTTTCATTTGGTTGCCTGCTGAAGTCAGATATTTTTTTCATATGATCACTTTGGTTTCTGCCTAGTGGTAACAGCATTTCCCACGATGTGACTATATATGGCTATGTGTATCTATATACTTCTTCATATAAGTAAACAGAAGTAATTGAGCTCGAACTGTATTTTCACATCCAGGGGTATATATTGAGAGGTGAAATATGAGCGCTCCGATATTTACTTTAATATTACATCTGTGTTTCTCTTATTTATATTTGTGTAAATTCATTAAATTCATGGTAGTTTTAAATATAATATTAAAAATGTCATACTTATGTTGGTAACAATTGAACATATACGCTACTGACAAATTATATATGTGGATAAATATATCTCTTAAATAAAACTATGAATACCTATGGCGTATGTTCCTTTCATTCCTATAACTAATATTTTTGTCCCCACATGAACCGGAAGGAAGCTAATGAAAAAAATCTCACAACTGCCTAATCGGAATCAATCCTCTATATTGTCTCAAGATGAAAGGTCTATAGAGCAATCAGTTATTGAAAACCTGTCAGACTGCCAATCGAAGTTATTTATCACCCTTCTGGAAACCATACCTAACCCTGCATTCTGTAAAGATGCTCAAGGAAAGTACACTGGTTGCAATAAAGCTTTTGAGGAACTGCTTGGACTAAAACAAGAAGAGATACTCAATAAGACTGTGTATGACATGGGGCCAAAGGAAATAACCGACCAGTATTCTGAGAAGGATCAAGAGCTCTTTGAAAAGCCTGGTAAGCAACGATATGAAGGGCGTGTTAAGGACAAAGATGGAAATATCAGATATGTTATCTTCGATAAAGCAACCATAACAGGCACAAGTGGCAGAGTGGAAGGTATTGTTGGTGTAATCTCAGATATCACACAGGCAAAACAAGCCGAACTGGATGCGTGTAAACAACAGGATATGCTCAACATTCTGCTGGATGCACTTACCCATCCTTTTATGGTCATTGATGCCAACGATTATACCATTAAGCTTTCAAATTCTTTCGCCAGATCTTCTTACAATATTGCCCTCAATAGCAAGTGCTACGAGGCAAGCCACGGACTTTGTGAACCTTGTTGTGGCTCAGGACATCCATGCCCAATGAATGAGATAAAACAGACTGGAGAACCTATAAAAGTAGAACACCTTCACATCGATTCAAATGGAAAATCTATGCATGTGGAGGTCAATGCCTATCCGATCTTTGATGAGTTGGGAAACCTTGATAGTATCATCGAGTATTCAACAGATATTACTGAGCGTAAACAAGTAATTGAGGAGTTAGAAAAGAGCCGCGAACAATTCATGCTGGCAGTCAACGGTTCCAATGATGGCATATGGGACTGGGACCTGCGCAACAACACCCTTTACCTGTCTGCCAAATGGAAACAGATGATAGGGTACGAGGATAATGAATTGCCAAACATGTTTTCTACCTTTGAAGACAGGATCCATCCGGATGACAGTATACGTATACAGGAGAATCTGAACAAGTATCTCAAAGGAGAGATTCCTACATACAACATTGAATTCCGGCTTCAGCATAAAAATGGCTCATACATCTGGATACTGGCAAGGGGAGAAGCACTTCGGGATAAAGATGGCGTCCCTTACAGAATGGCGGGCTCTCATTCAGATATAACCGAAATCAAAAAGGCTGTGGAGGAGTTGCGCCTAAGGGAAGAACGGCTAAAAAGCCTCGTGGATATCCTGCAGTCTAGGCACGATTCGGTTCATGAATTCCTTGATCTTGCACTTAATGAGGCCATAAAGCTTACAGAGAGCAAAATCGGTTACATATATCATTACAATGAGAACCGAAAAGAGTTTGCTCTAAATAACTGGTCCAAAGATGTGATGAAGGAGTGTTCGATTGTCCAGCCTCAGACAATATATAAACTGGAAGATACAGGCATATGGGGAGAAGCCGTCAGGCAACGCAAGACAATAATAGTCAATGACTTTCATGCTCCAGATCCACTAAAGAAAGGATATCCGCAGGGATATGTCGAACTTCACAGGTTCATGACCATACCAATTTTCAGAAATGATAAAATAGTCGCTGTGGTCGGAGTTGCCAACAAGGGATCCGACTATACAGGAAATGATACGCTCCAGCTGACGCTGCTTATGGACTCTGTATGGAATATCTTGAGTCAGATAGCTGCTGAAGAAGCAATGTGTGAAAGTGAAGAAAAGTATCGCGGCCTCTTTAAGAATGCTCTTAGTGGCGTGGCTATCCATGAGATAGTTCTGGATGAAGAAGGCAACCCGATGGACTATGTATTCCTTGAAGCAAATGATGCATTTGAGAAGCAGACCGGATTGAAAATCGCCGATGTCCTGGGAAGGCGGGTAACCGAAGTTCTTCCCGGTATTGAAAAAGCATCTTTTATAGAGAGATATGGGAAAGTCACACTAACCGGGATACCGGTTAGCTTTGAGGAGTTCTCTGAACCATTGCAGCGATATTATAGCATCAATGCATATCGGATAGACAAGGATATCTTTGCAACCGTGTTCCAGGACATCACAGAGCGCAAAAATATATATCGGAAGTTAGTGGAAAGCGAGCAACGCTTCAGAAGATTATCTGAAAATGCAGATGATATAATATACCGTTATGAATTTACACCTAAAAGAGGATTCACTTATGTTAGCCCCGCAGCCACTAAGATCACAGGCTATACTCCGGAGGAACACTATGAAGACCTGGATCTTGGCTTTAAGCTTGTGCATCCTGATGACCGCCACCTTCTGGAGAGTCTATCAAAAGGAAGAGACAACGATAGAACTACTGTCACACTCCGCTGGGTAAGAAAAGATGGACAGGTTATATGGGCAGAGCAAAAAAACATATTGCTCTATGATGAAGAAGGAAATCTGACTGCCTTGGAAGGGATAGCTAGAGACATTACAGAGCGTAAACAGGCAGAAGAAAACCTTGAGAAGAAGAGGTCCCTGCTAAAAAGTCTTCTTGATTCAATACCTGATATGATATTCTTCAAAGACCTTGATGGAACCTATTTGGGATGCAATCCTGAATTCTCAAATTTTGTAGGCAGGGACAGGGAAGAAATTATTGGCAATACCGATTACGATCTGTTCAGTAAGGAGCTTGCCGACTTCTTCAGAGAGAATGACGCAATTATGGTGGAAGAAGGTAAAGGCAGACATAATGAAGAATGGGTCGATTATCCTGGCGGTAAAAAAATTCTACTTGACACACTCAAAGCACCTTTATGTAGTTCTACGGGAAAGATGATTGGACTGGTGGGTGTGGGTCGTGATATTACAGATAAGTGGTATGCAAAACAAACTATCAAAGAGTTAAATCTGCTTAACCAATCAACCCTTGATTCCTTGGATGCTAATATTTGTGTACTGGACGAGACGGGAACCATAATAAAAACAAATAAATCCTGGAATGATTTTGCCATTGCCAATTCTGCTGACCTTGAAAAAGTAAGTGAAGGTACAAATTACATTAAAATTGCAAAATATGCCAAGGGCCCAGATAGTGACTTAGCATTGCAATTTGCCAGGGGTATTGAAGATGTGATGAATGGATCAGCTGAGAGTTTCGAACTTGAATATCCTTGTCATTCCCCGGAAGAAGAGCGATGGTTCATCGGCAAGGTACGTCCTTTTCAGGGTGCCGACTCCTTCCCGTGTAAAGTCGTCATTTCTCACATAAATATAACCGAGCGCAAGTTAGCAGAAGAAAAGCTTCTTGCATACGCTGAAGAAGTGGAAATGAAAAACAAGGAACTTGACATGGCTTTGGCAAGGGCAGAAGAGGCCACCAAAGCCAAGAGTGAGTTCCTGGCCAACATGTCCCATGAGATACGCACGCCCATGAACGGTGTGATCGGCATGACAGGTCTGCTTCTTGACACAGAGCTCAATGAAGAGCAACGACATTATGTTGAAACGGTGCAGGCAAGTGGAGAGGCGCTGCTAGAGATAATCAATGATATACTGGACTTCTCAAAGATAGAGGCAGGTAAGCTAGAGCTGGAGGTGCTGGATTTTGACCTTCACAGCTTGCTGGATGACTTTGCTTCCATGTTATCCATACGAGCTCATGACAAGGGACTGGAATTTATCTGCGCCGCAGAACCGGCTGTGCCTGCTTATATAAGGGGTGATACAGGACGCCTGCAGCAGGTACTGGTAAACCTGACCGGCAATGCAGTTAAGTTCACGCATCAGGGAGAAGTGGCTGTACGTGTGACCCTTGAGTCCGAAACAGATGCCGGGGCTCTCTTACGTTTCTCTGTCCGGGACACTGGAATTGGTATCCCTAAGGATAAAATAGGCTCTCTTTTTGGCCAGTTCTACCAGGTAGATGCTTCAACAACTCGCCAATATGGTGGTACAGGGCTTGGTCTTGCTATCTCCAAGCAACTTGTGGAGATGATGGGTGGAGAAATAGGAGTGAGAAGTGAGGAAGGCAAGGGTTCAGAGTTCTGGTTCACAGCCCACTTTGCCAAACAGCCAGACTGTGATAGGAAGAAAATCATGTCAGGAGATATCCAAAGTGCACGCATACTCGTTGTGGACGATAACGCTACCAACCGTGAGATTCTTATCAACCAGCTATCTTCATGGGGCTCACGGGCAAAGGAAGCTGTTGACGGCCCAATGGCACTCCAGGCTCTTTACAAAGCATATGAGGATAATGAGCCGTTTCAGGTAGCGCTCCTGGACATGCAGATGCCGGGTATGGATGGTGCAACCCTTGCAAGAATCATAAAGTCTGATGAAAAACTGAAAAATACTCACCTTATAATGCTTTCATCTATGGGGCAGTGGTCAGCCTCCCAACAGCTCGAAAAGAGTTACTTTGAAGCTTATCTTACCAAACCGGTAAGGCAATCAAGCCTTCTTGATAAATTGTCATCGATTCTGAGCATGGAAACGGAGAAACAAATGTCCCATTCTCCTCTTACCATGAATCTTACTTCGAAACGGGGTATCAATAATGTAAGGGTACTGCTGGCTGAGGACAACATCGTCAACCAGAAAGTAGCCCAGAGCATGCTAAAGAAACTGGGCTTCCGTGCAGATACTGTAGCCAATGGTGCAGAAGCAGTAAAAGCCCTTGAAACATTGCCATATGACCTTGTGCTCATGGATGTGCAGATGCCCGAAATGGATGGCATGGAAGCCACAAGGCTCATCCGACAGCCGGGATCAGCAGTCTTGAATCGTGAGATCCCGATAATTGCAATGACAGCACATGCCATGAAAGGTGACAGGGAACGATTTATAGAAGCTGGCATGGACGATTATATTTCAAAACCCGTTTCATTGAAGTCCCTGATTGAATTGCTGGATAAATGGCTTACAATGATTCAAAAAGATGTACAGGAGGATAGTTCATCTCCAGGTGATACGGAAACCCCTGCAAAGCCATTGGTGTTTGACAGAGAAGCTCTCTTTGAACGGATAATGGATGATGAAGAACTTGCCAGGAGTTTGATTGCAATATTCCTGAAACAAGTGCCGGAACAGATTCGGGAACTTAGAGAAAATGTAGATAAAAGAGAGATGAAAAATATCTTCTGGTATGCCCATAAGATCAAAGGTACCTCTGCGAATCTTGGTGGTATGGTTCTTAGTTCTTTGGCCTCTGAGATGGAGCAAGCTGCCATGCAAGGTGAGTACAATAAAACAACCACTGTTATGCAAGATATGGAAAAACAGTTTGATATCTTGGTCGATCAGCTTAAAAAAGTATAGAATAACTTTTTAGGGTTTGTAAGAACCTTCATTTGAAGAATGGCTATGGTATAAATAGGTATGGTTGTCTGAATTCAAATGAGGATTCCTACTGAGCTGCATATTCACTTATTGTTTCTTGTTCTTCAACTTTTCAATCAACGATGAAACTCGCTTCTTAGCATCCTCAGTTTCCTTCTCATCTCTCAGAATACTGATATCCAGAATATCCCCTTCTCTTGAGCTATCTGGAAGAAGGGACAAGGGGAAATCTATTTTTATCGACTCCTCATCCCTCACAAGAAGCACTGCTATGTCACCTTCAACTCTGTCAAGTGATACCTTGAAGCTTGTCATAACTCCTCCTAAGCTTCTGCCATGAGTGCAAAGGTCATAGCGGTCAATGGAAACACCAATCCGCTGGTTTGAGTCTCTGCACTGTATTCTTTTCCATCATTCTTGACAATGGTATTACCATCAAGATCAGTTCTGTAGACTTGGCATCCAAAAAGGTTGAGCCTATCGATAATTTCTTGGTGCGGGTGACCGTAGCGGTTGTCGGTTCCGACCATGATTATGCAGACTTCTGGATTGACCTTTTGCAGGAATTGCTGGGTTGTCGATGACCTGCTTCCATGATGAGCAACCTTGAGAATGTCACTGTTAATATCGTATCCTGCAACAATCATTTTATTCTCAGCGCGTGTTTCCGTATCTCCTGTGAATAGGAAAGAAACATCACCATAGGTCAACTTGATGACCACCGAATCATCATTGAGGTCACCTGTGAGCTCTGAAGGGTTGAATATAGTGATGGTGGTGGATGGATCAAGGCCTATGGTCTGACCCACTTCTGCAAGACTGAAAGGTATATCTTTCTTGTCGATAGCTATTAGCATGTTCTCATAGGTCTTGGTAGTATGAGGATTCCCGCTGTCAATGAACCGCTTGACATTGAAGTTGTTCAAAATTGTCACCATGCCACCAATATGGTCAGCATGTGCATGCGTAGCCACCACTACATCTAACTCAGTGACTCAGTTGTCTTTAAGGTAAGATACGACAGTGCTTCCTGCCCTGTTATCTCCTGCATCGATAAGCATGTTCTTATCGTTAATCTGGATGAGGATAGAACCACCCTGGTCAACATCAATGAAATGGACTGTTAGGATGCTCTGGTTGATGGTAGGTATTGCTGGTTCAGACAAGGATGGTTGTGAACCATCTGAAGGATCATCTGCAGTGGAGTCTGGAATATATGGTTGTAGGTCGCTTTCAATATAATCGTGATTAACAGGTTCTGTTGATACACAACCTGACGCAGCGACTATTATCAATGCAAGTATGATTATCTGTTTTGCTTTTATAGTATCATCCCCTTGAAAACATGTCCTCTATATCTTGTTTACTTTATAAATATAGCATAGGAAAATAGGCTATGACAGCTATCAATTATTGACTTGTCATAGTAAGTCTATTTAGAAAGGAATAAATAATTATATGGTATTGGAGTAAGCGTGGCGCAGCAAGGTCGAGTGATTTCAAAAAATACCAACCAATGATTTTTTGACTGCTGCGCTGCTTCCTTTATCAGGTTCGGAAGATGGTGAAAATATCCCCAATGAATGACATTTCCTGTCCTAAAAGTATGTACTAGGCTTCTTATCATTGCTTCACAATACGTTTAGTTCTTCCAATTGAACTATCAATCAGGTATCCTGGGTGGTACTGGGAAACTTGAGGTAGTTCAAATGAAATCTATACAATACCTAATACTTTGCTTAGTGCTGATAACTTTTGCTGCCGGTTGTGCAGCTGCACAGGTAACTGAAGGCTCTGAGGTACAGATCACAACGAATGCATCACACCAGAACAATCCGGCTATTTACAATGACACGATAGTCTGGACAGATGGCCGCAATGTCAATATCACTGAAGATGTTGAGAACATGTCCCTGCAGGACATATTCGATGCCAATATAGGCATCTACATGTATAACCTGTCCACAGGAGAGGAAATGCAACTATCCGAGAACGGGTCTGCTAAGATGACTCCCGCAATCTATGGCGACATCGTGATATGGGAGGATTACAGCAATGTCAGCTTACCGGCAGATGAGATGGACACGGATAACATCACACTGGATGACTGGCTTCAATTCGACGTGAACATCCATATGTATAATATATCTTCGGGCGAGAGCGGGATGATAGTGGATAACCCGTCATGGCAGGGAGACCCTGCGATCTATGGTGAGCTGGTAGTGTGGCATGATCTGCGTAACGGCAACTTTGATATTTACGCGTATAACCTGTCCTCCGGAGAGGAAATGCAAATAACCGGGAACGAATCGAACCAGATGCACCCTGCTGTCTATGGTGACAGGATTGTATGGGAAGACCTCCGCAACGGCAACTCTGATATCTACATGTATGACCTATCCAGCGGAGAGGGGATGCGGATTACCAATAACACTTCGGATCAGGTATCTCCTGCTATCTATGGCGATGTGATCGTATGGGAAGATCACACCAATGTCAACCTGTCGGAAGATATGGACAATATGACACCGGAGAACTTCACGCAGCTGGATATCAATATCCATATGTACAATCTGTCCACCAGGGAAGAAACGAGGATCACCTCAAACGCATCAGCCCAGATAAACCCTGCAATCCATGGCGACAGGATAGTGTGGGAAGACCTTCGCAACGGTACCGGGGATATCCGCATGTATGATCTTTCCACAAGAGAGGAAGAGCTGATCACGGAAGATAGTTTCTGGCAGGAAGCTCCTGATATCTACGAAGACAGGATCGTATGGACCGATTACCGCAATGGAAACCAGGATATTTACGTTTTCGATCTGTCCTCCGGAGAGTCCGGTCCGATCATTCCGCCTATAGCCGTCCGAGATGACGACTTTGATGATAGGGATGACGACTTTGACGACCGGGACGATGACTTTGATGACAGGGATGACGATAACGATAACCGGGACGACGACAATGATAACCTAGATGATAACAACGATGATCGGGACGATGATAATGACGACCTAGATGATGACAACGATGATCAGGACGACGATAATGATGATTAAATGATGGCTCTAGCAACATAACTTGATAAGGCGGCCACCGTCAGAAACCATCTCAGGGGGAATCTTAGTGAGCAGGTGAAGGATCTGTGGGGACAGTACTTTAATGTCCATTAATATTTTTACTCGATTCACGTAAATTGAGGAAGAATGCCTGCAACTTCAGTTGCAAGAGCTCAGAGTAGAAACCCAAGTTTGACAGTTTTCACTCCTTGATGAAGAGAATGTCTTCTCTTCGGACCTAGAATTTTCTTTTTTTTGTCAGGAAAACCTATTTGACAGTTTAAACAATTTCATGCAAAATTCTACGATTTTGCCCATTTTTGCCTTAAAATCAGTGTATTTATGGCATCAAAATTGGCGTAAATGTACTTTTTCGACCGATCTTTCAGGAAATCTACGGTAACTGTCAAATTCAATAAGCTTTTTTTGATGAACTTTGTGGACTTATGCTTGAGTTCATTGAACTCATATCGCATCAGCGATATGAACAACTGTGCAATGAACCCAATAATAATAGCTCCATAAACACTAGCATCGGACCACACTCTCAACGGTTTTATCTCAATCTCATTCTTGAGAGAATTGATGATCTTCTCGATAGAATCCTTTTTCCTGTATGTTTGAAGAGCCTGTTTTAGTGTCAAATTCTTACTCGATTTCAGACAGAAAAATCCTTCTCTGCCTGTTATCAAATGTTCCTCAAGAAGTTTGATAGCTTCTTCTTCATCAATATCCGTCAGTTTTGTCTGCAGAGAATAAACGACATCAACAAGGACATTGTTAATCCTGAACTTTTTAGGCAGCTTTTTGTTTTTGTCAATAGATTCTTGTATCTCTTTTGCTTCCTGGATCTGCCTCATGATCTTCCTGGCTCTTGATTCAAGTTGCTCCTTCTTGAGCTTTTCAGAGAAGTAGAAGTAGTTGACACTACTTGGTTTAACGATTTTCAGGCCATAGATACCATCTTCTGAATCAACGATCTCAAGAGAATAGTTCCCGAAGTTTGCAATTATCTTGTCATCGCTCTTATTGAGCTTTCTTGCAGTCAGATACTGCATATCATCTGCCCTTATCATGGCAGTGTTCTCTGTACTATGAGCTCCTTTATCGAAAACAACAAGTGATCCCTGCTTCAACCTCTTGTTAACCTGTTGATACGTTTTCCTGAAGTGCTTTTGATCATGTAGATTTCCTTGTTCTACTGTGATGCCAATTGGCACATTGATAGGATCAGCAAGTTCTGCTATGCCTAAAGTTATCTGTTTCTTATCCGGCCTATGGTCACGACTATAACCATATTTACCCAATGGCGATTTATCACCGTGCAGGACAATACTTGTCCAGTCCATGTTGATGTTAGTATGTTCGAAATCGTATCTGCCAAACAATCTGTCCTGGATATCGGAAATAATCGTTTCACGATTATTTCCCAGGGTTTCAAGAATCCTGTAAAGTGTTCGTTCACTGAATTCTTCAAGATTGAAGATCTCAAGTACCTCATCACGGTTGATCCAATCATGAGCTTTACTTATGCTGAAATTATCTGTAAGCTTGTAGCTTACAAGAGCTTTCAGCAGGTAGTTGATGTCAAATCCATTCTTTTTGTGTTTGCCAAAAACAGTGGAAAAGTCAAGTACATCATAAAGTTGTTCTACAGCCAGGATAGTTCCGATAGGAAAGCATATATTCTCATTAGGAATAATCTCGTATGTTCTTAGTTTTTGTTGCATTTTTGGTCGAATACATCAAGACTAAGAACACTATTATTACTTTTGACTGTCAAAGTTGGGTAGAAACACGAGAAAGGAGGTTCCTTCTAAATTGTGGATATTCCACAATGCATAAAATGTAACTGCAGCAATTCTATTTGCCAAAAAGATTTTGAGCTGCTAGCTCTATAACCTACATGTCAGAGGACGTGAATAAGTGAAAACTGAAAAAAAAGAGTATCTAGTGCACAAACAGATATATGAGCAGACTGTAAAACGAAATAAAAAGATAGGCATGGCAAATTTGCTGATCTTCGGTATTGGTCTTGTCTTGAAATACTTAGGTATGCCTGAAATAGGAAGCCATTTCATCTGGCTGGGTGTTGTGATTCTTGTATACACTTTCGGTTCCAATATGCTGGCGAAACACGAAATACAGAAATATCAGGTAAAATGAGAAATTTAGATATTTGTTAGAATATCGAGGATTTCTACAGAGCCTAATATTGGTAATTAGTGCAAAGGAAACCTCATCTTCATGTGAGTTTCATCTGAAAAATAATCATTCACATATACTGTTTTTAAGACCGACTGTAATCCTGTCGGCCCCTATTTGAAGTTCACAGTGACAATATGTAAGCCAACGTATGTTATATAACTTTATTTTCCTGAGAACTCCTTGCTGAGCTCTGCTGCAGTCTCATATTTCCGGTCCGAGATCTTTTTCAAGTCTGCCATGACATCCTTGGAAGCTTTGTTGTCCTTGGCATACTTAATTACTTCTTTTTTCGCTTTCGGATAGTCTATGCCCTTTAATGCTTCCTGTACTTCAATAACATTGCTTTTCATATATTTCACCTTACCCACTTTTGGAAGTACTTACTTCCATACCTCAGTGGTTATGTACTAGTATATATGAGTACTTAAATAAAAAAATGTTATAATAATACATAAGTGTATATAGTATAGTTACAATAATCCTACTTTATATAGTATACGATGCAAAACTAGTTTTTAGATAAATCTAGAGAATATTTACCATCTAAGCCAAATATATCAAAAATAACCAGTAAATTGAATGTTTTATTTATATCAATATTAAAGTAAACAACAATTACAATGTATTAGATTATTTGATGCTTTTACAATATCAGCTTGCATCTGACTTTATGACCATAATCAAAAATATCATTCCCATCAAAAATATCATTGGGTTTTATTTTAAGAGCAGTTTGAGTTAAATAAAAAAGTGATTTAATAGGTATTGCGGGTCGTGGGGAATGAGCCGCAATCTGAGAGTGGATCAGTTGAGAGATGTTGGGGAACATCTCGGATTCGTTAGGAGAGAGGCGCCTTAAAGCGTGGTGGTTTCCAGGCGCCTCCTTCTATCCAACCTAATAAGCCTTTTCAGATGTTTGAGAGATATTGGGGAATATCTCGGATTCGCAAGGAGAGATGCTCTAAATAGTAGTCTTTTTATACTACCTCACTCTATCCTTCACAAATCATAAGAGGTTTTCTAGTATAAAACGTTCTCGTAATCGAAAATGTTTTCCTGCAAGGAATATTTTGATTAAAGTTCCGTTATTGGTGTTGAGTCTTTCAGGTAATACTCAAAGAGCTCTTTTCCCCATTGAAGCGCACTTTCACTCGAACAAATAACTCGTTTATTATCCGAAACACCTTGATGTGTCAATAATTTCAACATTATGCTATAGTCATTGATTGAAATAGATAAGAAGTCAAAACGATTTGGATATATACTCAAGTTAATGTTTGAATTTTGGCTGAATACCTTGAATTTTTCGGGATTGTCATGCATGAGTTTTTCAGAGAGCTCTTTCGAGATGATTATGGATATATTCACTTTATTTGCTATTAACTCGGAAAATATTTGTTCAAAATGAGGAAATACAAATGAACTCATCGTGAATACAGATTCTGACCTTTCAGCTTCTTCAGTAAACTGTTTGTCCTCCTCGAATATCTCGTGTAAACCAATCTTAATTAAGTTGCATGGACCCAACTCGCTTATTCTATTGAATAAATGTGAAGGGATGAAATCAAGCTTATGTGTCCCCCAATAAGAAATGTCGATATCAAGGATATCGGTTATATCAATAAGAGAGATCATCTCATCAGTTATGAGTTTCCCAACAGTTGTTAATCCATAGGTATCTTTGTCATGTGTCACAAGATGGTGCTCTTCCAATATCCTTATCTGAGGAAGTAAAGCCGTTCTTGTTGTTTCAAGTGATTTTAGGAGAGTAACCATCTGCTTAGGATCATCCTGCAGCAAAAGAAGTACATTTTTTCTCTTATCCGATGCAAATATAACATCAAGCAGTGGCTTCTTCATTAAAGCACGTCTCCCTCAACTATAATATCCCTTATTCAAGTATGAAGGTTGTTATATTTAAAGTGAACTAAGAAATGTTAACATAGTTAGGCTGATAAATATGCGCTTTCTTTAAAGTTTTAGGTCTCCACTGCCTATAAAGGTTACTACAATCCTGATTTTTCTTTACATCCGTAAGGAGTTTAGAGATTTAGCCGGGGCTGCAAGGATTTATACAAAATGTTTATAGCGCTAACTTTTATATAAGGTAATGGTGTTAACAAAGTATTATATGATTACAGAGGTGTGTGACCTATTTTCCCCCAACACCCCACTCCCAATACACACACCTCAATTATAGTCCCTAACTCAACAAATCACACTTTTTATTTGTGCATTAAATGTTTCTATCCATTTTTTTGCAAACGATAATGAGCTCTCTATCCTCATAAATTCCATTTTGATAATATTCCTCAAATGTTCTTTTGATTTGACAAATTTGACTGACACTTCTCTTTTGATTGTTTTCCAGACAAATTCTACTGGATTTAGATCAGGTGAATAAGGTGGTAGGAACACAAGTGTTATTTTTAAATCTCTCGCTTTACTTATCGTTTTCTTTGCATGATGCGATCTTGCATTATCGAGAACAAGAATTATTCTTTTCCCTGGGTTTTGCTCTACAATTTTTTCCAGGAATTCACACACATCTTCTGTTTTTGAGCTTTTCATAAAATCAATGATACTGTTCCCGTTGATCGAATAAAACGCAAATGCATTTGCTTTAACGTAATCCGTATTTTTTATTATCAACGGTTTTTTAAATGACCATAATCTTTGCGTGTTTGCTTTTGTTTGTGGTGAAGATTCATCCAGAAAACCTATGATATACTGCTCATCTTGACCAATATGTTTTGGAATTGCTTCGGTTAGTTTTTTTAAGATCTCTTCAGCGTTTTTAGGTCTTCTGTAGTCAAGGGGATATGGCTTTGAGTGATACATGTTAAAACTGTGAAGTATAACTCCTACTTGTTTCTCTGAATATTCTACGCCATATTTTTCCTTTATTAACTTCCAGACTTCTCTTGTAGTCCAGTAATCCTTATTTTCCAACAAAGCTCTTAATTCCTTTTTTTGTTCATCAGTAAGTTTGGATTTCCTACCTCCGCCAAAATTTGGCATTAAGGCGGCATAGCCGCCTTTATTCCAACTTTCTTGCTGCTGTACGGCCAAGGCGGATGTACGGTACAGCAGATGTCAGTACAGGTTACATACTACATTGGATAAGAAACTCAGACCTAAGTGGTTTGAACACTGCACTCTACAAAAGATCAGGAGTTGCAGAATGACGAATGCGTTGTTTGCAACTTCTCTGGTCAATGTATCAGCTATTCAGAATCCGCCAGTTGACACAGATGGTCTTCAGCAATCCCCAATCTTTGATCAATCAAGATACTACTTTTCCTGGCATTGGTAAGTATATATAGTTATATATTATGATAGCCTACACATAAAGCGTGAATTGTCCCAAGTGCAATAGCTTTAATAACAAAAAGAACGGTAAAATCAATGGACTCCAACGCTATCAATGCCATGAATGTAGATACAATTATACAGTAGAACTTAAGTCTACTGCCTCTCCTCCCTCCGTTAAAAGACAAGCTTTACAGCTATACCTTGAAGGATTGGGATTTCGTTCAATAGGACGTTTTTTAGGAGTAAGTCATGTTTCGGTTCAAAATTGGATAAAGACATTCGGACAGGAATTAGAGGATCTAAAAAGCGAAAACGAGATAGAGATCGTTGAATTAGACGAAATGCATACTTATATTGGAAACAAAAAAAATATTGTTGGATCTGGATTGCTGTTGATAGAGCTGGGAAAAAATTCATCAACTGCTCTTTTGGTAGCAGGGGAACCAAAACAGGACAAAAGCTCTGGGAGAAACTAGAGAAGAAAGAGATAGGGAAAGTGATGACCGATAACTGGAAAGCATATGCAGAGTTTCTTCCAGATGAGGTTCATACACGATCAAAAGCAGAAACCTATACAGTGGAAGGATATAACAGCATATTCAGGCACTTTCTGGCAAGATTACGAAGAAAAACAAAATGTTATACTAAGAGTCTTGAAATGCTAAAATACTCTGTTCTTCTTTTGATGAAGTATAGAAATAATGAACTAACTATACTTAATTAACAATGCCATAAAAACATCTGTTTTTTTAAAAAGCCAGTTGTCTGAATTGATACGTTATCATTGAGGTTCAAAGCCCTACAAGATACCAATCCTTAGATGACACATATTCCAGCAAAACCAAATACTCTGCAACCTCGGGTTCCATGTTCAGGCATTTCCTAGAACAACGCCCTCTTGCGCTTATGTTCATACGTTTATTCTTGATTTAAAAATATCATTGATGCGTCAGTATTGTCGGCGTCAGTATTGTCGGCGTCGGTATGGTAGAAATAAATAGAAGTAAGAGTTACTAACGCTCACTTAATGTTTGAAAGGACCTCAAGTCCTTTTTCAGTTAGAAGATATTTACCTTCCAGTATACTCAGGAGGTCGCCATTGATGAGATATTCCGTATGATACTTGAACACTTTCTCATCGATTTCAACAGCCTCCATAATCTCTTCCTTTGTCGCACCGAACACCCCTATCTGCCTGACAAGCTGCCGGCGAATTGGATGAGAAGCAGCCTTATGCATGTATTCGTGCTCCATTTTAACACGTTCGCGCTCGGATGTCTCTCCCGTAAGCAAATCATCAAGGTCATCATTTTCCAGCATTTTCCACACCTTTACTATTGCTGCATGTTGATATATAATATATGGATATCTTTCTTAAAAAGATTATCCAACAGGCATCGTAGAAATGATGCTGGAAAACAGGAGTTGGAGAAATAATATAAATGTTGGCATTGTGAAAGCAAACTTATTATCGTTTGATAGGATTGTTGTACATTTTATCTGAGGGGAGTATTGTATGCCAACATTTATATTAATGGGATAAAGCCATCATCTGGTCTGCTGTTTGAACGCGGTTTGCGTATATCAAAGGCTCAATATTTCTCTGTTTTGAAGCAAGTCCTTTATCCGCGGGCAAATAGACCAGTTTCCCTTCTGAGTATCTCATAGGGGATCCGATGGCAACATAATAGTCATTTTTAAGGCTTTGCATTGCAGCAACAACTGTTTCGTAATCACGACTGGATCTTCCGGCCTTTGCTGATGAAATGCCTACAAGTGTATCGTTCACATGCAGTGTGAGATGTAACTCCCATGTGTCTTTGTTAAGGAATTCATGGACCATTATATCCATCAGCAGACTACCATCAGTGTATTTCAAAATGATCTCCTTCTATGTGACTATAATACCTAGTTACAGTGAACACATATATAAGCAATCTGTGCGGATTCTTCAAAATGCGTACATATTATTTCATTTCATGTGCGCAAAAAAAGGACTTATGGTCATTGCATAAGCCTTCTTTTCAAACCAGTTACCATTGACCTCCGTCATCTGATCAGTGAATCTTCTGGAATATGCCGTAAATTCGTCAGTGTCCCTGGAGAACTCAAACACGTATTCTGTCCTGAAATAAGTCCAGTACAATGCAAAAGGATTCCTTGCATCCACCAGCATCACAGTCACAAGCTCTTCATTCGATGAAATGATGTATACAGGGTAATCTATCTCCTGAAATGGGCTGGAACTGTAAATATCAGTGGAATATTGCATGTATGTTTCAATGTCATCACCTTCCGAATTCTCCAGCACTATTACTGCAGGCACGTACATGCTCCTTTCTATCCCTGACCAGTAACTTGTTTCAAGCAGTTTGTAATGAGTCTCGTTATATTGGTATGCTGATAAGAAAACCCCGAAAGACTTAGGATAGGTATTCTGGTAGCTTATATCGTAACCTTCCTTTTCGGATATTTGGTCCACAAGGACAGCTTTTGATATGGGTGTTAAGGCACACCAGAAAACCAGCAGAAGAACCAGTCCTTTCTCTATTCTCACCCTGTTTTCCAGAATAGAGCTCCACCGTCTTTCCATCCATTGTTTGTGGAAATCCCTGTCTTTTAATATCTCAACAGCCAGGAAGTAGAGAGGTACGAATGATATCAGCGTTATGACAGGGTCAAGCGAGTCCATAGACCCCATGATGGATGGTTCCTGCACGAACGGATACAATGGCCTCATTTTCCAGTTGGTTGCATAGTCAAGGTAGACATGGCTGAAGATCGAAGCAAATCCTGCCAGTGCGAAAATCCTGTCCTTTGAGTAGAACCACAGGGCAAATGTAATGAAAAAGAGGAACAGCAGCGAATGCATGAATTCCCTGTGCCCCATAAAATAGTATAGCTGGTTATACAGCTCATGGCTGATGATACCTCCGAAAAGAGTCAAAAGGCCATCAAGGAAGAAGTCCAGGTCCGGCAATACTGCCATAAAGGCTACAATTGCCCGTTTCCTGCCTGTCAGTCCTGCAAAAGAAGCTATAAGCAGTCCTATTCCTAAATGGGAAAGAGTATTTACCATCCACTCACCAACTCAATATGAACATTTTGTTAATTTTAAGACTTTTCTACATGAACTCTGCTCTGGAATGGATGACCCTGCTCTTGCAATTACTAGTATTTGCCCATCGACCGGGCAACGAACCTATGGAAGCCGTGCATGCTGGCGCCTTTTCCAAGATACATCATCGGACAACGACCGGTGATTATACTCAGCTTGGGGTCACCTGTGAGATGCTCCACATCACAGGTGTCGGTCTTCCAGTGTACCCAGAAGTTAGTTATTCCCTTTGAAGCTAATTTCTCTATAACTCTTGCAGGCTCCGTCTTTGTAATACCTATAATAGCATTCTCGACACCCTTTGGCACCTGAGATACATCGGTGAGTGCATTCTGGACAGGCTTGCCTGAAAGGTCAACGACGTGTACATTCTTACCTCGCTTATTAAGTTCTTCAATGGTCCATTTCATTGCCGGTTTTGTACCGTCCGTAACGACCACGAAGTTATCCTTTTCCCAATACTCTTCCTGTTTGGTAACCATGCTTTGCCTCTTTGGATTGCTGTAGACAAAACAAATCTCTGTTAGTTTATATCACTTTCTAAATATGCTACCCGGCCATTGTGCCAATAACCAGCCGGTAAACAGACAGCATAGATTTAAATGTGGAGGTCAGAGATGAACATATGTCAGTCATCTCAAAGTATAATCGTTTCTCCCGTGTGTATGACCTTATGGAAACGCCCATGGAAATGATGAGATATGGCAAATGGAGGAAAGAAGTTTTCTCAGGCCTGGAAGGGAGAGTGCTTGAGGTGGGCGTCGGGACCGGAAAGAACATCCCCTACTATCCTGATGACTGTGAAATGGTAGGGATTGATATCAGCGCAAAGATGCTCTCTCACGCAAAAAAGAGAGCTGCATGCAAAAAGAATATTTCTCTTTTTGTAATGGATGCAGAACATATGGGGTTCGTTGACGGCTGCTTTGACTATGTCATCACGACATTTGTTTTGTGTTCCATCCCTGACCCTGTATCGGCCCTCACAGAAATGAAGCGTGTGTGCAAGCCTCAAGGCACGATCATCAATCTCGAGCACATGAGAAGCAGCAACAGAGCTATAGCCTTTGTTGAAGACCTCTTCAATCCAATTACGGCAAGTATTACAGGAGTAAATATCAACCGTGAAACGGTCGAGAACATCAGAAAAGCGGGTCTTGGGATAATAGAAGAGAGGAAACTCGCCATGAAGGATGTGTTTAGACTGATAAGGTCAAAGCCATAGAGATCAAGGCCTTTAAGCCGGGATGTTCATCCGAATATCTGCGTGAGATCATCGATACATAGCTTAACGTCAAAATCTTTCAGCTTGAAGAATTTCTTTGCCCTCATGTCATTGTCCTCAAGCCGGAGGTCACTCTCAACAAATCCTGCAGTTTCAAGCCTCTTCAGGTGCAGTTGCACCACCTGGCGTGAAAGGTTGAGATCCTTTGCCAGGTCGTATACGTACCTCTCCCTCTCGGAAAGCAGATAAAGTAACTTCAATCTGACAGGGTGCGATATGGCCTCACCTATATTTGTGATCTGCTGAAGTGATTTTGTCATCGTGTCACTTTTCCGGACCCTTTGAAGGAAGGTCAGATCTCATCCAGCTTTTCCTTAATAGCCTGCACTGTTCTCTTGATCTCGTCTACGTCCTTCTCAAGCCTTGCCAGACGTTCGTTATTCCCGGAACTAACAAATTCGGACCTGTTCAGCAATAAAACAACTATTCCCACTATTAAAAGAATAACAAATATATTCAAAAGTACGCCCCAAATGGAAAATGCACCATACATGCCACTACCCATCATAACTGTTCACCTGCCAGATATTATTTTAAAAAGATATATGGGAGAGGTCCATATTATTGTTTTCTATCAAGCTACAATTGATTCCTTAGGTGTTATAACATCCGCCGTTATATCCACCACCACGCATCATGCCGCGTCCGTTCTGGGAATACTGTCCCCGATATGCCGAACCTGTATAGAAGTTCTCTATGACTTCACCACTGTATGCGTCGATACGTCCCTGCTGGATGACACCTTCCTCATCAGCATAGCTGAAGACCCACCATCTGCCCATCTGGTAGACGTTCTCTTCTGATATGTCCTGGCCGGTCTCTGCTTCTGCGATTCTTATAGCCTCTTCGCTTGTCGAGACTTCAAGCTCAACTGCGGTATTATTGCCTGTACCGTTGTTGGTATTGGTGCCAAAAAACGGGCATCCGCCGTACCCACTGCCATTTTGCATCATATTATTTGCCCAGCGATGCATAGAACCGAAAAGGCCCGGATTGCCTGCCTGTCCATTCGCTGCGGCCACTACTCCTACTCCTGCGGTAACTGCAATAAGCATTCCTGCAAGGAGTATTGCTGTTATTTTCTTCACTTTTCACACCTCTTTGTTTGCAGGAATTATTATACCTGCATATGTAGTCTTCACACTACATATGTAGTACGCATCAGTATTTAAATACTCGGTAGTACCTCTATTTTTGCCAGATTTACGCAGTACTCAAATATTTATAATGGTTGCAGTCATACAAATGACTTGCCAGAAACGGCATGCAGAATCAATCTTTTCGGACCCAGTTCCCTTTAGGGTCTTTTTCATATTCGTTCTTTACGGCACTCCAGGCAATCTTATGTGCAGTCTCTTCCCGGGAAGCGTCCCCTCTCCTTTCTGAAGGGTCCTTGTACTGTTCCCAGGCATTGTTGAAAGCTTTCATGTAGATATCCTGTGCATGCTCCGGCAGGTGTTCACTGACCGTTTCCGGTAGTTGAGATCTATTTTCGTAAGGCATTTTCTCCCCCCATAGAATTGGGGATTCTTTTTTAAAAGTATTTGCATTACACCTGAAATACTTCCCGCATCAGCACATGATTGCAGAGCTCGAACAATTATTATAACATGTTTCCCAATATTAACAGGGGAAACATCATGAGTGAAAAGAGAACATACGGTGTCCCGGCATTGCTTTCATTTTTCGTGCCGGGTCTGGGACAAATAATAAAAGGCCAGGTACTTAAAGCTATAATCATATGGCTGGCCCTTGGTATCAGCTGGCTGCTTCAGTTCGTCCTGATAGGATTCATATTGCTGCCGCTTATCTGGCTCTGGCAGATATATGATGCTTACAATAATTGAGAGGAGGAGAAATACCGTACTCTCAGATTATTTCCTTTATCCCTGTAATCTTCTCTCCTTTTGCGCTGGACGCAAGCACTTCGAAGTCCTTGAAATCAGGCACTCCTGTTACGCCTGAGTCCTCAGGCACAAGTGCATTGGACCAGGGGCTGTTCACCATATAGGCGGTCCCTGTATGTGGATGATCATATCCCGAATTGAGGGCTTTTACTATTACCTTGCCAAAGCTGTTCTTCAGGATGAGCGTGTCACCCTCCTTTATGGCAAGCTTTGAGATATCCTGTGGGTCAAGCTTGATGACGGCAGAGAGTTTCTCGTAATCTTCCCCAAAGATTGATACTACTTTTGCCGAGTCCTGGAAAACGTCCCGGTAAGTCACTATCCTCAGTTTTGTCTCCGGGGCTGAAAGGAATTGTCCAAATCCCATTATAATGCCTCCGATATACGCGTCATTATCTCCTCATCTGACAGGCGGTCCGTATCAACTATCTGTTTTACTTCGATCTCGACTCCGTCCATACGAATTGCAGACCCGCCGGTTTCCACGCCAACAAGGCCGCAGGGAATTGTGACATTTGCCTTTGCTGATGTCAGGGTCTGGCAGGGGTCAATGACTATGAGGGGTATTTCCTCAAGGTATCTCACAACAGAGCGTGGCAGGCTTGAGAGTGGGTCCGCACCGATAACCAGTGCAGCATCGACAGCCTTCTGCTTCAGCACTTCGACAACCGAGTATTCAGGTCCGTGCAGCACCTCACCACTACTGAACTTCACACGATTGATGTACCCTGTCTCTTCGAACAGGTTCTGATTGAAACCTCTCATGTTATAATGTCCTGCCATCGGGATAAGATGGAAATTGGAGACCGAGTTGAGCTTATCCATGAGCTTGTACAGAGGCTCACGGTCGTCAAGTGCATAGACCATTCCAAGACCTGCGAATATAACCCCGAATTTTGCTTTCTTGAGTATGCTCGCAAGCTCAAGCAACTCTTTCTTGTCAAGATCATAGGATGTCTTTGGGATCTTGCCTGAAAGAGCACTCACCATAGCATCCATGAACTCGGCGTCTCCTTTGACAGGTATCTGGTAAAAGCCATTTTGACCACATATCTCTGCAGTATCGGATTTCCTGACATCGATGGTTATTGCGGTGCGGTCCTCTTCCCAGCCCCTCTGGCGCTCTTTACCTCTTGGGAAATATGAATAGCGGGACATATGCCTGGGATGTGAATTTGCGGGATCTGCACCCCAGTAGATTATCACATCGGCTTTGTGCCTTACATCATCAAGGGTACATGTCTTCAGTTTACCTTCCATGATGGCCTCAACCATAGGTCCCTGGCAGAACGATGATGTGTCATCGATAAATCCGTTAGTCTTCCTGGCAATATCGATAGCTTTCTTCTGCGCCCCGGAGCTTGAGTTCGCATGGCCGAAGATGAGTGGCCTTTCTGCATTCTTCAGGATACTTGCAGCCTCTTTGATAGCGGAGTCCAGATCTGTTCTCTCACCATTCACTGTGCATTCCATCGGATTGCTGCAGCCCTTCATGAATGCAAACCCTTTCCTGCACGCAGTATTGACCTTGCTCAGTTTTCCGCCTTCAAGTTCCACCCCGATATCATCACACAGGAGCGCGCAGCCTGTGCAGACGTAATAATTATTGTCCAACTTCATCCCCCTTTGCAGAAATCCCTAAATAAGTATTACTCATCCCATCATACAAATTCTATTGCCTTTGTCGGGCATGTATCGATACAGGCAACGCAGAGGATCTTATTCTCCCCGAAGCGACGGCACTCCTGGACATTCACAGCCTTGACGACGCCATCCTCAACTTTCAGGATTATCCTGTCGCATGTCGGAGCTTTTCCGCTGCCTGCACCCATGGGGTCTGCTGCCACATTAACAGGGCATGCGACAACGCAATTCCCGCATCCTATACACTTGTCAGCATGCACTATCAGCCCGGTCTCGGTGACATTGTCTACAGAAGTGAACATCCCTGAAAGCTTCTCGTAGTTGGCCTTGTATTTATCCTCTCCTACAAGAGGAGGGCAGTCCCCTACCTTGACCTTGCGGGACAAAAGGTCAACTGCAAAAGCCATGCACGTGCTTTTACCACATTCCTTACAGTTGGTTTTTGGTAGTAACTGGTATATTTCCATTACACTTGCCATATATCTCTCCTGCGCGCAGAATCCTTCTGCTCAAAGACTGCACGGCCGATAAGTCAGCTTAGTGCCTGAAGAACAGTGAACAGTGACAACTGCCATTTTCTTTGATCTCATCGTGGTGATAGACACAGGGGCATATGATCTTGCGGTCCTGCTCGACGTTGCCGCTGACTATACGACACGGACAATACTGCTTCCCAAGTTCCGCCTTATTCTTTGAAAGACCTTCCACCACAAGCTGAACCATCTCATCATCAGGATTTAATTTGTAACCTCTTCGCTTTGCATAGGAGGTCGCCCAGGCATGCGTCTTGTCCATAATGGGTTTAAGGTTTGTCATAAGTATCTCCGTTATCAGCTTTGATTATTGACAAATATAATCCTTTATTCCATTAATCTATTTTCCCCATAAAGTGAATAAAACTGCAAATAAGACAGTTACGGCTTGTTCTGCCGTACCCTCTCAAAGCAGCCTTGTCTGCTCTGTCTGCCTTGGTACTTTTATAACAAGGAAGCGAAACGTACTGTCACTTTCGTTCAGCAGCCGGTGAGGTATCTTTGCAGGGCTTTCAATGATCATGTCTTTTGATGCTTTTTCCTGCTCCCCGCCAATCTCTACGATGCCTTCACCTTCCAATATATAAAAAAATGCGTCTACGGGTGTTGAATGCTTCTTAAGACTCTCTCCCGGCTTGAGCTCGATGTGCATTACCTGTGCATGTTCAGTATCATAGAGTTTCTTCACGGAAACCCCATGGGGGTTCTCCTTGTCCGCTTCATTCTTAAAAGATGTGATCTTCATCTCTTTCTTCCTCTGTTTTTGCTTACCTTTCCGATGCTAAATAGTTAAAAATTTAAAGAAGGACCTTGAGATCCTCCTCAACCGTAGAGTTTGGTCTGATGTTGAAATTCTCGACCAGCACATTAAGCACATTAGGCGAGACAAATGCCGGCAGTTTGGGACCCAGCATGATGTTCTTAACACCAAGGCTCAGCAGTGCAAGCAGGACAAGTACTGCTTTCTGCTCGTACCATGCTATGTTGTATGATACCGGCAGATCGTTGATATCCTCAAGCCCGAAAGCCTCTGCAAGCTTCTGTGCAATGACCACCAGTGAATAGGAGTCGTTGCACTGGCCAGCATCGATGACTCTCGGAATGCCACCGATGTCTCCCAGGTCAAGCTTATTGTAGCGGTATTTGGCACATCCTGCTGTGAGGATGACAGTATCCTTTGGAAGAGCTTCTGCGAAGTCAGTATAGTAATCCCTCTCCTTGTGCCTGCCGTCGCATCCCGCCATGACGACAAACTTCTTTATCTGTCCGCCTTTAACAGCCTCGACGATCTTATCAGCAACTGACAATGCCGAAACATGTGCGAAACCTCCCATGATGGTCCCTTCTTCAAGCTGTTCAGGCGACTCACATTTCTTTGCCTGCTCAATGATGGCGGAGAAATCCTTGTTCCCATCCTTATCAGCCTTGATGTGGGCCACTCCATCAAATCCAACTACGCCTGTTGTGTATATCCTGTTGATGTAAGATTCCTTTGGAGGGACGATACAGTTTGTGGTCATGAATATCGGACCGTTGAACTTCTCGAATTCCTCTTTTTGCTTCCACCAGGAGCCACCGTAGTTGCCTACAAAGTTCTCATAGCCCTTGAAAGCGGGATAGGAATTTGCAGGCAGCATCTCTCCGTGAGTATAAACATCCACGCCTGTACCCTGTGTCTGTTCAAGGAGCTGCTCGAGGTCACGCAGATCGTGTCCGCTTATGAGGATGCCAGGATTACCCCTTACACCAATATTGACTGCTGTAGGCTCCGGGTTTCCGTAAGTGGTAGTATTGGCTTTATCAAGCAGGGCAAGTGTTGCTACACCCTTTGAGCCGCACTCAAGCACAAGGGGAACGAGTTCATTGACACCCATGCTGTCATCCATCGTGGCTAGGAGAGCCTTCTCGACAAAAGCCATTACATCTTCGTCCCTGTATCCCAGAACATTCGCATGATGGGCATAAGCAGCCATGCCTTTGAGCCCGTAGGTAAGCAATTCCCGCAAGGAGCGGATGTCTTCGTTCTCTGTTGCAAGTATACCTGTGTTCACATTGGCCAGGCTTTCCGGTGTTACCTTTGCCATGAAAGGAAGCTCCTGGCCTGCATTTGGAGATGTTCCCAGAAGCTTTTCTTTTATCCATCGGGGGAAGGATGAGCCGTATCTCTCATCAAGTACTTTCTCGCTGACAAGTTTCTTCTTTATTCCATCCTTTATCTCAAAACCCTCGCTGATGAGTTTCTCAAAGTCGGACTTACTGAAGTTGGTGTTTGTCACAGTGGCAAAAAGCCCGTCAATCATAAATGCATCTGTCTTTGGCTCATTCAGATTGTGTGCCCTTGCCTTTGAGTTGTAGAATGCAATGCTTTTCAGGGCATAGATGAGATTATCCTGAAGGTCCGCAACCTCGCCTTTCTTTCCACAGACACCGTTCTTTGTACAGCCGCTTCCATTCAAAGTTTCTTCACATTGGTAACATAACATTTTTGACACACGCTTCCTATACTTGATATCTTTTTGATACTTTGCTATTAGGGACCATCGCATATATACGGGACAGTTTCCAAGTGGATACCTCTAAAGCAAGCAGATACTCTCAAAGCAAATGGATAACCCAAAAGATAACAGACCGATACCTAAAGGAAGAATAAAGGATAACGGACTTGAATAGTCTGCAAAATTAAAAAGGATTAAAGAAGAACCTGAAGGTCGTCCTGCAGTTCAGCGACCTCGCTCTTCTTCCCGCAGACACCCACTTTCATGCAGGCCTGCGCATTAGCTGTTTCTTCACACTGGTAACAGTACATTGGTTACACCCCTTTTATCCCAATATCTTTTTGATACTGAAATATTAGAGGTACTTGCATATAAGTGGGGTAGTTTCCGGTTGGATATCCGGAGCAGACAAAACAGATATTGGCTGGTCAATAAAAATAACAGAATGACTAAATGAACTAAGAACTCATACATAAGTAAAATCCAAAACTATATCTCTCCTAAGGTCATCATTTCTGCAAAAGGGAGCCCCTAAAATGCGGATCGGAGTATATATCTGTCACTGCGGACTGAACATAGCCCACACTATTAACGTTAATTCCCTGCAGGAGAAAGCAGGCGGCTTAGATGATGTTGCAGTTGTCAGGGACATACAGTTCATGTGCTCTGATTCAGGACAGGACGCTATAATAGAGGACATAAGAGAGAACAAGCTTGACCGCATACTTGTGGCTGCTTGCTCGCCTCATCTGCACGAGCCTACCTTCAAGAGGGTGCTTGCAAAAGCGGGGCTGAACCCTTTCATGCTTGAGATGGCAAACATCAGGGAGCAGTGCTCATGGGTGCATCAGGAAGAGCCCCAGATGGCCACACAGAAGGCCTTCGACCTTATCAGGATGGGAGTCGCCAGACTGAAACTGCTTGACCCGCTGCAGATGAAGAAAGTTCCTGTCACAAAGGATGTGCTTGTTATCGGGGGAGGGGTTGCAGGCATCGAAGCCGCGCTGACCCTTGCGGATTCAGGTTATCATGTCATCATGGTCGAGAAGGAACCGACGATTGGCGGTAAGATGGCACTGCTTAACGAGGTCTTTCCAACAAACGATTGTTCCATATGCGTGCTGGCGCCCAAGATGACCGATGTGCAGAACCATCCGAATATCGATCTTATCACAATGGCGCAGGTCAGCGAGGTCACAGGGTCCGTGGGCAATTTCAATGTGACCGTGAAGCGCAGGCCAAGGTATGTTGACGAGAATAAGTGCAAAGGCTGTGTGGATGAATGCGGGCGCGTATGTCCTGTGGAGATATCCAACATCTTCGACTGCGGACTTGGGAAAACTAAAGCCATCAACATGCCTATCCCCCAGGCAGTGCCACAGGTAGTCTATATAGATAGTAAATACTGCGTTGGCTGCGGACTGTGCAAGCAGGCATGCCCTGCGGATGCTATCGATTACGGACAGAAGGAGGAAACTCTTGAGTTCACTGTAGGAGCCATTGTACTTGCCACAGGATACAGCCTCTTCGATGCCAAACGCAAACAGGAATATGGGTATGGCCTGTATCCAGATGTGATCACAAATATGGAGCTCGAACGCCTGCTCAATGCTGCAGGCCCCACCAAAGGAAAGGTAGTTGTGCCGTCCACGGGGCAGGTTCCCAAAAAGGTAGCCTTCATCCAGTGTGTGGGTTCAAGGGACGAAAAGGTCGGCAATCCATATTGTTCAAGGGTCTGCTGCATGGCCAGCATGAAGAACGCCCAGTTACTCAAGGAACGCTATCCTGATATTGATATTAACATCCACTACATTGACATCCGCGCATCCGGAGAGATGTACGAGGAGTACTATATAAGGACCCAGTCCATGGGCATAGACTTCACACGGGGCAGGGTTGCAGAGATAATGCCGGATGCCACGGGCAGGCTGTATCTGCGATACGAGGACACCTTGGCAGGCGAGATCCATGAAGAGCCGTATGACCTTGTTGTACTTGCCACGGGCCTGGAGAATGTTCCTGATGCTGACAGGATATCACGTGTGTTCAACCTTTCCAGGCGTCCGGACCGCTTCTTTGCAATAGCCCATCCCAAAATGAAGCCGGTAGATTCCCATGTCAAGGGCATTTACATAGCTGGCTGTGCCTCCGGGCCCAAGGAGATACAGGTTTCCATAGCACAGGGCAGTGCTGCCGCCTCCAAGGTAATGCAGCTTCTCTCAAAAGGCGAGCTTGAAGCTGACCCTCTCAGCGCCCATGTGAACGCCGATGTGTGTATCGGATGTGGCATCTGCGCTGATGTTTGCAAGTTCAAAAAGATCAGCATGATTGACCGCAAGGCGGTGGTGGAGGAGCTATCCTGCATGGGCTGTGGCGCATGCAGTGCTTCCTGCCCGTCGGACGCAATAACCATGCACAACAGTACCGATGAGCAGATAATTGCACAGATACAGGCGGCTACAGAGGTCAAGTCCGAGTTCCCTCTCATAATAGCATTCCTGTGCAACTGGTGCAGTTACACATGCTCGGACCTCGCAGGTACATCAAGGATACAGTATCCAACCAATATCAGAACTATAAGGGTCGCCTGTGCCGGGCGTGTGGACCCTGCCTTCGTGCTTGAGGCTTTCGAGCGCGGGGCCGACGGGGTGCTGGTTGCTGGGTGCCGCCTGGGAGAATGCCATTACATATTTGCGAACTACAATGCCAAGCACAGGATGGAAGCACTCCAGGAAGTGCTCGGTGATATCGGTATCGATTCAGGCCGTCTAAGAGTCGAGTGGATATCCGCAGCCGAAGGCGAGAGGTTTGCAGGCTCCATCCGAAGTTTCGTGGAATATCTGGAAAAGATAGGTCCTATTGGTTCGGAACTGCAGGAGGGCCCTCAATGAGCGACTCCTCTGGAGACAAGTCGTTGGCAGTGACCAGGGAAATGGATATAGATGGCTCCTGTTTCAGATATCGATTGATTACTGACAAGTCCGTAAAACTCCTTGATTACGATTACAAACGGTGTATCGGGTGCGGCATATGTGTTAGGCTCTGCCCCACGAAAGCACTGGAGCTCGGGCCCATTAAAGAAATAGCTACCGGGCTTGATGCGCCCCCGGTGATGATGGACCTGGATAAATGCACCTTCTGCTCCATGTGTGCCAGCTTCTGCCCGGTTGACGCATTCAGGATGACTTCAGAAGGTGATTTTCCGGAACATGAAAATTTCCCCGAACTGGATGCACATGTCCGCATGAATGACAAGTGTCTTCCCTGTGCTATCTGCAAGGCCGCCTGTCCGGAAGATGCCATCGATGTTGAGTTTACTTTTAAGAAAAAGGAAGAGATAGCGCCTCTCAAAGATAAGTCCGGAGGAGACGTTAAAGGCGAGATAGAGATAGATACGGACAAGTGCAACTTCTGTGGCCTTTGCGCTCAGTTCTGTGATGCTTTCCTTCTCGTCGAAAAAGAGCCTACTCCAACTGACCCTTCACCATTTGAGCTTTTGCTGGTGGATGAGGACAAATGCGATTACTGCGTACTTTGCCAGGACCTCTGCCCCGAGGAAGCAATACATGTAAAGGGAGAAAGGCGTGGTGAGGCCCCGAAGATTGAAGGAAGACTGGTAGTGGATGACGACAAGTGTACCAGGTGCACATGGTGCCAGGTGGTGTGTCCTTATGAGGCCGTCGATATTAAGAAGCCCTTTGAGGGTGAGATCTCTCTTATAGATGCCAATATCAGTAAGTGCGACCCTCAGGGCTGCCATGGCTGCTTCAATGTCTGCCCTTCCCATCTCTGGTATGTCCCGGAGGACGGCAAAAACAACATTGCGATAAAAGAGGACTACTGTATCTACTGTGGTGCCTGTGTCAATGCCTGCCCCAAGGACGTAATGAAGGTCTCTCGCTCTGAAGTATCCCATACCGGCATCCCCGACTCTCCATGGGCTGGCCAATGGCGTGATGCAGTCGATTCCATAAAGACCGGAGAACGGAATTATCCTGACATCTCAAGGACCCTTGAAGTTGAGAAAGAGCCTCCCCATGAGCATGTTGAGGTGGAAATGCCGGACATTGATCCCTCTTACCTGCAGGCAGCAAGAAAACGCCTGGAAAAAGCAGGTTCTCTGCTCAGCAATGCTAAATATCGGAAGGGTGTGGAAGCGAAAGCCAAGGAGTCCGGCGGAGAAAATGAATAAATGTCTTTTTTATGAAGTAGACTATATCAAATATTTTCAAACTCACCAAGCTTCCCATCTTCACAACCAGTAGGTGCCAGAGTTATCTCAATTTGCCTCCCTCTTGGCCACTTCCCGTATCCTCCTGATGATCGACGCCAGCCCATCCGCCCTTGCAGGTGAAAGATTCGACTTTAAGCCGATCTCTTCGATAAAATACAGGTCGAGATCTACAATATCCCGAGGAGAGCGGTTGTTCACAACCTTTAGTAAAAGAGAAATGATACCTCTGGTGATCATGGCATCACTATCGAGATCGATAATCATTTTACCGTTCTCCCTATAAGTCCTGATCCAGACCTTGGACTGGCACCCGCTGATTGAGTTCTCTTCGGTCTTGAACTTTTCATCCATGGGCTCGAGCTCTTTGGCAAAGGAGATAAGCAGACCGTACTTGTCAAGCCATTCAAGGCCATCGAATTGTTTTATGATATCGTCCTGGACAGCATCCCTCATGCATACATCATCCTTACTTTCTCTATGCCTTCAATGAGCATGTCGGCATCTTCTTCAGTATTGTACAATGCAAAACTTGCACGCACGGTGCCTTCGGTTCCGAGGGATCTCATCAATGGCTGAGCGCAGTGATGTCCGGTCCTGACAGCGATCCCCATTTTATCCAGTATCATTCCTGTGTCGTACTGATGGATATTGTCAAGGTTGAATGAGATGGAACCGCACATCTCGTCAGTGTTCCCGTAACCTGTCACACCATCCGTTTCCAGCAGTTTTTTCCTTGCGTAGGAATATACATTATGCTCGTGCTTTCTGATCTCATCCATGCCTATATTCTGCATGTAATCAATTGCTGCAGCAACACTTATTGCACCCGCGATGTGCGGCGTGCCTGCCTCGTACCTTAAAGGGGGGTTCAGGTATGTTGTTCTTTCAAGAGTTACTTTGTCAACCATGCCTCCTCCGCCTTTTGCCGGCATGATATCACTGAAACGCTCACTTGTGTAAAGCACGCCAACTCCGGTTGCTGCATACATCTTGTGGCCTGAGAATGCCAGGAAATCACAACCTATATCCTTCACATCAATTGGCAGATGCTGTATCGACTGGGCCGCATCTACAAGCACAGGGATATCGTGGTCTTTTGCTATTTCGGTTATCTCTTTGATGGGATTGACGGAACCAAGGACATTCGAGACATGGGATATGGCTATCAATTTCGTTTTATCCGTGATCTCTATGGAATCTGTCAGCAAATTACAATCTTCGTCAATCGGGATTGCCCGGAGTTTTGCTCCTGCAAGCTGCCATGGCACGATATTTGAGTGGTGCTCAACACCAGTGATCAGAACCTCGTTTCCCTTCAGGATTGGTTCAAGCGAGCATGCAACCTGGTTGATCGAATCAGTTGTTCCGGCAGTGAATGTCACTTCAGCCGGGTCACGGGCGCCTATGAAGTCACTGACCTTTTCCCTTGCTTTCTCATACTTTTCACTTGAGACCTCACTCAGGTAATGTACTCCCCGGTGTATATTACCATTATCCGATCTGTAGAACTCAGAGATAGTCTCGATCACATAGCTTGGTTTCTGGCTCGTTGCCGCGTTATCAAGGTAAACCAGCCGTTTTCCATATATCTCTTTTTCAAGTATCGGGAAATCTTTCTTGAAATCGGTCATCTTTTCACCATTTCAGCAAGAGAGAACCACTTTTTCTCATCGGTATAGATGTTCGCCAGGAAAAGCCCTGCAGCATCTGCCATTTTCCTGATATGGCCTACAGTATATTTATGAGAGTTTTCCGTATGGATCATCTCGCCTTTTTTGAAGATTATATTCTCTTTCAGCAGAGGACTTGTCACTTCCAGATCCCTTTTTGCTCTCAGGTGCATCTCGATCCGGGAATATGCTTTATTGAAGAAAGCGACATGCTCGAAATCATCAGGATTGAAATCCGTTCCGAGATGACTATTTGTAACCTTCAGTATATTCTTATTGAATTTCGCAGTGATCCCCTGGCTGTCATTGTAGGCTCTCTCGATTACATCGATATCTTTTACCATATCCATTCCAAGAAGAAGCCTGTCTTTTTTATTCATGACACTGTCCAGGTTTCTCAGAAACTCCATGGCTTTTGCTTCAGTCAGATTACCTATTGTGCTCCCGAAGAAACAGAAGAGCCTCTTTCTTTTTCCCCGGATCTTTTCAATATGCTCGAGAAAATCAGCATTGATCCCATGAAGTCCCATTTCAGGATATTTCTTCTGGAGGATGAGGCCGGATTTTTCTATAGCCTCTCTGGAAACGTCAACTGGATAATACACTATGTTCTTACGTGATTCTTCAGGAACCTCGTCAAGGAACACGGAGATCTTCGAACAATCCCCGCTCCCAAGCTCTACGATATCGCAGTCCTTAAGCACCCCGTTAAATTTCCTGGCTGTTGATCTGAGCAAAGGGATCTCGATCTTCGGAGGATAATATTCCTCAAGTTTTGTTATCTTCTCAAACAGTTCCGACCCACTCTGATCGTAGAAGAACATACAGGGAAGGGTTTTAGGATTGGACTTCAGGCAAGCTACCAGTTTTTCTCTGATCGAAGTTTCTCCGACCTCTGGCATTAAATCTTCTATGATCATTCTTCCGGCACACCCGTCTCAAAAGGTAGATCATTGTTGCTCCACTCAAACCATCCGCCATCATAGACTGCGGATCTATCCCAGCCCATAAGCCACGCGTTAAAGAAGGCCTCACTGCCCCTCCAGCCAGTCCCGCAGTAGAACGCATTGCGCTTTTCGGGAGTGATCCCGACCTTCTTCCAGTTTTCCACAACCTCCCCATATTCGCGCATGGTATGGTCCAGGTTCCTGTAGTTTTCCATATGGTAAGCGTCTGAGCCACAATCCCCGAACACTGCTCCCGGGATCCTGCCTTTTTTCTCAATATAATTATACCCGCTTATCTCTCCGATATATTCCCTCCAGCTTCTGACACACACCAGGTTTTTGTCAGGGGATGAAAGTATCTCCTTCGCTTCCTCGAGATCGACAACTATCTCCGGTTTCTGTGGAATATCGATACCAAAAGAGACCCTGTTACTTTGAGCAGGCTCTTTTGTTATATCATACCCCGAATCAAGCCATGACTGGAGGCCGCCATTAAGTATACGTACATCTTTTACACCGGCATAGAGCATGATGAACGCACATCTCATTGCACCCAGATGACCTGCGCTGCTTCCCGGAAAAGGATCCTCGTTCTTCGGATAGGAGAACCTTCCGTAAACGATAACCGTCGTATCATGTGATATTCCTGCGCTTTCCAGTGCTTCCTTCAGTTCTTCGGGCGAGCGACGATTCCATGTTTGCGGGGATTCAAGGGTGTTCGTGTCAACAGATATTGCTCCCGGAATGTGACCTTCATCATAATCAGAAGGGTTCCTGTAATGAGCATGACATACCACGAACCTGTCGCTGTCATATTCAGGAGCACCCTTTGTTGTGATCAAACGGTTAAGCCAGTCGGCTGAAACCAGTTGTCTGTACCTTTCAAGATTTTCCATTGGCAGGTCCTTTTCCGCCCATTCTAAAAATGAGTTGAAAACAGTTACATCAGAGTATCCTGCCTTTTCAAACTGCTTTGCCACTTCTTCTGTTGTATGCCTTTCATACCCGTATATAACTAGAGGATCTTCCGGCAGGATTTTTTTATTTCTGACAATCTCTATCCAGTCAATATAGTGTGACCATTTATAAGGTAGTGATTTCGCACCTTTTATGTGTCCGCTTTTTGCTTCTCCACCCTCTTTCCATCCATTATAAGCATCAATGGACCTTATATCAATTAACTTATATTTATCTAAATTCATAGATAAATCTTCAGTCGTAATTTCCCCCATAAAAAAGAGATAGGTTTATTGATATATATGTTATTCATTCTTTCATGACGTAATAAATTTAATTTTTTTTATATCAATACCTATTATATTACATATATATATATCAAACTTAATGTCAGTGGCTTTCCGCATATCTCTGGGCCAGCGTGGCCCTTTTGAGCCTGTGCTGGACTTTCTGTTTGTCCCATTTATAGCGCTCGGCCAGAAATACGATTAGCCTTTTCTTGGATGCACCTTTGAGTTCGTTAGATTCCATCATCTCATCGACAAAGGCTTTCTGCTGCTCCTTATCAAGTTCGATCATCAGCATCCCTCCGCTTTGACTGTTGTGTTCGTTCCTGTTGCTATTGGCAGTTTCCTGGCAGTCAAAATCATGCCGTCAGGCATACTTTCCACACGATATCGCATTTTCATGCTTCCTTTCTCAGAATCCAGCCTGACCATGCCACCTTTCTTGAGTTTCAGACTCCTGACCATATTCATGTTAAGGAGCACGAAATCATTGTCATCCGGCTGGTTGACCCACATGAAGGGGTTAAACAGGTATTTCAATGTGCAGGCGCCATTGTGATGTACAGGGGCAGTTTCACATTCCATTATTTCATACTCAGGCTTCCTGTTCTCATTGGCCAGGGTCTCTATCATCCTTTCATGCAGGTACCCGTGCAGCTGCCTGTACTCAAATCCTTCTGTTCCCAATTCTCTGCTCAGCAGGGACATTGCATCTATGCCGGCAACATCCTGCCCGCTGTTCTCCTGGAGTTTCCCTTCGGCGTTAATGAAGGTACCTCTTTTGCGATATAGGGGTTCAGTGACTATCACCACATGTGCTATCTCAGTGATCGGGCTGTCCCTTGAGCTTATCACAATGAGATTGTCAAGTTTATTCAGCGCATTTGCTGTCCTATCAGAATCCGGCATCAGCTCCAGAGGGTCGCTATCAAGCAGGAAGAGGGTCCTGATGCTCCCTTTTTCGATCTCATCCATGATATGTGAGATACCCATCATTCCGGCCTTGCCCCTTGAAAGCCTGTTGGCGCCTTCGCTGTTTACAAAGGGTTTTATAAAGTGTATCCTTGCTCCGGTCTCAAGTGCAAGATTGAGCAGCTGCTTCGTATGACAGGAATCTGTATGCGGATGCACATCAGCGATAATGACTGAGTTACTGTCAAGTTCCAGTTCTGCGTACTGTTCCGGTGAGAGATTCCTGTTCTCATGCGCAAAATGCAGTTCTTTTGCGCCTGCTGATATGATATGTGCACCGTTGCGCCTGGCAACCAGCAGTCTCCTGACAAGCAGTGGATATTGCACATAGGGGTCTACGAAGAGTACAATCTTCTCCGCATCCTCTATTTCAGCCAATGGCATGCCTTCGAGATGGGGGTGACACTCTGAAGGAAGTTCCGGGTAGACCGGAATGCCGGTGTGTACCACAGTACCCAGGGTCTCTGCGAGCCTTGTGAATGCTATATGCTCTTCACAGGTAGTGTTGCCTGCAGAGAGCATGGCAATCTTCCCGGCATTTTTAAGCCTTAAAGCCGCTGCCTTGACAGCTTCTTCAGTACCGGATACCATGCCTTCCACTCTGCCGGAAGCAGGCCTGGAATAGTAATGAGGCAGCTTCATCCCGAATCTGCAGAGTTTTCCAAGGTTCACCTGGCTGCTCTTCAAAAAGTCGATGCTTACAGAGCCATCGCCACTTTCCCTGATGTAGAGGCCGCATCCAATGCCACAGCCGGGGCACACTGTCCGGTAGATAGTTTCCTTCATTTCAGCATCAACTCCAGGAAGGGCGGTCTCTGGAGATCCATGCCAGGCGAATAATCGCGCTTCTTCTGGGCAGGGTCTGCAAAGCGCCTGAAGATAGTTGTGACCGGAATATCCACGGGACATACGTCAGAACACTGTCCACACCCGATACAACTGTCAGATAAATGGAGAAGGCGTACCATGTGATACATGCTCATCTTATAATTATCTGCGAGACTGTGGAACATGGTGCACTTTGATTCCTCACCGCACGTGCATACAGGGCAGACCTCCCTGCAGGCGCCACAATCGATACAGTCTGCGAACTGTTCTATATAGTAAGTGAGACGCTCCTGGTCAGGGATCTCAGTAAGGAGCCTTCCTTTCCATTCATCTCCGAGCTTAAGCATAGCTTTGTTAACCTTTTCCCGGATAGCTATGGATTTCTCGTCCGCAGGCTGCACCTCAATAAACCCGGCCTCAATAGCATTATCAAGAAGGCGCTTGCCCTTCTCGTTCATTACTTCGCAGAAGGTGGCACTTCCAGCCAGCTCCCCGATGACACCCCAGTTACCACATGCCAGATCGGCATTCGTTGGTATCTTAATTGTGCAATAACGGCAGTTCTCACGTCTTCCGTATCCGGCTTCCTCGAGCTCATCAATGGATATGGCCTTCTCTTCTCCATCCTTTGTTTTGAAAATGAGCTTGCCCTTCTCAATCTCCTCGCCAACCACATCTTCCGGATCTATCTCATACATCCTGGTGAGCATCTCCCTGGTGACCACCGGATGCATAGCTCCTCCGCAGTTGAGTCCCACTATATAGGTATCCTCAAGTTCAACTCCGTTGCGTTTGGCCTGTTCGATGACACCCCTGACATCACAGGGTTTGCCGGGCATGGCTATCTTCCTGCCAACTGCATACTTAGCTAGGTTCACGGGCACTGCATGCATACTGCCTCCGGAAGCAAGTACCTCCTGTACATCATCTGTGATAACCGGGATCGCTTCATATTCATCTATACGTTTTAGCACGACCACGCCCTCAACCATTCCCTTTTCAAGAGCTGCAGCCAGTACGGCAGTGACAAGTCCTCCTGATGCGCCCCTGTTGCGGACATCCGGGTTAGTAGCATAGCCAAGCAGCTTGTCTCCAATTCCAACCATCTAGTTCACTCCTTCAGGCTTCAGAGGGCTCGGGCCCAGTTGTTTTATCTGCGCAGTGACATCCCTTATGAAATTCGCGAACTTTTCTCCTTCACTGGCGCTTATCCAGTTGAGCTGGAGTCTCTCAGGTTCAAGCCCAAGTTCCCTGACCATCTCTTCAAGGAACTGGTACCTGACCTGGGCTTTGTAGTTGCCGTTAACATAGTGGCAGTCTCCAAGGTGACATCCGGTCACAAGTACGGCATCAGCTCCTTCAAGAAAAGCATTGAAAACATGCATAGGGTCAATACGTCCTGAACACATCACCCTGATGATCCTCAGGGAAGAGGGGTGGTGGCGGAACCCTCCCCACCCCTGCCGTATCCGCGCCTCCGTAGCTGCACCAGTTGCAGCAGAAAGCCACTATCTTTGGTTCCCATTCTGTTTCTGCCATTTTTATTCTCCCTCAAATGTGAAAACACTCCTGACCTGGGCAAGCAGCTGCTGGTTCTTGAAGTGGCTCTGCTGCAGCGCTCCCGTGGGGCATGCCACGGCGCAGGTTCCGCACCCCTTACAAAGTGCTTTGATAATTGCTAATTTTCCATCTGCGAGCGACAACGCCTGGAAGGGACACATAGGCACACATATTCCGCATCCGACGCAGATATCCTCATCAACTTCCACAGTGATGCCTTCGGTGGTTGCTTTACCCTGGGCAAGATATCGCGTTGCACGGGCGGCACAGGCACTTCCCTGGGATACCGAATAAGGTATGTCCTTAGGTCCCTGGGTCACACCACCTATGAATATACCGTCAAGTGTTGTGTCAACGGGTTTTAGCTTGGGATGTGCTTCCATCATAAATCCGTCGGCTGCCCTGCTGACCTTAAGCAACTGCCTGACACGCTCAGAACTTTCGCTTGCCACGGCTCCCACACTAAGCACGAGCAGGTCGAGCTCAAGGTTGTAGATATTGTTCGTCAGCGTGTCCTCGACGCGGACAATGACACTGTTATCCGTATCCTCGCTCACCTTTCCGGGCTTTCCGCGGATGAACTTGATACCCATGTCCCTGGCCCGGTCATAGAACTCTTCATAGTTCCTGAAAGGTGCCCGGATATCCATGTACATAATATATACTTCAGAATCAGGATATTTTTCTTTTATAAGCTGGGCGTCCTTCAATGCATACATGCAACAGAATCCGGAACAATACCTGTTACGCTTCTTGTCCCTGCTGCCCACGCACTGGATAAAGCCTACGCGCTTTGGAGGCTTGACGTCACTGGGCCTCACCAGCTTGCCCATTGTGGGCCCGCTGGCGTTGAGCAGGCGCTCAAGCTCCATCCCGGTGATAACATTATCATATATCCCATATCCGAAGTCGTTTGTTGGCTCCGGGTCGTATATGTCGTATCCTGTGGTTACGACTATCACACCTACTTCCAGATCGGAGAATGTTTCTTCCTGCTCCATATTGATAGAATGGCTCTCACAGGCTTTGATGCAGGCACCACAGTCTATGCAGACGGATCTGTCCACAACGGCCCTGAGTGGTACTGCCTGGGGGAACGGTACATAGATGGCTTTGCGGGTGCCTATACCTTCATTGAATTCAAAGTCCGGTACCTCTATCGGACATTTCGGAACGCATGACCCGCAGCCAGTGCAGGTAGTGACATCGACAAAACGGGACTTGTGCCTGATCCTCGCCCTGAAGTTACCTACGTAGCCTTCCACTTCCTCCACTTCGGAATAGGTCATAAGCTGGATATTCCTGTTCCTTGACACTTCCACCATCTTCGGGCCAAGTATACATATACTGCAATCATTTGTGGGGAAGGTCTTGTCAAGCTGCGCCATCTTGCCGCCGATGGATGGGTTCTTTTCGACCAGATAGACCTTGTAACCCATATCAGCAATGTCCAGGGCTGCCTGCATACCTGCAACGCCTGCTCCGATGACAAGTGCCTTGTTCGTGACAGGAACCTCAGTGGACTGGAGTGGCTCCAGGAGTCGCGCCCTGGAAACGCCCATGCGCACCAGCTCACTCGCCTTCTTTGTGGCATTCTCCTTATCCTGCATGTGGATCCAGCTGCAGTGTTCCCTTATGTTGACGAATTCAAAGAGGTAAGGGTTCAGGCCGCCTTCCTCTACACATGCCTTGAAGATGGGTTCATGTGTCTTGGGCGTACATGAGGCCACAAGGACACGGTTAAGATCATGGTCCTTTATAGCCTGTTTTATCTCCGACTGCCCTGCATCACTACATGCGTACTTGTTGACCACGGAGGTGGCCACATTGGGCAATGTGGAAGCATAATCCGCCACAGCCCGGCAGTTCACAACACCACCTATATTCACACCGCACTCGCATACAAAAACCCCTATTCTGGGGGTATTTGCCGCTTCAGTTTCTTTGACCGAACTTTCTTTGACCATATTTCTTCTCCCGGGCTGATCCGATAACATAACCAGGGTAACCGGGTAAAGCATGTTTACCGGCACAAGGCTATGTTTTTGTAGATATCTCTATGAGTTAAGAGTATGTTAAGTTAAAAATATACCAGTTCAAAAAGCACCGTGTACCTGCAAGATCACACGATAGTGCACACTTCGTTCTCGGAGATGTCCATCTTTACCTTTTCGATGAACCTGGAAGTATCCACAGTGTTCATTGCTATTCCCAGCTCTTCGGGTGAAAAGCCCATGGCAAGTCCAAGAAGCTGCGTATAATGCAAAACCGGCAGGTTGTAGTTCTTTGCGAACTTCTGGTTGATCTCTGCCTGCCCCACATCGAACTGCAGGTGGCAGAACGGGCATGCGTCAACGATGCAGTCGGCACCTGCCTCAGTCATGTGCTCAAGTTTTTTGTTTGCTATTTTCAGGGTCGCATCAAGGATTGCAGTCCTGGCTCCTCCGCCGGCACCGCAACAGCTCATCTTATCCTCATAATCAACACTGGTGGCCCCGGTTGCTTCTACAAGTTCATCAAAGAACGTAGGTTTGCCAGCGAGCCCGAGTTTTGAATCCTTTAAAGGTTGAATAAGATGGCAGCCGTAATGTACAGCGACCCTGAGGTTCAGAGGCTTTGTAACAGCTTCCCTTACCTTGTCGACTCCTATCTCCTGATAGAGATATTCAACGACATGCCTTACATCCTGAGTGCCTCTGAATTCATGTCCGATCTCTGCAAGCTTTGAGTTGACATCTTTTTTCAAAGCAGGATCTTCTTTGAGCATATCGTTGGCATCTTTAAGCGTGCTGAAACAGCCATTGCAGATAGTAAGGATGTCATCGCTCTTTTTTTCGGATAGTGTGATGTTCCTTGAGGCCAGTGTAAGCCAAGTGAGCTTGTCAAGAGACCGGAATACTCCAGGCGCGGGACAGCATGAAGCACCGTCAAGGTCAGCGAGATCGACACCCAGTGTTGAAAATATTTTCTTGGCAGCAACTTCTATTCCCGGGTATCTGTTAGGAGCTACACAGCCCAGGAACAGGGAGAGTTCTCTCATGCCTTCTCCTCAGCAACTATCTGGTCAAAACCGGATAGATTCAACAGTATCTTTATATCGTTGAGTTGTTTTTCGGAACTTGCAACTGTTGGTGGCATTTCATCGAGGCCCAGTTGCAGACGCCTCTTTTTTCCATCCTCATTACCTGGAACTGCGTGACCGCTATCCATCAGCATCTGCCCGATCTTCCTGTGAGCAGGCAGTATATTGCCATCACGAACTGCAGCTTCCCTGATACTGAGCAGTCCATCAACTATCTTTACGCCCTGTGGACAGTTATCCTGACACTTGTAGCAGGTCGTGCAGTAAAATATGAATGGAATGTCCATTGGCTCCTCACTTTTGAGGCCAAGCTTTTCCATCTGCAGGAACCTGCGGATTTTGTAGGCCTGTTCCTGCTCAGCCATAGGGCAGGCGGCTGTGCATTGACCACATTGGTAGCAGCGTTCGATATTTGATGACATCTTGCAAACTCCTATCCATAATGATTAATAATTAGTCTTTCAACAAGATATTGTACATGATTATCCCTTATAAACGCTTCGCATCTATCATGAATGATTCTTATAATTCTTCACTTTAGAACATATTATATGAGGACACCATGGCCCAACTGAGCAAAACAACTTGCAGGATTTATGGAGATTTACATTAAATATCACTACGCTCCGACCTTTTAAATGCATCTGCCTACTGATGCATGTAGTGAGGAATTGATACTATAAGTGCAATAGTTATCGCTACCTTTGTACATAGCAGAATAACCAATGGATTGTAAATGATTGTAAATGATTGCATATGATAAACCTTTCGATTATTCTTGTTCAGGCTTTATATGCGGATTTTTGGAAGTCATGCCGACGAACAATACCTTTATACATCCTGAGGCTGTTTGATGAGTGAACCGACGTCTATGCGAAAATTATTTGGTGAGATTATTCATGAGCGATAAATTCGATTATGCCGGACTGGGTCTGAAATGCGGTCTTGAGATCCATCAGCAACTTGATTCAAAACAGAAGCTATTTTGCAGATGCCCCACTCTGATAAGGGACCTCGGTGAATCAACCTATGAATTCTTCCGTTATTTACGCCCCACAGAAAGTGAGATGGGTGAGACAGACAGGGCGGCTCTTGAACAGTCCAAGCTGAAACGCAAATATATATACAAAGGATATGACAGCACCTGCCTAGTTGAGAATGACGATGAGCCGCCAACAGGGGTAAACCAGGAGACTCTTGACATTGCGCTTTGCATCACCAAGCTCCTGCGTATGAGGCCGGTGGATCAGGTGCATGTTATGCGCAAGATAGTGGTGGATGGTTCCAATACTTCTGGTTTCCAGCGGACAGCCTTCCTGGCAAAGGATGGTATTATAGATACATCCGTAGGACCGGTAGGTGTCGGTGTGCTTTGCCTTGAGGAAGAGGCATGCCAGAAGATAGAGGACAAAGGCGACTCCATTATTTACTCACTTGACCGCCTTGGCATCCCGCTGGTAGAAATAGGCACGGAGCCGGATATAATCTCCCCTGCCCATGCAAAGGAAACTGCACAGCAGATAGGGATGCTGTTGCGCTCCACAGGAAAAGTTAAGCGTGGCCTGGGTACCATACGCCAGGACGTCAATATTTCCATAGCAAAAGGTGCCCGTGTTGAGCTTAAGGGTGTGCAGGCGCTGGATATGATAGAGACGATCGTCGAGCGCGAAGTGCAGCGCCAGGTCAGCCTGCTTGCAATCAGAGATGAACTACTTGCAAGAGGAGCCTCTGTACGCGACACTGTCTTCGATGTCACTGATGTTTTCAGAGGTACGAAGTCCAAGGTCCTTCTGAGCGCACTGAAGAAGGGAAAGGTGCTTGCGGTACTGCTGCCGGGCTTTGCCGGCTTCACTGGCAGGGAAGTGCAGCCCGGAAGGCGCATCGGGACAGAGTTCTCTGACCGGGCCAAGACCTCGGGTGTTGGCGGCATCTTCCACACTGATGAGCTTCCAAATTACGGCATAACAGCCGAAGAGGTTAATATGCTGCGCTGCGCTGTCGGTGCAACTGAGAATGATGCTGTTGTGATGGTGGCAGATCTTGAAGCGCGCGCAAGAGGCGCCATGGAAAGCGTAATTATCAGGGCAAGGGAAACACTTGAAGGAGTGCCGGAGGAAACCCGCCGTGCACTGCCGGACGGGAACAGTTCCTACCTGCGACCGCTTCCCGGAGCTGCAAGAATGTATCCCGAGACCGATGTCCCGCAAGTGGAGATATCACCAGCTTATTTTGGATCAATAGGAATACCTGAACTCCTGACAGAACGTGCAAAACGTTTTGAGTTGGAGTACAACCTTCACAGGGAACTGTCCGAGAAGATAGTTTATTCATCTCACCTGCCTCTGTTCGAGGAACTGATGCAGCGCTTTGAAGGCAATACTACTGTCACTGCCACTCTTGTAGTGAGAACGCTCACAGGGATGCTTCCGGAACTCAAGCGTGACGGTGTGGAGGTAGATAAACTGGAAGACTGTCATTTCCTGGATGTATTCAGCCTGGTAGCTGAAGGCGGGATATCTAAAGAGGCCATAGACAGTATATTAAGAGCGATTGCCATGGAGCCTGGCCTTAGCGCAGGAGATGCGGCTTCACAGCTTGGAATTGGAGGAATGGATATCACTATCGTCGAGAAGTTCATAGACCAGATGATAGAGGACCGTAGTGACTTTGTCAGGGAAAAAGGACCCGCTGCGGTTGGTCCGCTGATGGGCATAGTAATGGCCGAGTTCAGAGGCAAGGTAGATGGTAAGATATTAAGTGAAACCCTAAAACAAAAGATTAATATATATAAGTCCACTTAATATATTTTAATGCAAATGCATTTGTCTTTTACAAAAACAAGATATTGTCTGGATATCTTGCTCATATTCCTGGCATTATCGCTGTTGTTACCACTTGCATGCGGAGCAGGAGCCATTATTGTAGACGAAGATATCAGGCTGACAGATGGTAAGGGGTATAACCATCCATCATGGAGCCCGGATGGCAAGAAGTTGACCTATGCATATAATCAGGGAATATGGGTTATGAATGCGGACGGTTCGGGTACAAAAAAAATATATGACACTCTTGCATGGTCCGGAGACCCGGTGTTCAATCATGATGGCAGTAAGATATATTATGCCACTGAAAGCAGGACTGCATACTCAGCGCGTTATATCAGTCTGCATGTGATGAATGCTGATGGCAGCAACAATGTGAAACTGACCGGGACGTCTGATTCGAAAGAACCTTCAGTGAGTCCTGACGATCGCAGCATAGCTTACGTTTCCAAAATTTCCGGTAACTATGATATATGGATCATGGATATCAGTAGCAGGAAAAGTGTGCAGGTCACAGATGATAAAGGTGACGAAGCTTCCCCTTCCTGGAGCCCGGACGGAACCAGGCTGTTGTATTCTCTTGAAGGTGACATATACACCCAGGAGCCAGATGCTGTTAAAGCAACACGCCTCACTGATGATGAATTCAATAATATCGAACCCGCATACAGCCCCCAGGGCGATATGATAGTATTCTCATCCGACAGGGATGGCAGCTATGACCTGTGGATCATGCGCACAGATGGCACGGGCATGAAAAAGCTCACAATGGAGAAGTCAAACGAAAGATCACCTGCATGGAGTCCTGAAGGCAGTCGTATAGCTTACATTTCCAATGAGGGGGGCGAGTATAACCTATGGGTGCTAAAGCTACGTGTCGAGAAACCTGAACAGGCTGCTACCGTAGAATACCTGGAAGAAGAAAGCGTTGCGGAAATAGGTCCCCATATAAACACGGTCAGAGCCTTTGCAACAGAAGAACCTAAAAAATTCATCATATATATCTTATTAATATCTTTTGTGATAGTATCGGGCATAGTCTATTCTTTCCTAAGGAAGATCAGATAGTTCCCTTGCTTTTTTTAATCTGTAACGGTCAATCCCGCAATCCCATCGCAATACTTATAGCCTATTCCTTACATGTAGACGCAGGTTCTTACAATGAATGCAGTATTAGGATTAGAAGATGGGACAATTATTAAAGGCACCGGATTCGGTGCCGAAGGTATCGTTACCGGGGAACTTGTTTTCACCACTCAATATACAGGTTATGAGGAGGCGCTGACCGATCCGTCATATAAGGGTCAGATCCTCATGTTCACTTATCCACTGATTGGCAATTACGGTGTCAGCGAGAGCTGTTTTGAGTCAGACGGCGTCAAAGCAGAGGGCCTTGTTATAAGGGAAGAGTGCCTGGAGCCGTCCCATTACCTTTCGAAGAAGACGATCTTCAAGTTAATGGAAGATGCGGGGAAACCCGGCATCTCAGGCGTGGATACACGTATGCTCACTATCAAGAGCCGTGAATATGGTACAATGCGCTCAGCCCTTATAAATGGCAGTGATGATGGTGAGGAAGCTGTAAGGCTTGCCAGGGAACTGCCAAGTATCTCAGAGCTTGACCTTATATCAAAAGTTACCTGTCCGCAGCCTTTCAAAATAGAAAGTCCTTTGCGTGATCCCAACAACCCGGTAAATGTAGTGCTCATGGATTTCGGAAGGAAACTGAGCATAGAAAAAAGCCTGCTGGCCCGTGGCATGGATGTCACTGTAGTGCCGGCGAGCACATCACCTTCGCAGATCAGCTCGTATGAGCCGGATATGCTTTTCCTTTCCAACGGCCCTGGTGACCCGCAGGCAGCGACAGGAGGAATAAAAGCCGTTAAAGAGCTTGCGGGCGAACTGCCGATCGTTGGTATCTGTCTGGGGCACCAGATAATATCCCTGGCACTTGGCGGAGAGACATATAAGCTCAAGTTCGGCCACAGGGGTGCGAACCAGCCGGTAAAGGACTTTGAAACAGGCATAGTGTACATCACATCCCAGAACCATGGTTTTGCGGTGGACCCAAACTCATTTGAGCAGGCAGATGTCCAGGTGACCCAGGTTAACGCTAACGACAAGACCGTTGAGGGAATAACTCACAAATACCTCGACATGTTCAGCGTGCAGTATCACCCTGACGCACATCCTGGTCCGATGGATACCGAAAAGCCTTTCTTTGACAAGGTTTTGAAACTTGCAGGGAGGAAGTAAACGATGCCAAAACGTGAAGATATCAAAAAGGTACTTTTAATCGGCTCAGGGCCGATAACGATAGGCCAGGCGGCAGAGTTTGACTTCTCTGGCAGCCAGGCATGCAGGTCCCTCAGGGAGGAAGGGATCAAGGTCGTACTTGTGAACTCTAACCCGGCAACCATCATGACAGATCCCGAGATGGCTGATGCCGTTTACATCGAGCCTCTTGACTACAGGTCCATTGAGAAGATAATCGAGAAGGAAAGGCCCGACGGTATCATTGCGGGTATCGGTGGGCAGACCGGACTTAATTTGACCAGTGAACTTGCAGAGCACGGCATCCTGGAAAAGTATGGGGTGAAATTACTGGGTACATCCCTTGATGCTATAAAGAACACAGAGGACCGTGAGCTGTTCAAGCAGACCATGCAGAGGATAGGAGAAAAGGTTCCTCGCAGCAGGGCAGTTTCATCACTGAAGGAAGCTGAAGAGGTCATTGATGAACTTGGCCTCCCGCTCATCATCCGTCCCGCATATACCCTTGGAGGCGCAGGCGGCGGTATTGCCCATACCCGGGAGGAACTCCTTGAGATATGTGAGAGGGGACTTAGGCGCAGCCGGATCCACCAGGTGCTTATAGAGGAAAGCGTACTCGGATGGAAAGAGTTCGAGTATGAGGTCATGCGTGATGCAAATGACACCTGCATAGTCATTTGTAACATGGAGAACCTGGATCCCATGGGAGTCCACACAGGCGAGTCCATTGTGGTAACACCCTCACAGACCCTCAATGATCGGGAGCACCAGATGCTCAGGACTGCAGCTATCAAGATCATACGCACTTTTGGTATTGAAGGTGGCTGTAATATCCAGTTCGCCCTCAAGGATGGCGACTACAGGATAGTCGAGGTCAATCCCCGTGTGTCCCGCTCATCCGCACTTGCCTCAAAGGCAACCGGCTACCCGATAGCCAGGGTAACAGCAAAGATCGCTCTTGGTATGAAGCTTGACGAGATACTTAACAACGTTACAAAACAGACACCGGCTTCCTTTGAGCCGACCATTGACTACGTTGTTACCAAGATACCCAGGTGGCCTTTCGATAAGTTCGTCAACGCAGACAAGACGCTTACAACCGCGATGAAGAGCACCGGCGAGGTAATGGCTATCGGTCGTACAATAGAAGAGTCTCTGCAGAAAGCTATCCGCTCCCTCGATATCAAGATGGATCTTGGTTCCGATGAATGGAGCAGCAGTGAGGTCAGGACCCTGCTGCAAACCCCTACCAGTGAAAGGCTGTTCGTTATTTACTATGCTCTTCGAAACGGGTTCACTGTCGAAGAGGTTTCCCAGTTGACAGGAATAGATGTTTTCTTCATCAAGAAGATCAAGAACATAGTGGACATGGAAAATGCCCTGCATGAGAACGCAAAGTCAGGTGAACTGTCCTCAGATCTTCTACTGCGCAGCAAGCGTATGGGTTTCACTGACTCCAAGATCGCAAATCACACCGGCAGGACCCGGGAAGAGATCAACGACCTGAGACGGGAAGCAGGAATAAACACCACCTACAAGATGGTGGATACATGCTCTGCGGAATTTGCAGCTGCAACTCCATATTATTACTCCTGCTATGAGACTATGTGTGAGTCACGGCCCACTGACCGCAAGAAAATAATTATACTGGGCTCGGGACCCATAAGGATAGGCCAGGGCATAGAGTTCGATTATTGTACTGTGCACGCAGTGACGGCGATAAGGGAACAGGGCATAGAGGCCCAGATCATCAATAATAACCCTGAGACCGTTTCTACTGACTACGATACTTCCGACAAGCTGTTCTTTGAGCCGCTTACCCTTGAAGATGTGATGAATGTAATTGAAAAAGAGAAGCCCTACGGTGTGCTTGTGCAGTTCGGCGGCCAGACATCCATCAATCTTGCAATGCCGCTTGAGAAGGAGCTTAAGAGGCGTGCGGACCTCGATACTGTTATACTCGGTACTTCTCCTACGGACATAGACGTAGCAGAGGACCGTGAGAAATTCAACCGTCTCATGCAGCAACTGGGTATCAGGCAGCCGGATGCAGGTTATGCGAAATCGCAGGCCCAGGCAGTCGAGATCGCGGCACGCATCGGTTATCCTGTGCTTGTCAGGCCTTCCTACGTACTGGGTGGCAGGGCCATGGAAATAATCTATGACACGAATGACCTGGAGCGCTACATGCGCGAAGCTGTAAAAGTGTCTCCGGAACATCCGGTACTCATTGATGATTTCCTTGAAAGTGCGGTGGAGATAGATGTCGATGCCGTGTGTGATGGCAAAGACGTGCTTATTGGTGCCATTATGGAACACATCGAAGAAGCAGGTGTCCACTCAGGTGATTCCGCATGTGTTATCCCACCGCAGTCTCTTTCCGAGGAAACGCTGGAGATCGTGCGCGACTACACACGCAAGATAGCACTTGCACTGAATGTGAAAGGCCTGGTAAACCTCCAGATGGCCAAAAAGGGCGATATTGTCTATGTACTTGAGGCAAATCCGCGTTCAAGCAGGACAATACCTTTCGTATCCAAGGCAGTCGGACTGCCACTGGCAAAGATAGCGGCACAGGTAATCATTGGCAACAGCCTGAAGGATCTGAGGTACAACCTGGAGAAAGAGCCAAAGATCGGGCATGTCGCTGTAAAGGAAGTACTGCTTCCGTTTGACAAACTGCCAGGTGCCGATCCTGTGCTCGGGCCTGAGATGAAGAGTACCGGAGAGGTAATGGGCATTGACTATGATTACGGGCGTGCTTTCTTCAAGGCTCAGCTCAGCGCTGATAACCTACTGCCTCTTACGGGCAAGGTGTTCATGTCCATAAGGAACGTGGATGAAGAACAATTGCTGGAAGTTGCACGCAAGCTCAAGATTGCAGGGATCGACCTGGTCGGTACTAAAGGCACTGCCGAGTTTCTTGAGCAGCATGGCATAGAGATGGGGATTGTCAAAAAGGTTCATGACGGCAGCCCCAATGTCATTGATATGATGCGCAGGGACGAGGTTGCTCTTGTTATAAACACGCCGACCAACAAGCAGGCGCGTAAGGACGGTTCCAGGATACGCCGTGCGGCTGTGGACTTCAAGGTGCCATACATCACGACCATCCAGGCGGCACTCGCAGCAGCCTCCGCGATAACTTCGATGAAATTGGGCGAGGGGACTGTAAAGTCAATCAATGAATACCATAAAGAGATAGTTAAATGATGGTTAGCTCTTAATCAGTTTCAGGACCAGATAATATGTCAAAGAAAGTAGTACTTGCTTATTCGGGCGGGCTTGACACATCCGTGTGTATCCCGCTGCTTAAAGAGGAATACGGCTACGATGAGGTCATTACTGTAGCTGTGAACGTGGGCCAGCCGGAAGAAGATGTGAAGCAGGCTGAGGAGAAAGCGCAGAAGATCAGCAACAAGCACTTTACAATTGATGCGCGTGATGAGTTCGTGCAGGATTACATCTTCCCCCTGATCAAGGCCAACGGTGACTATGAGGGATATGTGATGGGAACTTCTATTGCCCGTCCGCTCATTGCCAGGAAGGTCGTTGAGATCGCCCTGAAGGAAAATGCTGTTGCACTGGCACACGGTTGCACCGGCAAGGGTAACGACCAGCTCAGGTTCGAGGCTGTTTTCAGGCTCACCGACCTGGATGTTGTCGCACCCATGAGGGATATGAACCTCACCCGGGAATGGGAAATAGAGTATGCAAAGAAGCACGGCGTGCCTGTGACTGTCACGACCGCAAAGCCATGGAGTGTTGACGAGAACATATGGAGCCGCAGTATCGAGGGCGGCAAACTGGAAGACCCTGCCTTCATCCCGCCGGAGGAGATCTACCAGTGGACAGTTTCCCCCGCCAATGCACCGGATGCACAGACCCTGGTAATCGGTTTCGAGAAAGGTGTCCCCGTCTCTCTTGATGGAAAGAAGATGGGCGGCGTGGAGCTTATCACAAAGCTCAATAAGATAGCAGGCTCCCACGGTGTCGGCCGCACGGACATGATCGAGGACCGTGTGCTCGGCCTTAAAGCCCGTGAGAACTACGAGCACCCTGCAGCCACAGTGCTGCTCACAGCCCACAAGGACCTGGAAAAGCTGGTCTTAAGCCGTGCCGAGCTCAAGTTTAAGAAAATGGTTGACGAGCAGTGGTCTGAGCTTGCATACTCCGGCCTTGTCGACGAGCCCCTCTACCACGACCTGAACGCCTTCATCGACAAGACCCAGGAACGTGTCACAGGAACCGTCACAGTCAAACTCTACAAAGGCAGCGTCATGATCCTGGCCCGCAGCTCCCCCTGCGCCCTCTACTCCGAGGACATGGTATCCTTCGACAGCGCCACCATCAACCAGAAAGACGCCGAAGGTTATGCGAAGTACCATGGCTTCCAGGCGAGATTGTATAAGAAAGTAATTGGAAAGTGAAATCGTGTGCCGAGAAGGCATACGATTAATTTTTGGATTATTGATTCAATCCCATTTCTATTTTAAATCAATTTCTTTTGGGCACAAAAGTAATATTTTGTAGTTGTTTGTTTTGAATTCAGGTGCATTTTTATGTACTTAAAATGATTTCATTTTTAATTACTTCATTTTAAATTAGGTCTCATATAGAGTTACAATCATCTGTGTTTTATTTAAATGTTAGATTCTGTTCTCTAAAAAACATTGATGGCAAGTTCTCTAGGATTGAAATCAAAAAGTTAATATGCCACAATATACATTCTTTCAATATATTTTGTGGTGCTCATAAATGTCTAAAGTATATAGGGATTCTCCAATAAGAGATGCAAAACATTTTAATTTTGATATTTACGCAAATTCTCTTTCAACAATTATTCTCAACAAAGAAAACAAGACGCCTTTTACAATAGCGATTAATGGAAAATGGGGCAGTGGAAAAACTACATTGATGAGAACATTAAGAAGTAAACTGGACTCTTCAACTCCAAGTTTCCAGAGAAGAAAAGTTAAAACTGTATGGTTTGATGCTTGGAAATATTCAGAGTGCGACTCGATGCTTGCTGCATTGGTTAGTGAAATCTTACAAGAAATGGGAAGAAAGGGGTTTTTAGACAATCTTAAATCAAAAATTCTCGTAGGATCTGAAAAAGTAGATATACTGAAACAAATGAGTGATTTAGCCAAGATTTTAACTCTTGGAAACGGTCCCGAATTTGAAAAATGGATTACAAAAACAGAATATCAAAACAAACTTTCATTTTACGATATTTTTCAGGATTATATGAAAATTAGGCATTGTTAATTAAGTATAGTTAGTTCATTATTTCTATACTTCATCAAAAGAAGAACAGAGTATTTTAGCATTTCAAGACTCTTAGTATAACATTTTGTTTTTCTTCGTAATCTTGCCAGAAAGTGCCTGAATATGCTGTTATATCCTTCCACTGTATAGGTTTCTGCTTTTGATCGTGTATGAACCTCATCTGGAAGAAACTCTGCATATGCTTTCCAGTTATCGGTCATCACTTTCCCTATCTCTTTCTTCTCTAGTTTCTCCCAGAGCTTTTGTCCTGTTTTGGTTCCCCTGCTACCAAAAGAGCAGTTGATGAATTTTTTCCCAGCTCTATCAACAGCAATCCAGATCCAACAATATTTTTTTTGTTTCCAATATAAGTATGCATTTCGTCTAATTCAACGATCTCTATCTCGTTTTCGCTTTTTAGATCCTCTAATTCCTGTCCGAATGTCTTTATCCAATTTTGAACCGAAACATGACTTACTCCTAAAAAACGTCCTATTGAACGAAATCCCAATCCTTCAAGGTATAGCTGTAAAGCTTGTCTTTTAACGGAGGGAGGAGAGGCAGTAGACTTAAGTTCTACTGTATAATTGTATCTACATTCATGGCATTGATAGCGTTGGAGTCCATTGATTTTACCGTTCTTTTTGTTATTAAAGCTATTGCACTTGGGACAATTCACGCTTTATGTGTAGGCTATCATAATATATAACTATATATACTTACCAATGCCGAAAATTATACTCCATACTTTTGTTCTTGAGAAATCGAATGGTAAGTACAAAGACAATGAAGGAGTTCTTGTAATTTTTATTGATGATTTAGATCGATGTCCTCCAAAAAACATAGCAGGCGTCTTAGAGTCCATAAATCTTTTTTTAGATATAGAAGGATGCTTTTTTATTATAGGAACTGACATTTCTATGATTTCGAAGGCAATAGATGCTCAATATAATTCTATTAAAGATTTTTCTGGTATGGAATACATTAAGAAAATGGTTCAATTGAATTTCGACTTACCTTTACTAAAAGAAGACGATATTAAAGAATTCATGAAACATGAATTACAAATAGACGCAGAACTAGAACAATATTTCGATATCATTGTTAAAGGCTTGAAGGCTAATCAGCGGGAAATCATAAGATTTTTGAATTCATTAAACTTAATGAGAATTCTGGGTGAATCTCTTGAGGGAGAAACTGGATATAAAGAAGAACTTTTAATTAAATGGCATGTTCTAAGCTTTTCTTCACCCACTTTTGTAGATGAAATAAAAAGGAAACCAGATATTCTATTTGATGTTCAATCTCTTGCTAGATTGGAAGGTGAAGAACGGACAAACGTTGTTCAAAATTTCGCAAAAAAAGAGCTAAGAGAAATATATTACGATTATTGTGCAAATAGTCAAATAATTCATGTTTTATCGAATGGGAAGGAACTGTTTGATTTGAATAATATCAACACTTATTTGTTCCTTAGTAGTATTGCTCCTAAAAAATTTAAGCTAGAACTATCATCTTCCATGGCTGAGATTAAACCTCAAGCCAATTTACAGAGGATTGATATGGAAAAGACAGATTTACTAGGAGCTAATTTAATGGAAGCAAATCTGAAAGAAGCAAATTTGAGGGAGGCAAATTTGAGGAGAGCGAATCTAGAGGGAGCAGATTTAATGGGAGCCAATCTGATGGGAGCTGATATGAGGGAAGCAAATTTGATGTTAGCAAACTTGGAAGGTGCTAGTTTAATGGGAGCAAATCTAATGGATGCAAATCTGAAAAAAATTAATTTGAATAAAGCAAACTTAGTGGGAGCAAATTTAATTGGGACAAACCTGTTAAGAGCTGAGTTGACAGAAGCACTACTGATGAATGCTGAAATAATAGATGCAAATTTGACGGGAGCAAACCTGAAAGGAGCTAATTTAATGGGATCAAGACTGATGGAAGCCAAACTGCTAGGAACAAATCTAGAGGGTGCGAACCTGAGGAATGCAGAGTTTAATATGGCCAAGTTAAGGAACGTTAAGTTGATGAATTCCAAATTAGAAGGAGCATCTTTCAGAGGTGCTGAATTTGACGATCTAACTTTGAAAGCGATTATAATGTCTTCGGAATGGAAATTGGCACATTTTAATGAAAAGGACAGAAAGAAATTAGAAGAAATGTCTGAAAACTAGTTTGCACCTTATTTTAGTGAATTATTCTTATTTTAGAGTTTTCAAATCTGAAATCTTTTCTCATTGATTAGTGATTTCTTAATCATTCAACTTTTTTAGGTTTCCTGAGAAATGAAACAGACTATGCACCATTATTGCGACTATAAGTTTTGCTTCAACTCTAAACAACGATTATAAATATAATGATTATAAAAATAATCATTATGCAATTCTACAACCGCGAGAAAGAACTCGCCCTCATGTCCCTCCTCGACAAAAGCAAGCCGTCCTTTCTGGTAATAACCGGCAAGAGAAGAGTCGGGAAGACCGAGCTTATCAGGCAGTGAAGATTTCCTTATATGGGAACTCGATGATATCTTACGTTAAAATGTCATCGTTGTCAACAACACCCTGACAAGGGCGTGAATCCGGGCTCCTATCCGGTCACATTATAATGAACCTGAATCATCCCTTTGTCATACGAACTGACCTTAGTCAGCTCCAGTCTGATCTCATCCGGTTGAGTGAACAAAGGGATTCCTTCTCCCAGAATTATTGGCTGGATACCTATTACGATCTCGTCCACTAGGCCTTTTCTAAGGAATTGATTAATCAGGTTGCTTCCTCCCATTATCCAGATGTCACCCGTGGTCTCAGCCTGGAGCTTTTTCATGAAAGAACTTATGTCCTCATCCTTGAACTTGATTTTACTCTCATCTGTGTATTTCTTATGAGTGAACACATACGACATTTTTTCCGGATAAGGCCAGTCAATCCCAAAGGACATCACCTTTTCATAAGTAGTGGCACCCATCAGAATGATCTCGACATTTTTGATGAATTCATTGTAGTAGTCATAAGAAGGGTCTTCTTCCAACCAATCGGTATCGCCATTCTTTCTTGCGATAAAACCGTCAAGGCTGGTAGCAATGTAAACGATTTTCCGGCTCATTTCAACAAATGTCCGCGTTTTATAAACGTGTTCGTTTAACGCGATTGCGCATTTTGACTGCCTCACGTTTTCGTCCCATTTTCTCAAGTAAAAGGGCATAGTTCTCAAAGCACTTTAATGAGTCGGGATGACCTTCACTTTTGTTCTTATCAATTATTGTGATTGCCTTGATGTACAACTCTTTAGCCTTGAGATGTTTGCCCTGATTATGGTAGAGTCCGGCTAAACTGCGCAGGCTTGCAACTACATCCGGATGTTCCGGACCCAGTACTGTCTCTCTGATTTCCAATGAACGAAGGTAGAGAGGCTCAGCATCAGAGTATTTACCCTGGGCTTTGTAGATCACAGCCAAGCTATTGAGAATTGTGGCAAAAGAGGGATTTTCCAGGCCCAATGTTTTCTCTGTAATTTCCAATGCACGAAGGTAGAGAGGTTCAACAACAGAGTATTTGCCCTGAACCTGATAGAGTCCGGCCAGATCAATTAGACTTGTAGCTACAGATGGATGATCCGGACCCAGTGTGCTCTCTCTCATCTCCAATGAACGAAGGTAGAGAGGCTCAGCATCAGAGTATTTGCCCTGGGATTGGTAGAGTGCAGCTAAATTATTGAGCTCCTTAACTGCATCCTGATGTTCCGTACTCACTTTGCTTTCCTTCTGTTCCGGTGAGTCATCATTAGAACTTACGGCAACATCTGATTTTATAGGCTCATGGTCGGTTATCTTTTTTCCCCCAAGTGACAACGTTATTTTATAATGAAAGATTGTTGATTCTTTGATAGTTAGGTCTTGACGACCCAATGAAAGTAAGACCAGACTTAATGAATAATTAGTTCGTATAGTTAAGGTGAGAGAATATAAATGTGTTGTCTAATTACTTTCCATTTTCATTGATGCATCCGAAGGTCATGCTTTTTGATGAGCCTACATCTGCACTTGATCCTGAGATGGTGGGAGAGGTCCTTGGAGTGATGAAAGACCTTGCACAGATGGGCATGACCATGACAGTAGTAACTCATGAGATGGGATTTGCCCGAGAGGTCGGCGACCGCGTTCTGTTCATGGATAACGGTATGATTGTGGAAGAAGGCACGACTGAGGATATATTCTTACATGCAAAACATGAAAGAACAAAGTATTTCCTGAGCAAGATCCTTTGATCTTTCTTTGGTTGCCCTTATTCCCTTTCATCTGCAAGTTCGGACAGGTTCCTGCCTTCAAGACGGTACATTATCCACTCTGCATGACCCTGCGCTCCCAAATGCTCATAGAACCTCCTGGCAGGGTTCCAGTCCAGTGAACTCCATTCCATCCTGATGCAATCCCTTTCAAGGGCAACCTGGGCGCAGTGTTTCATTAGTGCCCTGCCAATACCGTTGCTCCTGTATTCAGGATATACATAGATATCCTCTATGTACAAACCAGGCCTGCCTAAGAAAGAGGAAAAATTGTGGAAGAACATTGCAAACCCTGCAGGCTCTTTTCCCAATTCGGCTATCACTGCCTCTGCATACGGTCTTTCCCTGAAGAGATGTTTTCGTAAGGAATCCTCAGTTGAAACTACATGATCGCTGAGGTTCTCAAACTCTGCAATCGCACGTACAAATCGCATGATCAATGCCACATCGCCTTCATTGGCCTGCCTTATTTTTAGTTGCCGGTTATCTGTAATCTCACTCATAATGACACCTGCACGTAAAGTCCGTAGGAAGTATATCCAGTCTGGATGCAGTCATCAATGTTGAGTTTTTTGCTGCTTGGATGGGTATTGGATAAAAGGATAAATCATCATCATCATCATCATTATATAGTCAAGTATAACAAACGTTATATATTAGAAAAGGACAGCATATAGTGCAGTTAATGAATTGCCCCAAGGAAGACCATAATAGAACTGTTTAAAGAAAAGGGAAGAAAGGGCAAAAAAGAACTTTAACAGTCCTTTAAAGGAACAATTAACCCGGGTATGAATGGATTATCTGTGTTCGCTTCAGTATGAAAATGGTGGTATGATATGACTAGAGTTTCTATGGGCGGTGTGTGGCTGCTTTTCGGGCTGGCTTTCACATATCTGGTGATCCTGCTGTATGCAGGCATGAAACTGACTACATAAGATGGGACTTTCCTGTGCAATACCCAATACCTTAGTAGCAGCATCAAAAGTAAGTGCCTGGCTATTGCTTTAAAGCAAGCTGGGGACAGAGAATTCTTCGACTTTTGTCGTAGGAATAGTCAGAGGACCCGGTTTTCTTTTCCTCTTTTAGAGAATATCTCCAATATTCGACCGTTGTTTTTTTCACATCTGAGCCGCAAAAAGGATAAAATGAATAGCCGTGATAATATAAAGGTAAATGACCGGAGAAAAAACAGGAGAGTGTTAGCTTATGCCTGTAATGGCAATACTGTCATGCAAGATACTTCAGGATGAGATCATCCATCTGCTTGAGAATGATCCATCGGTCAATGAGATAATTGTTGTGAAGAACAATGAAGAACAAGATATGATCGCAAAGATGGATGGATCCGGTCTCCGGTATGCCCTACTGCCGCTGGAGCAGCTTCTTCCCACCTCTCAAAGAAAGGATCTGGAAAAATTCACGGTCGTTGTCTGTCTGGTGGAACTTGCACTTCATGAGTTCCCCAAGAGCCTTAAGGTCGATATATACGAAAGGATTGGCCAGATTACAGAGTATTGTGATGGCATCCTTCTGTTCTATGGACTTTGTGGCAACGTCCTGGACAAAGTAGAAGAAGACTTCAGGTACCAGGAAACAACATGCCCGGTGCGTATATTGCGGGATGATAAGAGGATTGTGGATGACTGCATCGGTGCCACCCTCGGCGGCGGGGAAGAGTATCTCAAAACATTGAAAATGCTGAGCAGCCAGGGAACCTTTCTTTTCACGCCTATGTACGCCCACTCCTGGAGAGAGATCATGCGGGTAGACCCGAAGAACCCCGAAAAGACAATTAAGATGCTCAGGAAAGTGAACGAGATTACCGGCTACAAAAGGGTTGCAAAAGTCAATACAGGGCTGACATATACTGAGAATTTCCATCAAAAAGTGGATGAGTTCGCCCAGATATTCGATTTTGATGTGCTTGAGATAAAAGGTAACCAGAAAATATTCCAGGCCTGCTATTCGTCAATGAAAGAGCTTATGGGAGTTTAAAAGAGAATATGGGAAAGATATATACAGGATAATTGATACATTTTCTTCTTGCAGTAATTAAGCATCAATTTGAAAAATGCCCAAAATTGATACAAGATACTGATTATTTTATTGATAGCTGCGTTTGCATATGCAGGCATGTCATGCGACTCGCCTGATATAGTGCCCACCGGCTTGGTTAGGGATAGTATGAAATCGAGAGAAGAATTAATCGGGGAGGGGAACGAGGTCGCAACTTTTGCGGCTGGCTGTTTCTGGGGTGTTGAAGCGACTTTCAGGAAAGTAAAAGGCGTGAAATATACGCAGGTCGGTTATACCGGAGGGGATTTTGTTGACCCAGCATACAAAGATGTATGCAGCGGTCAAACTGGCCATGCCGAAGCTGTGGAGGTCATTTTTGATCCTTCATTGGTATCCTATGACAAGCTGCTGGAGCTTTTCTGGGCAATGCATGACCCCACAACATCCAACCGGCAGGGGCCTGATGTAGGGAGCCAGTACAGGTCGGCAATATTCTATCATACAGAGGGACAGGAGAATGCAGCTCTTGCATCTAAGATCAACCTTCAGAAGTCTGGGAAGTACCAGAGAGGCATTGTAACCGAAATAGTCCCGGCGGGCAGGTTTTATCGTGCCGAGGAGTATCACCAGCAATACATAGAGAAGTCAGGGAGGACCGGAGGATGCCCAATCTGACTTAAGGATACCCAAAAGCCTATAAGGTAAAAAGAAAATGTGTAGCTGGTGAGGATATGGAAGAATTTACACTTGAAGAAGTTGCAAAGTATAACGGTAAAAATGGTCAGAAAGCTTACGTAGTCTACTCAGGCAAAGTATACGATGTCACAGACAGCGATTTCTGGGATAGTGGAGAACACATGGGACTTCACGAGGCAGGTATGGACCTTACAGAAGACCTTGATATGGAATCTCCTCACGAGTCCGATGCCCTGGAGAATTTCAAAATTGTGGGAGTTATTAAGAAATAACTTCATTTTAGTCATCTTTTTTAAGATAACTTAGCTTGCAGCTTATAGCCTTGCCGGGGACATCAGAAAAGCTCTTCATTGAAGAATGTTGCCGGAAGCTCCAGACATATCAGCGAGTGTTTTTTATAACTGGCCGGCTCATAGGGTCATCTGAAAGGTGATCTTTTTGGTAAGAGTACTTGCAACAGGAACTTTTGATATACTTCATCCGGGGCACATTCTTTTTCTTAGTAAAGCACGTGAGCTGGGAGACGAACTATACGTGATCGTTGCAAGGGAATCCATGATCAGGCACAAGCCAAAGCCCGTCATACCGGAGGACCAGAGACTGAAGATGGTAAGCTCACTCAAGGTAGTCGACAAAGCTGTGCTGGGAAGCGAAAGCAACATGTTCACGCCGGTCATGGAGATAAGACCCGATATAATCGCACTTGGATATGACCAGACATTCAACACCCTGAAGCTTGAAAATGAATTGCGTGAACACAAGATCAATGCCAAAGTCGTGCGTATCAGTGATTCAAAGACCTGCCCGCTATGCAGCACCGGAAAGATAATAAAAAAGATATTGGAACGTTACGGGAAAACATCATGAGAATGACACAGCCGCATATTGACGCACTGGCCGGGAAAAATATAGAAGAGGATCAGATCAGTGCATCTTCGATCCTTGCAAGCCCTTCTTTTATGCGGTCCTGTGAAGTCGCATAGGACAGCCTTATGAAGTTCCTTCCACTTTCCCCAAAAGCGGAACCTGCGGTCACTGCAACATGAGCTTCCATGAGAAGGCGCTCAGCCACTTTATCCCCGTCACCGAACTCACTTACGTCGGCAAAGGCATAGAAAGCTCCGTCCGGCACTTGGCATTTGATCCCCATACCATAAAGCTCTTCGATCAGGAGGCTGCGCCTGGCCTTGAACTTATCAACCATTTCTGCCAGAGGTTCCTGAGGACCTTTGAGGGCCGCTACTCCTCCATGCTGCACAAAAGTGGTCGTGTTACTTATAGAGTGCGACTGTATCTTAAGCATGTTCTCAAATATATCAGGCCTGGCACATACATATCCCAGCCTCCACCCTGTCATTGCATAAGCTTTGGAGAAACCGTTGACTGTAATGGTCCGGTCATGCATGCCTTCCATTGAGCCAATACTCACATGCTCCTTATCATAGATGATCTTCTCATATATTTCATCCGAAAGTACAAGGAGATCGTGGTCAATGGCCAGGTCGGCAATATTCTTCAGGGTCTGCCTGTCATATACGGCACCTGTGGGATTGCCTGGGCTGTTGACAACTATCAGCCGGGTCTTATCAGTAATATATTCTTCCAAGTCCTGAGGCTTGAAACGGTCATTGGCATCGGTCGGAACCCACACAGTATTCGCACCTGCGAACTTAATAGCAGAATCATAGGAAACCCATGCAGGGTCAAAGAGAATTGCCTCGTCATGATCGTCGAGGACTGTCAGCATGACTTCAAAGATAGCCTGCTTCGCACCCGGAGTTACAATTATATCTGATCCTTTTACGTCAAGCTTGTTCTCGGTCCGGAGCTTTTCGGCGATGGCCTCCCTGAGTTCAGGAATACCGGCAGGGGGGGTGTAATGGGTCTCACCCCTGTACATCGCCTGGCATGCAGCATCACATATATGTTTAGGAGTATCAAAATCCGGCTCACCCAGACTGAAACTGACGACATCCACTCCCTGTTGCCTTAATTTTGTAGCCATGTTTGCAACTTTTATAGTTGCAGATTCTTCCACCCGTTTTAACCTTGATGATGCCATGGAAACCCTTACCCGTTTACATAGTATTTAAGCATATCTGTTTTTCAAAGACGCTGAACAAGCTTAACGGCAGCTTCTACTGCGCGTTTTCCATAATCAACACGTTCGTGGGCTTCCATTCTAGTCATACCGGGTCCCGCGATACCCAGAGTCACCGGCTTGTTATATTCCAGAGAAAGGTCGGTTATCTTCCTTGCTGCTTGCTGGACAACTATCTCATCGTGCTGCGTGGCACCCTCAATTACTATTCCCATGGTAACCACTGCATCGATATCTTTCCTCTCGCACAATCTTTTGATTGCGAGGGGCATATCATATACACCCGGTACCAGTATCTTTGCCACTACCTCAGCCCCGAGGAACTTTGCATGCTCCTCGCCAAGCAATTCCATCTGGTAGGTAAGGTCCCTGTTGAATTCAGCTATTACAAATCCTAATCTGATGGTCATATCAATCACTGCTGTATCCTTAATTTAAACCCTTGCAGGCCCGACATCCTCAAATCCCTGGCGCTGGCCTGTTCCTGCTTCCCTGATCATCTGTTCCGGTTTGAACAGCATTTTGACAACGTTGAGAGCATGCTCCCTTGAACGCTGCTCCATCAGAAAAGCCAGTTCCTTTGCATCCTTTGCTTCATCCTCATGGACAAAGACCTCTATTATATGGGTATTTGTCATGAGTTGCGCCTGGATTATCCCGGTGGATGCTTCGTGTGCGCAGACCTTATCGGTTGGTTTTGAACCTGGCATGCCAAGGGCCATGACAATGTCACAGCCTTCTTCCTCGATGAGTTTCTTGGCTGCCACGGGCAGGTCCTTGACGCCCGGAACAGTACGGCGGATAATCTTGACAGAAACGTTCTTCTGGATCTCATCCACCGCAGCCTTGCCCATATTGAAGCGCGCAAATGTTGTATCGACAATTCCGATGATAGGCATGTTCACCTTAAATTTAGAGGAGGGTGTCAAGCACCTCGCTTGCAGCCTCCAGTCCTGCTCCCAGTTCAGAGACAACGCCTCTCTTCCTGAGAACTACCTCAAGCTGCTGTATGGTCAGCATGACATCTTTGGGCATGACATTGCCCATGTTGCCTATCCTGAATATCTTGCCGCTGAGCTGGTCCTGGCCACCGGCGATGATGATTCCCCTGGCCTTCATATCCTTCTTGATATCGTCACCGCTGACACCCTGTGGCGCCTTCATTGCAGAGACCGTGTTGGAGTAGCTGGTTTCCCCGGTAAGATAGGGGAACATCTCGATACCCAGGGCCGACATAGCCGCACGAACTGCATTTCCTTCGGTGATGTGGCGCTTTATCCTTGCTTCCATGCCCTCTTCCTTAACAATGTGGAGGGATTCCTGAAGTGCAAAGAACAGCGAGACTGCGGGAGTGTACGGGGTCTGGGTGCTGTCCTTGTCCGCACTCTTCTTGTATGCCTTGAGATCAAGATAGTACGGCATCCGGTCCATGCCCTTCATTGCCTCAAAAGCGCGCTCGCTCACGGATACCATGGCGAGTCCCGGCGGAGCAGCTATGCATTTCTGGGAGCCGGTCACAGCAATGTCCACGCCCCACTCATCGATCCTTACATCATCGCCACCAATAGAGGTGATGCCATCCATGATAAAGAGCGCATCATGCTTCTTTGTGAGCTTGCCAATCTCTTTTGCGGGATTCAGGATACCTGTAGAGGTTTCGTTGTGCACAAGGGTCAGGACTTTTGCACCTTCCTCAAGCTTCTTCTCGACCTCGCCCAAGTCAAAAGAGTGACCCCATTCGGCCTTGACAGCATTGACCTTTCCATACCTTGCTGCAATGTTCTTGAACCGCTCACCAAACTTGCCGTTCTCCAGAGCGACCACAGTGTCCTGGCTGCCCACAGTGCACCCAACAGCAGCTTCCATGCCTGCAGAACCTGAGCCGCTGATAACAAAAATATCGTTCCTGGTTTTGAAGACATCCGCCATAATGTCGCGGCAGTCGTCGTACACGGCTGCGAATTCCGAGCTTCTGTGGTTGATCATGGGCTTTGACATTGCCCGCAGAACACGCGGTGCCACAGGAACAGGTCCGGGCATCATAAGTAATGTATCTTCTAGTTCCATGCAAATCTCCTAATACTTTGTGAAAGCGTGATTGACAGATTTCCTGTGATTAAACGGGATAAAGACGTATAGATTGGGATCCTGACCCCTTTAAGGACAGTGCAATACCTGCCTGATTACGTAAGACTATTATATAATCCTGACTGGCCCTGTTTTGAGATAACATTTAGGGATATACGATCATACTTTCCGCAGGATCATCCGTTGAGCATCTGCATCACATCATGCTTTGTGACGACCCCGACCACATGGCCTTTTTCTAGTACCAGGACCGCAGGATTCTTTTCGAGTATATGGGATACTACCTTAATATCAGCATTAGGAGAAACTGTTGGGAAAGAATCACCCATCATCTCCTTGATAATCATCTGCGAGACCATGGCTTTCTTTTTGTCAGCCAGGGACCTCACAATCATCTCCTCGGAGATGCTCCCCACCGGAACCCCGTTGGATATGACCGGTATCTGGGAAATGTGATACTTGCCCATTATCTGCACAGCAGCATCTACATGTTCCTCCGGAGAAACCGAGATCACATCGGTATTCATGATGTTGACCACAAGGATATCCTCCTTTTCCGCATCCTCGAATACCTCGATTATCTTCCTGAGGGTGGATAATCTCGGGTCCACATCCCCTGATTCTATACGCGCGATCAGCGGCTGGCTGACTCCCGCACGTTTTGCGAGGTCACTCTGGGTTAGGCTCAGTTCTACCCTTTTTTGTTTTATCTCATCAGGCGTAGGAAGTTGCATAATTATTACTGATGGTTATTATAATATTTAAGCCATTACCCTTGAACCGGAATATGCGATATATAAAAATAAAACATTGAAAGACTCGCAGAGAGCGCCGGGATTTGCGTTCACTCTGGCACCATTCCACCAAGCGATGCATTCTGCATGTCCCTGAAAGCAAGTTCGTTATACAGGCCTGCATTATTTATCCGGGATAGATATATAACCTCATTGCATACCTTTTTCAGCAGGTTCTTTTCATGGCTCACAACCAGGATCCCGATATTCAGCTTCTCAGCAATATCGAGGATGCTCTCCCATATCTGGACCTGTGTGATAGCATCCACCATTGTGGTTATCTCGTCAGCTATCAGGAACTTCGTTTCAGGACTCAGGGCCCTTGCAAGGGCAAACCGCTGAAGCTCGCCGCCGGAAAGCTCATTAGGCCACCTATCAAGCCAGCTCTTCTTTATTCCAAAAGAGCTTAGAACGTCCTGTGAAACTACATGGCCCTCATTCAGGATATCTCTCATCTTCCATCTTGGATTCACAGCCTTTTCCGGGTGCTGGAATATAAGCTGGACGGGATTATATGCGTTTGAGTGTATTTTCTTCCCATCTATACTTACATTTCCCTGATAGTTCTTCTCATACCCGGCAAGTATCTTGCAGAGAGTGGATTTGCCGCTTCCGCTGTCTCCCACCAGCCCTAATACTTCCCCGCTGCCTAAAGATATGTCCACATTATTCAATATCAGGTCATCCTTCCTGTATCCAAAACTTATACTCTCACCTTTAAGATACATTATTGCACCTCACCAGTCCTCCATCTATCCTTTTCAACTGCGGGACATCTTCTGAGCAATGCTCGGTCCTGATAGAGCATCTTTCAAAGTACACACATCCTCCATTAAGCTCATCCTGCATCGGCTGGTGACCTTTTGTTGCCTGGAACCTGTTTTGCGGAAGAGCGTTCCACAGGGCACGTGTATATGGATGTCTCAGATCCTCTCCATCGTTTCTAAAATCCTCGATCCTGGCTTCCTCCAGGATAGTGCCGGCGTAGAATATTGCGATCCTGTCAGATATCTTCAATGCGGCCTCTATGTCATGGGTTATAAGTATGACTGCGCATCCTTTTTTCGCCATGTCCTTGAAATATCTCAGAGTCTCATCCAGACTCCTCTCATCCAGTCCGGGAGTCGGCTCATCTGCAATTATGAGCTCTGCAGAGCTCATCAGGGCAGTTGAGACCAGGACCCTTCTGGCCATACCACCTGACAGTTCATGAGGGAGCATTCTGCCGACATCTGGCCGCAAATTATACCTTTGGAAGATATCCCTCTGCCGCTCTCGCATCAATCCCTTATCCTTCTTTTCAACGCTTCCCGTCACCTGATCGGAAATTCTCATTAAGGGGTCCAGATAGGTCGTCGACTGGGGTATAAGAGATATTTCCTTACCTCGGAGTTCTTCTTTTTTCTCTTGTGTAAGACTCTGGCCCTTATACTCCATACTACCTGAAAGCCTGGAGTTAGAAGGCAAGATTCCCAGGATAGCATGCGCCAGAAGACTTTTGCCAGACCCACTTGAACCTACGACAGCCAGAACCTCTCCACTGTAAGCTTCCAGGTTCATATTGGAGATTATTCGCAGTTCTGTCTGGCGAAGCCCGGAAGTATATTGAAAGAAAGAAAGTGAAAGATCCCTTACTTTCAAAAGAGCTTCAGCTCTCTCCCTATCCTCATTAGTCGTTACCATTTTTGTACTCATACTTCACACCCGCTTTGATTGATCATTTTACTCCTTGACCGCGATAAGATTTCGTTCACTCATGTGCTTTTCTGGGATCCATCAGCTTTCCAAGGTTCTCACCTATCACGTCGACTGCCAGGACTACAATTAAAAGTGATAGGCCCGGGAAGAATGCAAGCCACCAGTATCCTGCTGCAAGGTATCTCATCGATTCTGACAGGATTATACCGATTGCCGGCTCGTGCGGTGAAAGCCCGAAGCCCAGAAAAGTGACAGAAGCCTCATGCAAAATTGCGTGTGGGAATACCAGGATCATGCCCAATAAGAACTGAGGGATTAAATGAGGCAGAATGTGCTTTCTGGCTATCCACCAGTTTGGTTTACCGAAATTACTGGATATATGGATATAATCCTGGGTTTTTATCTGCTTGATCTCTGCTCTCACCACTCTTGTCAGGCTTGTCCAGTGGGTTAATCCAACCCCGATTATAACTCCTGTTGCGCCTCCCCCCAATCCTATAGAAATAAGGATAATTAACAGCAGATGAGGTATTGAGAGGAACAGGTCTACCAGCCAGGACACAAAGGAATCTGCAGTTTTTCCCATACTGGAGAGCAAACCCAGGAAAATGCTCACTGAAGTACTGATAGAAGAAGCGAAAGCTCCAACCATGATACTTAGGCCCAGTCCCGTGAGAGTTCTTGCAAACATATCCCTTCCCATCCAGTCAGTCCCAAATGGATGTTCAAGAGAGGGAGCAAGATTCCTGGAATCGAAGTTAGTAGACAGTGAGGTACTGTCGATATAGAGGCTTGAGGCTAGAACTGTCATCAATAAGAGCGACATGAGGCTTATTAAGAGGATTGTCCTTTGCCTTAGGTTCAGCCCCCTGAACAGTCCTTTGCTATTTATTGGAACAGCAGTTCTCATGTTCTCATCTCCTGTTGTTTTATCCGGGGGTCCACGAATCTATATATTATATCAGCGATCAGATTGCCAATAAAGACAAACACAGTGCTTATAAGAACAATCCCTAGAAGCAGTGGAACATCAGACCTTATGCCCGCTTCTACTGCAGCCTGCCCGAGCCCCGGATATGAGAATACCTGCTCTACAAGAACAGCTCCCCCAAACAGTTCACTGAAACCTAAAAACTGCAGTGTGATAGCCGGAAGCGCTACATTCCTGACCCCATGCCTTAATACCAGACCGAATCCTTTCTCGCCCCTTGCCTTTGCGAACAATACATAATCGCTTGACATAACCTCTATTAATTTTTCACGGGTGAACATTGCAATTGCAGCAACTCCCAGTAAACTCAGGGTTATAGTCGGGAGGATCAAATGCTTCAGGCGATCAAGAAGTGTCACATCTTCAGCTGCAACAGCTATCGGTACACCCAGACCTATGGGGAACCACCCCAGATACACTGAGAATACAAGCAGCATGACCAATGCCAGCCAGAATGTAGGAGTTGCAAGCAGGATATAACAGTAAGTCTTTATTGCCTTGTCTACCCATGTCCCGTTTTTCATTCCGGCAACTATTCCAAGAACAAAACCTATTATCCCTGACAATAACCATGCGGAAGCCATAAGGACCAGAGAAGCAGTAAATCGCTCTTTAATGACATCACTTACAGGCATCCTGTATATCAGTGAATCACCGAGATCCCCCTTAAGGATATTCCCTACCCAGTTAAGGTATTTTTCGCGGGCCGGTGTATTGACTCCCCAATAATCTTCCAGTATTGCTTTTTGCTCCGGTGTAACGCTCATTGCCCCGATGTAGATCTTCACAGGGTCTATCGGAGCCTGCTCGACAAGCCAGAAACTGGCAATTGAAACAACTACTAAGAGGAAAATCAATTTAATAATCTTTTTTAATGAGAAAACAGCTAGTTTTTCGTGTCTCACTTTCGTTATCCTCCAGTATCTCTTATCCTATTCATTAAAATTCAAGACAATTTCCTAAAACACGTTGAATGATCGTAGTCGAAAAATGCGAACTGAGGGTTTTCAATCCCCAGTTCCATTCACTCATGCCTCAGTTTTCAGTACGTTTCCATTCCAGAATGTTCCCGAAGATATTACCGCCATGAGGCTGTATCACAGGAGTTCCGATGTCCAGATTCTCATCCACTATATAGAGATAGTTAATGGATGCCATCCACAACCATGGAGCATCGCCTTTTTCAGAGTATCCGGTCTCTCCGTCCCACGCGGCCAGTTGCCAGTATTCAACGGCTGTTTCCTCATCGGGGCTTGTCATGGCATTTTGCAGATAAGCATCCACAACAGGGTTGTTGTATCTTATCATGTTGTTCCAGTTAGAAGGATCGTAGCTCTCACTGTGGTATCTTAAGTATACGTCAGTCGGATCGATATCACCATACTTGAACACAACCGGAGTGGAGATTGCCATATTCTGGATCTTGTCCCAGCTCGCGCCTTCTACCTTAATTTTGATACCCAGTTCTCTGGCCTGCTCGGACACAGCAACCGCTAATACCTGTCTGTCCTGTGCACTGGACGCATACAACAAAGTAAATTCGGCTTTTACTCCATTCCTCTCAACAATACCATCACCGTCAGTATCTATCCATCCGGCATCACGTAAGATCCTCTTCGCCTCAGTAATGTTCCCGTCTTCAAAAATAGCTTCCTTGTTCCCCCAAGGCAGCTTATCTACGCCTGTAAATTCTACTGCGCCATGCCCGTTCAAAGGCCCGTTTACAAGGGACAGTCTGTCAATTCCAATATTCAGGGCTTTTCGTATTGCAATATCAGAAGTCACGTTGTTCCCGACAGGGTACCCGTCTTCTGTCTTTTCACCGGTGTTTGGTCCCGTTGGCAGGGTAATCCCGCAGGCTTCAATAGTTTCGAGGGATACGATCCTCTTTCCATTTACTACCTGATTTGCATATGTATGCGGGATCTCAGCTATGTTCACCCGCCCTGCCTTGGCTGCGGCAAAAGCAGTATCTTCTTCCATAAAGACGATTGTCAGCTTTTTAAAGTACGGTTCCTGTCCATAATAGTCCGGGTTTGCTTCAAATATTACCTGCTGACCCTTATTCCATTGTTTGAATATGTATGGGCCGGATCCCATAGGATTTTGACCATAAGACCCAGTATAGGCATATTCAGGAACTATGCCTACTCCAATGAGCTTATTGATGAAGGTAGACTGGGGGTTACGCAGTGTGAACTCAACTGTATTATCACCAATAGCTGTAGCTTTTTCAAGCATGGTCAGGTCCACTCTGCCGGCGGATGCTGCCGCTTTGTTGAATGTGAAAGCTACATCCCCGGCTTTTAGTGGCATACCATCATGGAATTTTGCGTCATCCCTTATAGTTACGGTCCAGATCATGCCATCCTCACTGATAGTATGGTCTGTTGCCAGATCATTTATCACAACTGCATTACTGCCCCTTTTAAAAAGGGTACTCTGAACCAGTGGTTCATGGTTATAGCCCCAGCCGGTGATGGGGTCAAAGCCTGATTCAGGCTCTCCTCCGTGGGTACCCATGGCTATGACCAGTTCATCTGATGCCATATAGACACCTGTCTTTTCAGTTTTATCAGCACATCCGGAGACTGATACCAATCCTAAAATCAATATAATTAACAGCAAGAAATTCAATGGTTTTTTCATACATATTCCTCTGACATTACTCTTGAAAACCCGACCTGTTCTTGTAGCGAAAAACTTCCAATGGTGTAATGAATAATTATTGCAGTATTAAGTTTATACAATAATACAAATGCACTCTTTCTGTAACTTAAAGTGGGTACTTTTACTAATACAATAGTAACATATAATACTTTTGATATGATTAGTAACACGACAATCGATATGCTGCTTGCTACAAAAATCAGCCCTGCAGACAACCTGCCAATCAGTACAACTTAACAATAAAACAATATTTAGTTATCCGAGCAGCATCCGGTTTCACTGTTTCTGATAGGTGTCGTGGATATAACGTCCCAGGATGAACGCATCCCGAATATACAGTGGATGCAAAAGACTGAAGCTCTCAACGAAAAGCAGAATTCCGGGATAATTGGTTCACAATTGGTTCACATTAGAGCTGAAGTCAGTGAAAATAGAGGAAGATAGTTGAAAAAATTACATATGCCCTTATTCTTGCTGCGCACTTTATCCGCGTAACAAGAACAAAGCATACTTTTATCACCCTCAGAGCTAAAATTGAAGTGACCAGGATTTCTAGTTATTAGTATTGACTTCTGTGACGGTACCGTCCTCTGCCACAAATCTCATCTGCCCGTCCTTCATGGTCATTTCACTTACCAGATTTCCGTCTGTATCATAGTATTTCCAGCTGAAACTCTCGCCATCTTCGGACCACATATAGTCGATCTTGGCATATTCATCATCAGGGTTGTTGGAATTGAATTCTGCTTTGCACATCTGCACTCCGTCAATTTCCTCAGACCCTGTGATCTCCATAGAGACAACTTCACCGGTGCTGGGGTTGGATGATGTCCAGGAGCTTCCCACAGGACACCAGCTATCTTCGGTATCTGCAGGTATGGTGGATTCAAATTCTACACCATCTTCTTCAGATTCATATTCATATGTCGCACTTTCATCATCGCTGCCTGTGCAGCCGGACACTGCCAGTGAAAAGACAACCATCACCAGAACAAATAACCATTTTGTTTGCATAATAACCACACTTAATGCTCGTGACAGGATAGATTTAAAGGTATCGATTTATTCACAGAGTCACCTGAAATATACGAAAAGGCCGACAACGTATGCAAAATACCCACCCAGAAGCAGGCCGCCTTCCCACCTATCCAGCTTATTCTTCGTAATGCCAAAGATTACCAGAAACACCATTATCAACAGCATTGCCGGGAAATCGTATGTTATGGACTGAGGCAGGATCTCCAGTGTCCTTATCTGGGAAGATACACCAAGGATTAAAGTGATGTCCATTATATTAGCACCCAGAATATTACCAATGGAAATATCCTGGTGTCCTTTCAGGAGTGATGAGACGGCAGTTATCAGTTCCGGAAGAGAAGTGCCAAGGGCTACAAGTGTCAGGCCTATCAGCATCTGAGGTACTCCAAGCCATTCTGCGACAGCTATACCGGCATCAACAAGTATGCGGCTGCCTATCACTACCATGAGCGAACCTGTAACGAAAAGAAGGATGTCCCTCTTCATTTCCCGCAGAGGGGTGCGCTCACGCCTGTCCTCATCTCCGTTAAACACCGCACGCTGCAATTTATAGTTGTAGTACATGAATCCCACGAACACTGTAAGGAGGAGCAAGCCATCAATTGGTGAAAGCTTCCCATCAAGGGTGAGCATGATGAGCAATATGCCAGATAAAAGCATAAAGGCGCCCTTGCGTAAAAAACCATGCTTATCGACAGGTATAGCCTTAATAGCGACGATAAGACCCAGAACAAGACCGATGTTGCATATAGCTGAACCTACTGCATTGCCTACGGAAAGGTCCACATGACCAATGTATGCAGCTGTCACGGACACAGCAAACTCAGGAGACGTCGTGGCAAAACTTACGATCGTAGCACCCACGATGATCTTGGGGATACCGCTCTTCTCAGAGATCGAGACTGCTGATTCCACGAACCAGTCAGCTCCTTTGGTTATCAGCAGCAGGCTTAAGATAAGTAATACGGCAGTTTCCAGCACCATGAGACAGGTAATAGACACTATATGAATTTAAACATGCTCCATGCAGAAACATTCTGTTACAATAATGTAAGCTTGCTTTCTCTTTCTAAGAGACACACAAAGCTTTTTTATCATTTCTGATATTAGCAGGGTTGTACTAAATTTACTTAGAACACGCAACTTAAGCTAGTGATAACAGAGATGATCCAATGAAAGTCCACCCGCGATGCACATACTGTCTGCTCTCAAGGATACACCTGGAAGCGGAAATGTCCACAAATGATGAGGAACTGACCCATAAGACCATCCGTGGGGGGATAGAAGTCCTTAATAGCATATATAAACCCGGCATGCCTGCAGCAGCCCTTTCGACAGTCATGCACAGGAAAGCCTATGAAATACTCAATGACAACGACCCTTACAGGGAAAAAAAAGAATTGAGCAGCAGGACTGCAGAAAGATTCCTTCCCGTTATAAGGTCGCACGTGTTCAACGGGGACTGCGATGATGCGGCCACCTTCAAACGCGCAGTGCTTGCAGCAGTCATCGGGAATTATTTTGATTACGGAGTCATGGGACTGGATGTGCCCATAGACATCTTTGACAGGACATTCACCGAGCATTTCAAGCGCGGCCTGGATATCGACGATACAGGGAAGATGCTTGGCAGACTGGATAATGTGGTCTACCTTGCGGACAACTGCGGAGAGATACTTATCGACACGCTGGTGTTTGAGGTGATCAGGAAGATGGGCGGGAAGATCACGCTGGTTGTACGCGGTGCCCCTATCCTGAATGATGCGACCATGGAGGACGTTGAGCGTTTCGAACTCGCGCAAAAAGTGGACCGTGTGCTTACCACCGGCTCTAACGCCATCGGTGTCTGCCTCGAGGAGGCACCGGCAGAACTTAAGGAGGCACTTGCAAATGCGTCCCTTATCATTAGTAAGGGTATGGCCAACTATGAGACCATGTCAGAAGAGAGTTATAGGCCTATTGCATACTTACTAAAGGTAAAATGTGATCCTGTGGGAGAGGACATCGGTGCCCTGCTGGGATGCTCTGTTGCCAGGATATTCGAATAAGGGAGGTAAGGAAATGTGTGAACTGAAAGTGCTGCTGCTCAAAGATGGGGAGCGCAAGACAATTATGGAATCCGTTACAAAGATGGTTGTTGTGGGTGGCTCAATAGAACTTTATAGCATTCTTGGTGAAAAGGAAACCGTAGCAGGTTCTATAAAAGAGGTTGACTTTTCAAAAGGGGAAACTATAATAATTGGAAAATGATATACCCACTCAAAAAGTTTGTATTCTGGAAGACTAAATATACAGATACGGGTTTTGATTTCTCATTACAAAACATCAATATGTCAAATGCTAAACGGAAGGGACAAAAGATGTCGAAAGTAAAAGTGGCTATAAATGGTTACGGTACCATAGGTAAAAGAGTTGCAGATGCTGTGAACCTGCAGGACGATATGGAAGTCATAGGTATTTCCAAGACCAGACCTAACTTTGAGACCCAGCTTGCACATCAGAAGGGCTATCCGGTATATACTCTTGCAGACAAGGCAGATGCAATGAAAAAGGCAGGAATACCTGTGTCCGGCAGTATTGAAGACATGGTTGCAAATGCCGATATTGTGGTTGACTGCACTCCCGGAGGAGTTGGAGAAGAGAACAAGAGCTTATACGAGAAGGCTGGCGTCAAGGCCATCTGGCAGGGCGGGGAAGAGCACGAGCTTGCTGGTGTTTCTTTCAATGCGACAGCCAATTACGAAGAGGCCTTCGGTAAGGACTTCGTAAGAGTAGTCTCCTGTAACACCACAGGTCTGTGCAGGGTCATCTATCCTCTGGACCAGCAATTCGGCGTCAACAAAGTAAGGGTCACCCTTATGAGAAGAGCAGCCGACCCCGGAGATATCAAGAAAGGACCTATCAACGCAATAGTGCCAAACCCCATCAAACTCCCTTCACACCACGGCCCGGATGTCAAGACCATCATGCCTCACATCAATATAGTGTCGACTGCAGTAAAACTTCCTACGACGCTCATGCATGTACACACACTCAACATCGAGCTCGATAAAGAATGCTCTGCGGCTGATGTAAGGAGCATCTTTGAGAAGCAGCCCCGCATAAGGCTCATTGGGCAAGGCATTAACTCCACTGCCGAGATAATAGAGCTTGGCAGGGACCTCGGACGTCCGAGGAACGATATGTGGGAGAACTGTGTATGGGATGATTCCATCACAATGCACGAAGGAGAACTCTATTTCTTCCAGGCCATCCATCAGGAATCCATCGTTATACCGGATAATGTGGATGCAATCCGTGCAATGACGGAACTTGAGAAGGACGGCGCAAGATCCGTAGCTAAGACCAACAAAGCAATGGGTATCTGATACCCATTTTCTTTATGGAGGATGCTTATTATTTTCTGGAGCTAAGCAACCGGATAGCTGATGCTGTGCACGACCGTATAAAGGATATTGCGGGAACGCTCAGGGCCAGCGATACTCTTTATATGGGAGCTGACGGTACTCCCACAAAATTCATCGATGACATCGCGGAAAAAGTGATCCTGGAAGTACTCTCAGGGGAAGGAAGATCCATGCGGATCCTCAGCGAGGAATGTGGTGAAAAGATAATAGGTGACTCTCCACAATACACAATTATAGTTGACCCCATTGATGGGACCTACAATGCATGTTTTGGGATCCCATTTTACAGCATATCTCTCGCATTCAAGCACGCACTTGAGGAAAAGATATGTTTCGGGTATGTGAAGAACCTCGCCACTGGAGACATATTTCATGCCCAGAGGGGAAAAGGGGCTTTTCTTAATTCAGGAAGAATAGAAATATCAAATAAGCCGGACATAAGTAAATTCTGTGTAAGTATCTATGGTTACAGGCCCCACATCAAAGAAACCACCATGCTTTGCAGGAAGGTCAGAAGGGTACGAATACTTGGCAGCGTGGCTCTTGAGTTATGCTACACAGCTGCAGGGAAGTTCGATGCATTCATCGACGTAAGGGGATCACTGCGCCTGACTGACGTTGCAGCCGGCAAATTGATCATAGAAGAGGCAGGCGGGGTTGTCACTGATGGGTCCGGTGCTCCTCTGCTTCTTGAGGACAGTATAATAAACAAAGTACACATGGTTGCATCCAACGGGCATGCGCATGAAGATATATTGAAGCTTTTGGCAGGAAGTTCGCATGAAGGTTAAAAAGATCGGCATTGTATCACGCTATGATAACCTGGAAGCTCTGGAGATGGCAGGGGCAATTTTGCAGACCTTTGAGAAAAAGATCGAAATCGTGCTGTCTCCCAAAACAGCAGAACACCTGGGAAAAAGCAACCTGGCTGTCCCTGTTGAGAACATGAGGAGTGCCGGGGCCGAATTTGTTATATCCATCGGCGGGGATGGAACCGTACTGCGCAACATTTCCAAAATGGAAGACCCGTTACCTGTCCTGGGAATAAATATGGGCACATTGGGATTCCTTGTTGATGTACAGCCCGCAGAGGCCATCACCGCCATTGAGGATGTACTCAGAGGATTCACATACACAGAACGCAGCCGCCTGGGTGTCTCATTCAACGCGGAAACACTCCCTCCTGCAACCAATGAGGTTGTGCTTATCACTGCAAGACCTGCAAAGATACTCACTTTCAGGGTGTCGCTGGACGAGTCGCTGATGGAAGAGATCAGGGCTGACGGAGTGGTCATTGCGACTCCCACCGGATCAACAGCTTATGCGATGAGTGCAGGCGGTCCCATAGTTGACCCAAGGGTTAACGCCTCCCTGATAGTACCCCTGGCACCTTTCAAGCTTTCTGCCAGACCTTGGGTGGTCCCGGCTACAAGTACTATCAAAGTTGAGATGATAATCCCTGAAAAGGAAGCAGTGATAGTCATTGATGGCCAGCACTCTTATAGTATTAAGGCCAACGATGTTGTCACACTTACAAGAGCAAAGAACCCTGCAAGGTTTGTCAGCAGTTCTGTCAACGGATTCTATGAAAAAGTGCAGAGCAAACTTGTCTAGGCACTTTAAGGTGTGAAATATAAGTGCATACATACGGGCAACTTCAAAATAGAGGCAATACTTGAGCAGGATCAGCAAAGGTGCAGGCATTTACCTTCCTCTCACTTGATAAAGATTACCGTTTGTGGAGAGATACTACAGTACCACATCACAGTAAAAAGGTCTTAGAATCCTAAAATTTAAATATGTAACAGGGATTTTCCTCATTCACAGGAAAAAAGAGCATGTCACAAATCGAAGCATATTCAAGGAATAAACTTGTCGATTACCTTAATCTGAAGCCTCTTGATATTGAGATCTGCGATGTCACACTGCGTGATGGTGAACAGACACCGGGGGTTGTTTTTACAAGGGAGGAGAAGATAGCACTTGCAAATGAGCTTGATTCTATTGGTGTTGAGATCATTGAAGCAGGTTTCCCTGTAGTGTCCTCTGCTGAAAGATCAATAGTGAAAGAAATAGCAAACATGGGCCTGAATGCCAAAACCTGCTGCCTTTCACGTTCTGTTATAAGTGATGTAGAGGTTGCCGTTGAATGTGATGTGGATTTTATCAGCGTGTTCATAGCCATGTCAGACCTTCATCTCAAGTACAAGTATCACAAGACCTACGATGAGATGTTTGCCAGCGCAATGGAGGCTGTCCAGTACGCTAAGGACCACGGGGTCGGTGTAAGGTTTGCAGCCGAAGACGGCTCAAGGACCGATATCGAAGTACTGAAGAAAGCTTTCAGGGCCGCAGAGGAGTATAAAGTGGACTACGTCAGCATTGCTGATACTATTGGAATACTTTCTCCAAGCACCACCTATTACCTTGTCAGTGAGATAAAGAAAGTGGTGCATACACCCATCTGTATCCACTGCCATAACGATCTAGGCATGGCAACTGCAAACACGCTGGCTGCTGCCGAAGCCGGAGCAAAGCAACTCCATACAACTGTAAATGCTATTGGGGAAAGAGCTGGTAATGCTTCCCTGGAAGAGGTACTTGTTTCCCTTCGGGTCCAATACGGAATTGAAAGGTATGATACCACAAAACTGATGGACCTTTCAAGAATGGTCAATGATTTCTCAGGTATCAGGCCAGCCATCACCAAGGCCATAGTAGGGGAACATGCATTCTCGCACGAGTCAGGCATACATGTCTGTGCCATTCTGGAAGAGCCAAGGACCTACGAGCTCTTCAGCCCCGAAATGGTTGGAGGAACCCGACACCTGATAGTTGGTAAACACACGGGAATGAAAGCACTGAGGGGCATTGTTAAAAGTATGGGATATGATCTCGAGAAAGAGCAACTCTGTGCCCTGCTTGAGAAAATAAAGAACTGCACAGAAGCAAAGAAAGGAATATCCCCGAAAAGACTGAAAGAAATGATCAATGATGTCAGCGGGGTTTAATACTCCACAACTGTACCTTTTTTCCGATGGGAGGACATTGTATCCTTCTCTACCGCTTCAAGTGGCCGCTCTCCTCCACCATTCTCGGGAACATAATCATCATGGTAGTTCATGCGATCATTCTCAAGGATGATAACATAATCAGCAGAGTTGCGAAGAGCGGTTGAAAAACCTGGCTCGACACCAAAGATGATGGTTTCCTTTCCATGTTCGTTAGCTTTGTTCAGTAGAGGCTTGAAATCAGCGTCTCTTGTGACCAGAGCAAGAGTATCTATGGTAGGATTGTACACAAGCTCCATCCCCTCCACCGCAAGCCTGACATCTACGTCGCTTGAACAGATTATTGGCTCAAAGCCGTTATTCTCAATGGCCTCCACAAGCTTATCGGATGCATACTGGTTAAGGAAGACACGTCCTATCTTGACATTACCGTATTCCTTTAACACATCCCTTATTTCTTCAAGGTTGACATTGAACTCTTTCCTGAGCACGTTGGGACCATCGACAAGAAGACCGATACTGCGTCTGCCAGTTTCTTTCTTTGTACTAAGATATTTAACGATAGAATTCAGTCCGGTTTTCACGTTGGCCATGATTCCTCACTATAATTATTACAAGCTGCATATAAATATAATATTCCCATATCAACCGTTTCCAAGTTGAGATGCCAGATAGATAACCGCCATAGGCAATATAATTACAGGTAAATCTTAATCCTGATAGCATATAATTGTTACTGACTGCCATAAATATTATGCCAGTTCCTTAAGCCTTCCCCAGGGAATCAAAGAAGGTCAGAGAGCAATCTTGCCTTGACACTCTTTTGTGATATGCGGCCTTCCTCTAAAAGGAAATAATTGATTAGCCTTTCCCCTACCTTCTTCCTCGTGTATCGGATTTCTCCACCATGTCTTATAAACATATCCATGATGCACTCAAACTGGGACTTCTCCATCTCTGACAATTCAATAAGACTTTCACCTTCAAGAAACCAGTTGTAAACACGAAGGAGAGTCACATCCCTTACCCTTTTCAAGTTCTCTGTGTCCTTAAAATCATCCACGTACACCGAACGTTTAAGCCGCGGGGACCAGCCTGCCAGTTTCTGTTGCATGTCAATGAACTGGATAGGGATCTCTTCGTTTTCTTCAGGCCTTGGGAAGAGGCACTTCATACGAGTCATACCCTTATCCAGCAGGATCACCTTCTTCAGTACCGGTAGGCATCATTCCAGCCAGACCTTTGCTGACTCTTTTTGATCCTTAGTCCCATAAGAAGACCTATCAGTATGCCTGTGAGGTGGGCAGTGTGAGCCACCATATCGTTAGCTCCTATCAGTAAGAAGTCAACCAGTGCGAACAGGATTAAAGCATGCACTATTCTCATAGGGATGAAATACACATAAACACGGATTTCCGGCGCAATGACCGCGAGTGCTGCAAACACACCCATTATGGCACCACTTGCCCCGACCACGCCGATATTAGGTTGCGAAGTGGTTAGAGAGTAACCTAAGACCGCAACGATACCTGCAATGAAGTAGACCCGCAGGAAGGTAGCTTTACCTGCCCTACGCTCAAGTTCCGGGCCGAAAAAGAACAGTACCATCATGTTGAAGAACAGATGAAAGAAACCGTTGTGAAGGAATAGATGAGTGATTAAAGTCCATGGCTGTGCCAAGAAGTTTATAGGTACAAACATAAAAAATTGAAAATAATTTATGCCCATTGGCTCCAGTATCTTTTGTAAGAGGAACGAGAACAGGCAAAGATATATAATTGCCATGGAAGGGCTGCTTCTCATGGAGTAACTTACATTGTTCCTGATTCCTTGGAACGCACTCTTTGCGGCATATTTGGCAGTGCTCTTTAGCACATCCTTCATGATATCATCTGTCCCAGACTGTCTGTTCGCGCGGTTTGAACCGTCTGGGCTGTGTTGTTTCAATTGCTCAAGGCCCACGCATGCATGCTGCTCAGGAAGCCTGTGCTGTGAACAGAATACCTTTCCACAAAAACGGCATTTGAAAGGTAAGTGCTCTTCCCTGCCGCATATCCAGCATTTTTTATCCAATGTTTTCACCATGACAAATATTGTGGGCTACAAGGTTCGCATCAAATAAAACTATTTCCAGGGATAGATGGCAAAGCATGCTACTGATTGTCAATAATAATCATGATAAATATCGGAATACTTATATGTGAAAATTGCTTATCTCCCTTGGGGCAAAACAATTATTATTGATTATTTCTCTAAGTATGTGGAACTAGATACCATTGTAATAAATAATCATGATAGATTCTGGAAATCTATTTATAGGATGATATTGTTAGAGCCCTCAATAAAACTGTTTCAACTTTATTACGTACTGAGCAGATATTAACATTATCTCATACGATTACAGTTATTAATAACACACCTACAGGAGAACAAGATACAATGAGCAAGATATCAACCGGACATTTTTCCATTGAAGACCTGGAAAATGTCCAGATCACGATCGGGAAGATAGTCGGCGCTATAGAAGAAAAGGTGGCGGAAGAAAGAGATGTGGGACCAACTCCTAAACCCAGTGTCTCCGCCCTCAGGGACTGGGATCACCAGTTGCTCACCCGCTATCAGCCAGTATATACCCCGCAGTGTGACCAATGTTGCTACTGTACTTTTGGGAAGTGCGATCTGGGCGGGAACAAGGAAGGTGCCTGTGGCATAAACCTGGCTGCCCACCAGTCCCGCGAGTTCCTGCTCAGGGTCATCACCGGCGCAGCTGCCCACTCGGGACATGGCAGACACCTCCTGCACTATCTGATAGAACGTCACGGACGTGACCATCCCCTAGACCTGGGACCATCAAACCTGCTTGCACCCAATGTCCAGATGGTTACGGGCATCAAGCCAAAGACCCTTGGAGATCTCGAAGCTGCAATCGAGTATGTGGAAGAGCAACTCACACAGCTGCTTGCAACAGTCCACATGGGACAGGAAGGCGCAGCTATAGACTTCGAGTCTAAGGCAATGCACGGCGGAATGCTTGACCATGTAGGCATGGAAATCTCCGACCTCGCCCAGATATCCTGCATGGGAATGCCAAAATCCGACCCGGAGGCGCCGCTGGCAGAGATAGGCATGGGATGCATAGATGCCACCAAACCCATGTTGCTGGTCATCGGACACAACGTTGCAGGTGTAGCCAACATGATCGATTACATGCATGAGAATGACCTCTCAGACAAGATAGAGCTGGGTGGCCTGTGCTGCACTGCCATTGACATGATCCGCTACCAGATGGATAAGGGTGGCAAGCCTTATGCAAAGGTCGTGGGAACTCTTGCAAAGGAACTCAAGATGATACGTTCGGGCATACCGGATGTCATCGTCGTCGACGAGCAGTGTGTGAGAGCAGACGTACTGGATGAAGCTAAAAGACTTTCCATCCCGGTCATCACCTGTAATGAAAAGATTATGTACGGACTGCGCAACCGCTCAAAGGACAAGGCTGACGACATCATCGAGGATCTTGCCAGCGGAAAAGAGGCAGGGGCACTCATACTTGACCTGGACTTGCTTGGCGAGGTTGCCCCAAGGCTTGTAATGAAAGTGGCTCCCATACGCAAAGAAAAGGGCATTAAGGCGCTCCCGAGTGATGAAGAGCTCACCGCGCTGGCTGGAAAGTGTGTACACTGCGGTGCATGTGAACTGGTCTGTCCGAACAACCTTCCAATCATGGACGCAATGAAAGCCTGTGTGGAAGGTGACCTGACAAAATTCGAAAGCCTGCATGACCACTGCGTTGCCTGCGGAAGGTGCGACCAGGATTGTCCAAAGGACATACCGGTCCTGGATGTCATCGAAAAGGCTTCACAGAAGGCCATCAGCCAGGAGAAGGGCCTGATACGCTCCGGTAGGGGACAGATAAGCGACCCGGAGATCAGGCAGGAAGGCGTTAACCTGGTCATGGGAACTACACCAGGGATCATTGCCCTGGTAGGTTGCTCCAACTATCCGGAGGGCACTAAGGACCTGTATAAACTTGCCGAGGAGATGCTCAAGAGGAACTACATCATGATCACATCAGGCTGCTCTGCAATGGACCTGGGGATGTACAAGGATGAGGACGGCAAGACCCTTTACGAGAGATATCCTGCAAAATTCCTTGGAGGAAACCTCATTAACGTAGGCTCCTGTGTATCCAACTCACATATAACCGGGACAGCGATCAAGGTAGCAGCTATCTTTGCGCAGCGCAACATCACCGGAAACTACGAGGAGATCGCCGATTACATCATGAACCGTATTGGTGCTGTCGGTGTTGCATGGGGTGCCTATTCACAGAAGGCAGGCTCTATTGCAACCGGATGTAACAGGCTTGGAATCCCGGTGGTTGTCGGGCCACATGGTTCAAAATACAGGAGAGCCCTAATAGGCAAGCCGTATGAAGAAGAGCACTGGAAGCTCTATGATGCAAGGAACGGAGAGGATCTGGCAATACCTGCTTCACCCGAGTTCCTCCTGACAACTGTTGAATCCGTCGAGGAGCTTATGCCCATGCTTGCAAAGAACTGCATACGCCCGTCGGACAACAACATGGGAAGGATGATCAAGCTGACACACTATATAGAACTCAGCCAGAAGTACCTTGGGCAGATGCCCGAAGACTGGCACAGGTTCGTCAGGACAGAGACAGACCTTCCGCTTGCAAAGCGTGAAGAGCTCCTTAAGATGCTTGAAAAAGACCATGGATGGGAGATCGACTGGAAGAGGAAGAAGATCCTCTCAGGCCCGAGGATGAAGTCAGATGTCTCAGCCCAGCCTACAAACCTCAAGAGACTTTGCAAGGGAGAGTGCTGAAAATGGTAGACACGACCAAGAACACACTTATGTATACCACCTGGGGAACAAAGACCGCAAAGCCGGTCAACCCCAATGTCGCAGCTAAGCTGATATCAAAAGCAAAGAAACCGCTTCTGGTAGCTGGCTCTGAGATCGTTGACAACGAGCAGCTTGCACAGAGGGCTATTGCTATTGGAAAGAAGGGCGTGCAGATAGCTGCGACAGGCCATGCCATCAATGTCTTCCATGGCAAGGGCGTGAATGCAAAATATATCAACATTCATGCACTGGCCCATTACCTCGGGGACAAGAACTGGAAGGGACTTGACGGGCAGGGTTCATATGATATGATACTCTTCCTTGGACACAAGAAATACTACCTGGACCAGGTACTTTCCGGCTTCAAGAACTTCTCGGACCTGAAGACCATTGCAATCGAAAGACATTTCATGCAGAATGCGACTTTGTCCTTTGGCAACCTGAAGCCTGAAGTGCATGTTGAAGCACTTGATGAATTTATCGAGAATCTGTGATCATTGGATACTAAACGCGGAGAAATAATCATGGCAGATGAATTTCCTTTTGAGATATCTCCTATGTTCGAGGGAGAGAGAATAAGAAAAGAAGGCATGCATGTCGAGCTTGCAGGTCCGAAATCCAAGGGTTTTGAGCTTGTAAGGGCTGCAGATATGAATGATGTTGAGGATGGCAGGTTCACACTCATCGGACCCGATCTCTCGGATATGGAAGAGGGTTCACGATACCCATTCGCAATGATCTACAAGATCGCAGGTGAACTTGTGGAAACTGACCTTGAGTCCATAGTAGAAAGAAGGAACCACGAATTCCAGAACTACATCCAGGGCATGATGCACCTCAACCAGAGAGACGATGTGTGGATCAGGGTGGGTAAGGAAGCTGTCAGCAAAGGGCTGAATTCCTTTGAGCATATCGCAAAGGCGGTGATGATGCTCTTCAAAAACGAACTCCCTTTTATAGAGAAGGTCGAAGCTATCTATATCACCGATATGGACGAGATCGAGAAAGAGATCGAGAACACAAGAGCAGTCTACAAGGCAAGGGACGAGAGGACACGCGGCCTGCATGATGAAGATGTTGACACCTTTTATGGGTGTACATTATGTGCCTCCTTCGCACCTACAAATGTATGTGTCGTTACCCCTGACAGGATATCCCTCTGTGGTGCCATTAACTGGTTTGACGGAAGAGCAGCCGCAAAGGTGGACCCCGAGGGGCCACAGTTCGCTATCCCCAAGGGAGAGCTCCTGGATGCCGAATCCGGAGAGTACTCAGGCGTGAACGAGTTCGCAAAGAAGCTTTCAAGCGGTGAATACGACCGTATCAAGCTGCACTCCTTCATGGAATACCCACACACTTCCTGCGGTTGCTTTGAAGTTGTAGGATTCTATATTCCTGAAGTTGATGGAATTGGCTGGGTAGACAGGGATTTCGCAGGCACGGCGCCCAACGGGCTGCAATTCTCCACAATGGCAGGACAGACCGGCGGAGGAAAACAGGTTGTAGGTTTCCTCGGAGTAGGCGTCAACTACTTCCGCTCACCCAAATTCATCCAGGCTGACGGTGGCTGGAACAGAGTGGTTTGGATGCCAAAGATGCTCAAGGAAAAAATACTCCAGGATATGCCCGAAGACATACGCGAGAAGATTGCTACCGAAGATGATGCAAAGGATATTGATTCCCTAAGGAATTTCCTGAGAGAGAAGAATCATCCGATACTGGAGAGATGGGTGGAAGAAGAAGCAGAAGAAGAGGTAGAAGAGGAAGCACCGGCAAAAGCACAGGCAACTCCCCAGGCAGGATTTGCTGCACCGCAGATGATGCAGATGCCAGCCAACTTCATGCCGGCCATGCCAATGATGGGTGGCGGTTCCGGCGGGGTCAGGATCATCCTGAAGAATGCAAAGGTGACCGTTGACAAGATCACCATCCTGAAAGAGGATTAAAGAGGTATTCTGTGGCCAGGATCATTGCAGTGACAGGCAAGGGCGGAACAGGAAAGACTGCAACGTCGGCCCTTCTGATACGCCAGCTTGCAAAGGGGAACAAAGTCATCCTTGCAGTCGATGCCGACCCCGATACAAACCTTCCCGAAACCCTTGGCTGCGAGGTTAGCAAGACCATCGGCGACATCAAGGAGTTCATGCACAGCGAGCGAGATAACCTGCCTCCTGACTCCAATAAGGAGTCAGTGCTCAAGTCAAAGCTGTACGAGATCATCGAGGAAATGCCAAAGTATGACCTGCTGGTCATGGGCAGACCCGAAGGTGCAGGTTGTTATTGCTACGTCAATAACCTCCTGCGCGGCATCATGGACAAGCTTGTGGACAACTATGACATCCTCATCATTGACGCTGAGGCCGGGCTGGAGCACTTCAGCCGCAGGATCTTCCGCAAAGTGGACGACCTGATCGTGGTGACGGATGGGTCCCGCCGGGGATTGCGGACTGCTGAGCGCATCCGGGAACTTGTGGATGAGATGGAGACAGATGTATCAAATATTTATGTTATTGCAAACAAGGTCACAGAAACAAACCGCGAAACTATAGCAAGCACAGCGAAGGAACTCGGGCTGGAGCTTATAGGGATGATCCCTGTTGACGAGATGCTCATCCGCAAGGATCTTGCCGGAGAGCCGTTGTTCGAGCTTCCTGACAATTCGGCTGCAGTCAGGGAAATTGAGAAAATAGCTGCAAAGCTGGGTTTGTGATCAGGTTTCTAACTCAAGAGTATCATTACATGGTGGAATGCACATGACACAGAAAATGAAGTTGACGCAACTTACTGAGATGTTGCAGGAACTCAATATAGAGTCTCTCGAAGGAGTGACCATTGAAGGCGACATCGAACTGAATATCACAGGTGGCGGAGGGCTTAACCCTGCGCTGGCCTATGCGCTTGGAAGCGAGATATCACAGATATCCCTGCACATGGCCAATATAGGAAGGATGCTCGGGTTCCCTGCGGAACAGTTATTCGCATCTGCTTTTGGCATGAATGGCATCCCTGGGCCCCAGGCACCTTCACTTGGGACTACTTCAAGGATGCAGGAGCTTCTGACCTCTAAGTTTGAGGTCGCAAAGATGAGCAACTGGAACAACCCTATCCAGGAAGTGACATTAGGTGCCACATCAGCAGACGGAGGTTCCAGGAAGAGCACAGTGACGATCGGCGGAGAGAATGCGCTTCCTTATTATTTTGACGCCGCAATGCCTCACAGGAACTACGTGACAATGGACGTGTTTGACATGCCCATTGGAATGGCAAAAGCTGTCAAGTCCAATTATGATGATGTTATCAATGACCCTGCGGAATGGGCCAAGAAGGTCGTTCGTGATTTCAATGCGGACATGGTGACCATTCACCTCATCTCCACTGATCCCCTCATCAAGGATACTTCTGCAAGGGATGCTGCAAAGGTTGTAGAGGATGTATTACAGGCAGTGGACGTACCTATTGTCATTGGCGGTTCAGGAAATCCTGAGAAAGACCCTGAAGTGCTGGAAAAAGCCGCAGAGGTTGCAGCCGGTGAGCGTGTGCTGCTCGCTTCGGCAAGCCTTAATCTGGACTATGAGAGGATTGCAAGGGCTGCTGTGGAACATGGCCATGTTGTGCTTTCATGGACACAACTTGAGATCAATGCCCAGAAGGAACTTAACAGGAAGCTCATGAAGCAGTGCAAGGTCCCAAGGGACAGTATTGTAATGGACCCGACAACCGCAGCACTGGGATACGGACTTGACTACGCATATACCAACATGGAGCGTATAAGGCTCGCAGGTCTAATGGGCGACGACGAACTGACATTCCCGATGTCCTCCGGTACTACCAACGCCTGGGGTGCCCGTGAGTCATGGATGGTAGCATCCCCGCTGAAGCAGGACTCGGACTGGGGCCCGAGAGAATATCGTGGCCCTATATGGGAAATTGTCACAGGCCTTGCACTCTCGCTTGCAGGTAACGACATGTTCATGATGATGCACCCGACATCTGTTCAGGTGCTCAAGGAAATAACCCAGACACTCTATGGCTCTATCGAGGCTGAAGAGCTGGACATCAGTAACTGGATTGGAGCGGAGGTGTAAAACATGAAGATCAACAGCCCTCTTGAGGCTTACAAGTACCTGCCCGGTACAAACTGCGCAATATGCGGTGAGCAGACATGTATGGCATTTGCCTCGCACCTGATAGACAGATCCAAGAAACTCAGTGAATGTACCCCGATGCTCGAGGACAAGTTCAGGAAAAAACTCGATCAGCTTCAGGGACTGCTCGCACCCGAGATCAGACAGGTCGAGATCGGTGTCGGTGAGAAGGTCGTGAAGATCGGCGGCGATGATGTACTCTACCGCCACAAGCTGACATTCTTTAACCAGACTGCACTGGCCTATGATGTATGGGACACCATGGACGAGAAAGATCTTGTGGAAAGAGTGAATAAGATACAGGATTTTAAGAAATTCTATGTAGGCAACTTCCTGACCGTTGACATGGTAGCTGTGCGCAGCACATCCAACGACCCCAAAAAATTCGCATCTGCAGTGAAGAAGGTCGTTGAGACAACAGACATGCCTTTGGTGCTCTGTTCATTCAACCCGGAAGTGCTGAAGGCCGGACTTGAAGTTGCAAAAGACAGGAACCCGCTGCTGTATGCCGCAAACAAGGACAACTGGCAACAGGTGGCTGCCCTGGCTCTCGAGTACGATGTGCCTGTAACTCTCTTCGCACCCAATGACCTCGATCTGCTGAAATCACTCGCAAAGACCTTTGCCGAGATGGGTATCGAGAAACTTGTGCTCGACCCGGGAACATTCCCCTCAGGAAAGCAGCTTAAGGAAACTTTCAGTAACTTCATCAAGATACGCAGGGCAGGTATAGACGGCGACCGGGAGATAGCATACCCGCTCATGGCAGTACCGCTAACCGCATGGATGGTCCACGACGATCCCGTAAGCGCGTCCTACTGGGAGACTGTTGTCGCTTCAGTGTTCACCATAAAGTACGGAGACATAATGATCCTCCACAGCATCGAACCTTATGCGATGCTGCCGGAACTGCACATCCGTGATACGATATACACAGACCCGAGAAAACCTGTGACCGTTGACCCCGGAATGTACAAGATCGGGTCCCCTACAAAGGATTCACCTGTGTTCGTGACTACCAACTTCGCCCTTACATACTATACTGTGGAGAGCGACATATCCTCCAACAAGATAGACTGCTTCCTCTGGGCTATCGACACTGACGGAATTGGTGTTGAGGCTGCTGTGGCAGGTGGCCAGCTTACGGCTGCCAAAATAAAGAAGGGAATCGAAGACTCCGGATTCAATATGAAAGATGACACATCCCACAACACCATCATCCTGCCTGGACTTTCAGCACGCCTGCAGGGAGATGTTGAGGATGAGACCGGATCCAGGGTACTTATAGGTCCCGCGGACTCAGGCCGTATACCAGGCTGGCTGGAGAAGAACTGGCCTCCGAAAAATAAGTAACTTTACCAGTTGATCCCTGTATCTTAATTACAGGGGTCTTACTATTTTTCCTGACAATATCAAAAGGGCATCACAATACTATTATAGGACTTATTAAATTCTAATATGTGAAACCATGGAACTTATTATACGAAGTGAGAATAGCCTTGAGCTTACAAAAAACGGTAAGCATTGCACAATAATAGGGGATGTTGCGGGTGTTACTGATGAGCACATACGCAAGCTTGCAGAATGGGCTAATACATTATGGAATTACGATAAGATAAGCATGTGGAAGAAATCGGATTCCATGGAGCCTGGATACTTCATCCGCGATAGTGCCGGTGGAAAGTACAAAGTTCATGTACTTGACAGAGAGCAGCTTGAAGCTCTTTTTGATGCTTCCCGCAAGGATAGCCCGCCTAAGCTGCACGAATGGCAAAAAAGAGATATCATGGCCTATGTAGACTGGTTCATCCAGTGACACACACGTCCCTGGAAGAAGCCCTTATTAAAGACCGCAATCTGTGGCAGACATCTCCTGAACCAGATCTTTTGCAAGGTCAACTGTGACCTTTGACTCAAGATACCTGAGATATTCGCACTTACCCGTTTTCCTATAAATGATGCAACTGGTACAGTACATTAACTTGTTCTCTTTCGAGTACCCCATCGTTTCTATTACACACATGCTCCCACCATACTACAATCTGATCCTACTAAGGTAATGTCGTTTCCTGAAGTGATCCTGCCGCACCTTTTACAGTAGTAGAACACATTCGATCCTACAAACTGTCTCTTAAGCCCGGTGCCACAGTACTCACACGACGTACCGTCCCTTCTGGTCATATGAAGCCCCCTTCATTGTCCGGTTTTCCCCAGCTTTACTTTGAGTCAATACCGCCTATCATGAACCGGATCAAATCCAGCTCATCAGCATCCACACACTTTTCGTATTGACCATTTACAATGGACCTATATTCAGTATCCATC